>CAMATD010000079.1 GCA_945860785.1 Variovorax sp. YR752 | reverse complement strand
GACCTCGAAAACTGGGGCGCCGACGCGACCAAGGTCGGCATCGGCCCGGGCAAGGTCTGCATCACCAAGCTCAAGACCGGCTTCGGCACCGGCGGCTGGCAGCTGTCGGCGCTCAAGTGGTGTGCGCGCGTGGCCACCAAGCCGATCATTGCCGACGGCGGCATCCGCGACCACGGCGACATTGCCAAGAGCGTGCGCTTCGGCGCGTCGATGGTGATGATCGGCTCGCTGTTCGCGGGGCACGAAGAATCGCCCGGCAAGACGGTCGACGTCGACGGCACGCTCTTCAAGGAGTACTACGGCTCGGCCAGCGACTTCAACAAGGGCGAGTACAAGCACGTCGAGGGCAAGCGCATCCTCGAGCCCATCAAAGGCAAGCTGGCCGACACGCTGGTCGAGATGGAGCAGGACGTGCAGAGCTCGATCAGCTACGCGGGCGGCCGCACGCTGATGGACATCCGCAAGGTCAACTACGTCACGCTGGGCGGCGACAACGCGGGCGAACACCTGCTGATGTAAGCCCCTGCCCTGGGGCTGTGCGGATCAGGCTTCGAGCAGCTGCACGGCGTGCCGGTGCAGTCTGTGGGTCGGATCAGCGAGCGCATCGACCACGCCGAAGTGGTTCAGCCCCGGGAGCACCTCGCACACCGGCACGGCGTTGTGGCCCCACGCTTCGCGAATCATCGCGTTGTGGCGGATGAACTCCGCGCTCTCCTCTGCCCCCGCGACGGCGTAGAGCTGACCGCGTGAAGGCGCGGGCCAGAGCGCCGGGCTGGCCCGCAGGGCATCCGCATCGGTCAGCTTCAACGTGTTCTCCAGGAACGGCGTGCGCTGCAGCGGCCGCAGGTCGTAGAGGCCCGAGACCGAGAGCGCATTGCGCACCAGCTGCGCGGGCAGATCGGGCGTAACCGACTTCCAGTTGCAGGCCAGCAGCGCCGCGGCCATGTGCCCGCCGGCCGAATGACCGGCGACGGTGATGCGAGAAGGATCGCCGCCATAGGCCGCAATGTGCCGCCACGTCCATTCGAGCGCACGCACCATCTGCAGCAGGATGCCCGGCACGGTGACGGGTTGGTCGGCCGTGCCGGGGCACAACGCATAGTTGGGCTGGACCACGCAGATGCCACGGTCATTGAATGCGGGGGCGATGAAGGAGTACTGGCTCTTGTCCATGGCGCGCCAGTAGCCGCCGTGGATGAAAACCAGGACCGGCGCATCGGGAATCGGCGCCGGAAAAATGTCGAGCGTCTCGTTCGGGCCTTCGCCATAAGGCAGATCGATCCGGCCCGGCAAGGCATCGCGTGCCGCCGCCGATTCGCGCGCCCATCGCTCGAAGTACGCCGGGTGGTCTTTCACCCGCGCCAGGTTATTGTACATGCCTTCCAGCCAAGCGGGGTCGTACGAGGCCATGCGATTGCTGCTCTTATTTCGCGAGGCGCGAATCTTGGCACGACAGCGTGCGCTCGGACGGGAGTCTGGTTAGAATTTAAATTGTGTTGGGGGGTAGCTCAGCTGGGAGAGCGCCGCGTTCGCAATGCGGAGGTCGTGAGTTCGATCCTCATCCTCTCCACCAACCGATCTCGGAAAGGCCTTGGCAACTGCCAGGCCTTTCTTTTTTCCGGCTCAGGTATCGAGCGTCAGGTGCAGGCCATGCAGTGCTGCGGCAGCGGGCGATGCGAGAAAGCCGATGGTCTGCGCCGCGACCGAGGTCGAAACCCATTCGGCCGGATTGGCATCGGGCATGGCCTGTCGGTTGGCCGGCGTGTCGAGCACGCTGGGCGCGACGCTGTTCACGTTGACGCCATGCGGCGCGGCCTCGGCTGCCATGGCTTCCACCAGGCGCTGCAATGCGCTCTTCGACGCGATGTACGCAGCCATCGCCGGCACGCCGCGCGCCGCCACCTTCGCCGTCACGGCGATGATGCTGCCGGAGCCGCGCTCGATCATCGAAGGCAGCACGGCCTGCGTCACCGCGACGAACGACCAGGCGTTGAGGTTCATCATCCGGTCCCAGCTCGCACGCGAGAGCGCATGCGTCGCCTCGCCCATCTCGAAACCGCCGGCAATGTGCACGAGCACGTCGACGCGGCCGAAGGCCTTGAGCACTTGGCCGGTCAGCTCGGCCATATCGGGCGCCGAGGTCACATCGCCCGCCAGCAGCAGATGCTGCGAGTTGTCGAGGCCCGGAAAGACCTCGGCCAGGCGACCGGCATGGTGGTCGACCAGCGCAAGGCGCGCGCCCTGCTCGATGAAGTGCTGGGCCACGGCACGGCCCAGCGCCCCCGCGGCACCGGTGATCACGACATGGGGGGTGTTTGCATCGCTCATGAAAAGTGCTCCTTGGTAGAGGGGGGCAAGGCCCCGTCGATGGCGCATCCTAACGCCGCCGCACACAAAATTTTTGAAGGTGCCAAATTTCTGGGATATACTCGTAGCCTTGCCTGAAAACGCTAGTCGTTGACAGAGCATGGGCTCTTAGCTCAGTTGGTAGAGCAGCGGACTCTTAATTCGTAGGTCGAGTGTTCGAGTCACTCAGGGCCCACCACCAACAATGGCGGAAACGCTGAAAAAGCCTGCTACCTCACCGGTAGCAGGCTTTTTTATTGACCCCGCCTACCGAGTCATCCACTCGTCGACGAAGCTCGCGAGCAGATCGCGCTTCTCGCCGATCTCGGCCATCAGATATTGCCGCGCATGTTCCTGGGCCAGTTCGTTCGACAGGAACCACTGCTCGCGCGCGGGACCGCCTTGCTGCGGCGGCGTGCCCCAGGCAGCAACACTCCCGCCCAGGAAAGCCTCGGTCACCGGCAATCGTCCGTCCGTCTTGCCGATGTCCGACAGCGTGTTTCGCGGACCGCCGAGCGTGATGCGGGCCTGGACGATGTCGCCCTCCGCGTGAATGGCTGCACCCAGACCGCCCGCCTGATGCACCAGCCAAAGCTGCGCCGCAGAGGCATTGCGCACCCAGCTTTCCAAGGCACGCGTCAAACTCTCGAGGATGATTTTTTGTTCATACTTGGCACCATTCGTATTTATAGCCGTCAGTTGCGGCTTCGTTGGACCCGTTTCGGCGGGTTATTTTTGCCTGGTCACATTCAGGACAAACAGCGATGTTCGGCGGCAACACAATGAACCGGCCGCAGATATGCTTTCAGGCCTGAGCTATATTTCTCCCATGGAAAAGGCTTCCGACATAGGCAAACCCACCGTCCCCATCGACCTGATCGGGCCGGAACACTGGGACCGCTCGAAACGCGGCAATGGCCGGGTCACCAAAGTAATTTTCATCATCGTCGGCGGCCTGGCGGCTGCGGGGGTGATCGCCTATCGCGTCTTCGGCGTCGGACGCTGACCGTTTCATCCGCACGAAAAAAGCCCGCTGTCCGAACGACAGCGGGCTTTTTACATCAGTGCCGGCCCACTGCACAGCGCATCCTCACTGAAGCCGCGAGCCCTTGGGCAGCCGCTTCGCCAGCCACTCGTGCACATCCGCACGGATGTTTCGGCCTTCGAGCAGAAAATTTTCGAAGCGACTCGGCACGTAGGGCAGGTAGACCAGCGGCATGCCGGCTTCCTCCGGCGTGCGCGCCGCCTTCCTGTTGTTGCAGACCGCGCACGCGCTCACCAGGTTGGTCCAGGTCCACGGACCACCACGCGACTCGGGCAGCACATGCTCGCACTGCAGATCGCGCTCGTGGAACACGCCCGCGCAGTACGCGCAGGTGTGACGATCGCGCCGCACCAGCTTGCTCCTGGTGACGCCCGGGACCACGTCGAACAGGTTGATCTTCGAGGCGCCGCGCAGCGCAATGATCGGCGCCACGTCGATGCGCGACTGCGCACCGCGCGCAACGTTGAAGCCGCTGCGCAGCGTCGCCAGCGGCAGGTCGCCGTCTTCCCAAGCGACCGATCCGGTCGCGTAGTGCAGCACCGCCTGCTCCAGCGAAATCCAGGCTTGCGGCGTGCCCTGAATATCGAGTTGCAGGACGTGAGGGTGCATGTCTCGCCTCCTTTCGCGGCGATGGTTGAATGAACGAGTGGATGAATGAAAACGATGGGGTGCACGAACGGAATCGAACCGTCGTCAGCGGGACCACAACCCGCGGCTCTGCCGTTGAGCTACGCGCACCGTAAGAAAAATGCGAGCCGGACTACCACTCACCCAACTCGCGCACGCGCTGGTCGAGATCGAGGCTTTCGAGTCGACACTCGCGACCGGGCGACGCGGACGGGCTTTCCATCTCACGCCGGGCACCGGTCGCGATGCTAAAGCGTTGGGCCAGTGCCAGCACCATGCGCTTGCGCGGCTGGGCCGGGCGCACGGTGATCATCCGGATCGGGGTGTTGCGCTTGCGCATGGTGACTCCTCTGTTGGGTGGTGACAGCAAAACAAAACTGGCCCCACGTGCACGACTCGAACGTGCAACCCCTTGCTTCGTAGGCAAGTGCTCTGATCCATTGAGCTAACGCGGGATGAAACAAACAAAAAAAGTGTCCGGTTACGAGTGCCGGCGCCGCCCAATCTTTGCAGCCGGTTTCCGCGGGAGGGCCATCTGCATGGCCCTGTCCCGCTCGGGTTCGGTGTAGAAAAACGGATGACCGCTTTTCCATTTCGGTTGTGTCCTCACGCGACGGACAGCGCGCTGGGCGCTGTCCCGTACGACGTCGCTGCACAGGAGGGATCACTTTCCTGCACATCCCGCCAGACCGTCTACGCGGTGGGTTCTGGCGGTGTGGTGAAGGCACACCCGAAATGGCAAAGCACGGCAAACAAAACAAAAAGGCCCGGAACCTTTCGGTGTCCGGGCCTCTGCTTGAGAGAGCTTGGAAGGTATGCGCCTATGCGCAACCTCCACCCGGTATCACCTGATCCTCGAACTTGCCAACGCGCAGGCTGCCTGCGGCTTGCGTCGAATGCACATAGCTCTGGCGCAGATTCGATTGACCCGACGGCATGTCGAAACCATCGCACGACCACACGCGCACGAACGCCCGGCCCGATGCGGGTCGAATGTTGGTGAGGGTCAATGCGGTGTTCACGATGGTTCCTGATCAAATTTGCCGCTGTCGGCTGTGAGGGGTTGGAAAAAAGGTACGGCTTGAGCCGCGAATGAAGGCAACTGTAAATAGTGTTTACGGCGGCGTCAACAACCGGGACAATCTTTTCTTGTCTTGTTGTTGTTTTTGAACAGTGCCCAATACCACCGTCGCGCGCCGTCGCAATGTTCTTGCGCTGCATCGCCGCTTTCTCGAGGGCGCCGTTGCAGCGGGCCTGCCAGCCAAGGGGCTGGACCAGGCCTTTGCGAAGAAGATCGAAATCTCCCCGAGCATGTGGAGCCAGATCAAGAGTTCCCGGCCCATCGGCGACAACCTCGCGCGGCAGATCGAACGGCACTGCGATGTGGAGCCCGGCTGGCTCGACAAGGAGGACCGGCCCTCCGAGGTGCCAGACGCGGCGGAAGAGCGCTTCATTGCGGCCGCGCGCGAGGCATGGCGCACGGCCAATGCCAAGGGCAAGCGGGAACTGAGCGGCTGGCTGAAGAAGCGCGCGCAGGAGGCCGGCGAGGAGCCTGCGCCCTGAGGCTCAGGCCAGACCGGGCGCGTCGCGCAGGATGGCCGCGCGCATGTCGTCCGGAATGGCCACCGCGCGATGCGTCTCGAGCGACGTGGTCACCAGCACCTGCTGCATCTGCATGCGCACCTCGCCGGCAGCAGCGTCGAAGCAGCGCACCGCCAGGGTCATCGAGCGCGAGCCCAGCCGCTCCACGGCGAGGCCGAGCGTCACCTGATCGCCCATCCGGCTCACGGCCCGGAAGTCCACTTCGAGCTTCACGGTCGGCAGGCCGATGCGACGCTCCGCCACCAGCCCGTGATAGCTGAGGCCCAGCCCCTCGTTCACCCAGTCTTCGACGAGGCCGTTGAGCATCACGAAGTACTGCGGATAGCACACGATGCCCGCCGGGTCGCAGTCGGAGAACCGGATCAGCCGCGGCCGCCGGAACTCCGTGCTCGCTGCCGCCAGATCGACGTGGGTGGCCTCGCCCATCGTCAGCGCTCCTCGCCCGTCGGCTCGCCGCGCATCACGTGCACGCGCAATAGCCCCAGCTGGCTGTGCATCTGCTTGACCGTCTTCATGTCCAGGCCCGAGAACATCTCGAGGATCCACTGCTCATGCTCGCTCGCCATCGTCTCGAAGGTGCGCCGGCCGACGGGCGTGAGGCTCACGATCCACGCACGACGGTCGTCGGGGCTGGGGGCACGCGCCACCACGCCATCGCGTTCAAGCTCGTCGGTCAGGCCCGTCACGTTGCCGCCGGTCATCATCAGGTAGCGCGACAGCACGCGCATCTTGAGCCCGTCCTTGTAGCGATAGAGCTGGGCCATGTAGTCGAAGCGCGCCAGCGAGATGCCGAAGCGTTCGCGCAGACGACGTCGTATCTCGGCCTCGATTGCGTGGTGCTTGCAAGCCTGCGCAGCCACAGCTTGAGCATCGCGTGGTCTTCGTGACCCGCGCGCGCCTCGTGGCCCAGTTCTTCGGCGTCGCTCAGCGCGGCGTGCGAGGCATCGTTGCGTGTCATGTCACTTCTCCCCCTGAAACCGAGATCGACTGTCCGGTGACCGACGCAGCGCCCTCCCCGCACAGCCAGCGCACGGCATCGGCCACCTCGGCCGGCTGCACGATGCGCCGCTGCGGATTGACGTTCGAAAACTCCGCCAGTGCATCGGCCTCGCTGCGCCCGGTCTTGCCGACCACGTTGGCGACGCTGTTGCGCAGGATGTCGGTGTCGGTGTAGCCGGGGCATACGGCATTCACCGTGATGCCCTTGCGCGCCACTTCGAGCGCGAGCGAGCGCGTGAGGCCGATCACGCCATGCTTGGCTGCGGCATAGGCAGCGACATAGGCATAGCCCTTCTGCCCCGCCGTGCTCGCGATATTGACGATGCGACCCCATCCGGCGTCGAGCATGTCGGGCAGCGCGGCCTGCGCGCACAGGAAGCTGCCGGTGAGGTTCACCGACAGCATCCGCTGCCAGAGCTCGACCGAGGTCTTGAGGAACGGTGCGCTCTCGGCGGCGCCGGCGTTGTTGACGAGGATGGCGATCGGGCCACGCGCGGCGCGCGCCTGCGCGAAGGCCGATTGCACGCCCTCCGGGTCCGCCACGTCGGCGGCAGCCACGCCGTGGCCGCTGCCGGCGAGCGTATCGGCCACGCGCTGCAGTGCCTCGCGGTCACGCCCCAGAAGGGTCAGCACGGCGCCCTCGGCAGCCAGGGTGCGGGCGATCTCTGCGCCGATGCCACGTGCAGCGCCGGTGACGAGTGCATGGCGGCCAGTGAGTAAATTTGATTGCATACCTGAATGTTTTAGTTCTGAATCATTTTAACGATGTCCGCCCGCCGGGCTGTTAGCGCATGAAACACCCGCCGTCGAGGTCCATGCGCCTCACGACTTCGCAGGCCGGCCATCCCAGGTCTGCGGCCCCACGCCGCGCTCACGCAACTTGAACTTCTGCACCTTGCCGTTCTCGGTACGCGGCAGGTCGGGCAGCACGTCGATGTAACGCGGCACCGCGAAGTAAGGCAGGCGGCTCTCGCAGAAATGCACCAGCTCCGCCGGATCGATTCGCTCGCCGTCGCGTGCCACCAGCGCGGCCATCACCTCGTCCTCGGCCAGCTCGGAGCGCACCGGATACACCGCGCACGACGCCACGCCCGGATGGCTCAGCAGCACCTGCTCGACCTCGAACGAAGAGATGTTCTCGCCACGCCGGCGGATCGCGTCCTTGATGCGATCCACGAAACGGAACGCCCCGTCGGCATCGCGCACCACGCGATCGCCGGTATGAAACCAGAGATTGCGCCAGGCCTCGACCGTCTTCTCTGGCATGTTGAAGTAGCCGCTCGCAAAGGCATGGGGCTCGTCCGCGCGCAGCAGCAGCTCGCCGGCCTCGCCGGGCGGCAGCGCCGTATCGTCTTCATCGGCCACGCGCGCCTCGAAGCCGGTACGCAGCCAGCCCATGACCCCGCCGCGCGGCGAATCCGGCGCGGTGGCGATCGCGAAGTTGGTTTCCGTCGATCCGTAGCCTTCGAGCAGCGACACACCCGTGCGCCCCCTTGAACGCCTGCCCCGCTGCGGACGACACACCCGGCCCGAGCCCGGTGCGCACGCGATGATCCCGCTCGCCCTCCCCCTCGGGCTGCGCGAGCAGGATCGGCACCATCGCGCCGAGCAGCTAGACCACGGTCGCGCCGCTCGCCCGCATCGACGGCCAGAAGCCCGAGGCCGAGAAGCGCGACTCGAACACCACCTCCGCACCCGTCAGCGCAGCCTGCGCAAAGGTGTTGAGCGCATTGATGTGAAAGAGCGGCAGCGTGGTGCACAGCACGTCGTCGCGGCCGACGTCGAGCACCTCGGCGCTGTTCACGCCCCACCAGAAATACTGCGCATGCGGGCAGATCACGCCCTTGGCAGGGCCGGTGGTGCTCGAGGTGTAGAGGATCGCGAGCGGATCGCCGGGCTGCACCGCAGCGGGTGGGATCGCTTCCGCACCTTCGGGATAGCTCGAGACACGCACGCCTGCAGGCGCCTCCCACGAAGCGACGGTTTCGCCGACCACCCAGACCTCGCTCAGGGCAGTGCGCCCCAGGTCGGCCGTCTGCAGCCGTTCGACAAAACCCGCCTCGATCACCAGCAGCTTCGTCTCGCTGTTGGCCAAGAAATACTCGATCTGCGGCCCCATCGACGCCGTGTTGATCGGCACGACCGACGCGCCGAGCCAGCCTGCGCCGAGGAAGGTTTCGAGAAACTCGATGCGGTTGCCGTACATCACCGAGATGCGATCGCCGCGCGCCACGCCGGCCTGCGCCAGCGCCCCGGCGCGAACCGCAGCCGCCTCGGCCGCGTCGCTGTGCACCCATTGCCGCCCCGCCACCCGAAGCAGGGGCCGCGCGCCGAACTGCGCCGACTGCCGCCGCAGCATCGCAGGCAGCGTCCGTTGGGCCGACGGCAGCGCGCGCACCTCACTCGTCATCGTGCGTGCCTCCGCCGAGGTAGGTCGCCTGAACCCGCGGATCGCTCGCCAGCTCGGCCGAAGCGCCCGACAGCGCGATCTCGCCGGTCTCCAGCACATAACCATGGTCAGAGCTTTCGAGCGCGGCGCGCGCGTTCTGCTCCACCAGCAGGATCGAGACACCGTCTTCGCGCAGCTTGCGCACGATGGTGAGGATGTCCCGCACGATCAGCGGGACGAGGCCAAGGCTGGGCTCGTCGAGCATCAGCAGGCGTGGCGCCGACATCAACGCGCGGCCCACCGCGAGCATCTGCCGCTCGCCGCCCGAGAGCGTGTCGGCGCGCTGCGAGCGGCGCTCCGCCAATCGCGGGAACCGGTCATACACCGACTGCAGCTGCCGCTTCATCGCATCGCTGCGCAGCCGCTTGGCGTAGGCGCCGAGCTGCAGGTTGTCGAGCACGGTGAGTTCGCCGAACAGCTCGCGTTTCTCGGGCACGAGGCACAGGCCACGCTCCACGCGCGCCTCCACGTCGAGCCCTTGCAGGTCTTCGCCCTCGAAGCGCAGCGTGCCCTTGCACGGCAAGAGCCCCATGGCAGCCGCCAGCAGCGTGGTCTTGCCCGCGCCGTTCGGCCCGATCACCGAGATGATCTGACCCGGCTGCAAGTCGAGCGACACACCACGCACCGCCTCGACCTGCCCGTAAGACACATGCAGGTCGCCAATCTCCAGCATCGCGGTCATACAACGCTCCCCAGGTAAGCCGCCTGCACACGCTCGTCGGCGCGCACCGCCGACGGCACGCCCTCCACGAGCTTGGAGCCGAAGTTCATCACCACTAGACGGTCCACCAGTTTCATCACGAAGTCCATGTCGTGCTCGACGATCAGGATGGTCACGCCCTCCTCGCGGAGCTTCCGCAGCAGGTCGCCGAGCGCCATCTTTTCCTTGCGGCGCAGGCCGGCAGCGGGCTCGTCGAGCACCAGCAGCACCGGGTCGGCTGCGAGCGCACGCGCGATTTCCAGAATGCGCTGCGTACCCAGCGGCAGGCTGCCCGCGAGCTCATGCGCCCGGTCGCCGAGGCCGATGCGGTCGAGCTGCCTCTGCGCCTCCTGCAGGATCTGGTTCTCTTCCGTGCGGTCGAGCCGCAGGCCCGCCTTCAGGATGCCCGAGCGGGTGCGCGAGTGCGCACCGAGCGCCACGTTGTCGAGCAGGCTCATGTGCGGCCTGAGCTTCACATGCTGGAAGGTGCGCGCCAGGCCCAGCCGCGCCACCTGCCGCTGCGGCATGCCGGCGATGTCATGGTCCAGGAAGCGCACCTGGCCCGCGCTCATCGGCAGCGTGCAGGTCAGCAGGTTGAACATGGTCGACTTGCCCGCGCCGTTGGGCCCGATCAGCCCGACGATCTCGCCGGCCTTCACGTCAAAGCTCACGTCGTTGACCGCCACCAGTCCGCCGAAGCGCTTGACCGCGCCATTCACCGACAGCACCTGCGTGCCACGCGTCGGCAGCTTGCGATGCGGCAGCGGATCGACCGGCGGCGCATCGTGACGCGATACACCCTGCGCGCCACCGCGTCGACGCGTCCAGCGCCGCAGCAGCCCCATCACGCCACCACGCGCAAAGTGGAGCAGCAGGATGAAGAGTGCGGCGAAGGCCACGGCCTCCAGTTGCCCTGCACGCTGCGTGAGCATCGGCAGCACATCCTGCAATCCGTTCTTCAGCACCAGCGCCGCCCCCACGAGCGCGCCCGCCAGTTGGCCAAGCCCGCCGGCCACCGCCATCAGCAGGTATTCGATGCTTGCGCGCACGTCGAAGGGCGAAGGGCTCACGAAGCGGTTCATGTGCGCATAGAGCCACCCGGCCAGCCCCGCGAACAGCGCGGCCGTCACGAACAGCGAGAGCCGCACGCGGTACGCATCCGCCCCCCACGCTGGCCAGCAACGTGGCGCCGCCGCGCAGCCCGCGAATCGCGCGCCCCGGCCGCGACTGCAGCAGGTTGTGGCTGAACAGGCAGGCCAGCCCGACCACCACCCAGATCAAGTTGTATATCGTGGGTGGGTCGGCCAGCGACCAGCCCGCGATCTGCAGTGCCGGAATGTTCGACAGCCCCGTGTGCCGCCCGAGCGCATCGACATTGCCGAACAGCATCGCGATCGACAGCCCCCAGGCGATGGTGCTGAGCGGCAGGCAGTGCCCGCCGAGCCGCAGCGTGAGCATGCCGATGGTCAGCGCCGACAGACCGGTGAACAGCAGCCCGATCCATGGCGACATGCCTTGCGTGGTCGTGAGCCATGCCGTGGCATAGGCTGCGATACCCACGAAGGCGGCCTGCCCGAACGAGGTCGCACCACCCACGCCGGTAAGCAGCACCAGCCCGAGCGCCACCAGCGCGCCGATGCCGATGTCGTTGAGCAGCGAGACCGTGAAGCTGCCCGCCACCGCCGGCACCAGGGCCAGCACGACGACCATCGCAGCCATCCAGGCCATGCGTTTGCGGTTGGCGTTCATTGGTCCACCTCGTCTTCTTCCTCTTCGGCGTGGACCGCCATGAAGGACCGCAGCATGAGCACCGGTATCAGCAGGCTGAAGACGATCACGTCCTTCAACGCACCGCTCCAGAACGAGGCAAAGCTCTCGACCACGCCAACCGCGAGCGCGCCCACGGCCGTCATCGGGTAGCTCACGAGCCCGCCGATGATCGCGGCCACGAAGGCCTTGAGGCCGATGATGAAGCCCGAGTCGTAGTACATGGTCGTCACCGGCGCGATCAGCACGCCGATCAGCCCGGCGAGCAGCGAGGCACAGCCGTAGGCCAGCAGCGCCGTGCGCACCGGCCGGATACCGACTAGCCGCGCACCGACACGGTTGACGGCGGTGGCGCGCAGCGCCTTGCCCGCCACCGTGCGCTCGAACACCAGAAAGAAGAGCCCGCTCAGCACGATGGCCGCGCCCACCATCAGCACCACCTGGCCGCTGACCGTGAATCCGTCGCCGAGCGTGAACATGGCGTCGGTCAGCGGCGTGGTCCGCGAGCCCTCAGGCCCGAAGAACAACAAGCCCAGCCCCGACAGCAGAAAGTGCAGCGCCAGCGACACGATCAGCAGCACCAGCACCGACGCATCCGCGATCGGCTGGAACACCACCCGCGCGAGCAGCGGCGCAATCGGCACCACCAGCAACACCGCCACTGCGATATGCACCGCCACCGGAATACCGGGGCGCGCCACCATCCATGCCAGCAGGCACGGCAAGGCCGGCAGCACGCCCCACATCAGCACCGCCTTCGGAATGCGCGCCGCTTCACCGCGCCGCAACAGGCTGCCGATTTCCGTGGCCATGGCCAGCAGCGCCAGCGTGGCGACAAGGCCGATGGTCGGCGGCACGCGGCCGGTTTCGAAAGCCGCGAGCGTCAGCGCCGTGAAGGCGGCAATGTCGCCGAACGGCACGAACACCACCCGCGTGACGGAAAAGATCAATGCCAGCCCGAGCCCGGCCAGCAGATAGACGTCACCGATGGCCAGGCCATCGGTGACGAGAATCAGCGCCACGTCCCATGTCATAGAAAAACCTCTCCGGGATTCGTCGTCGTCAGCATGAGGAGGTTCAAGGTGCGAGCTTCCATTGGCCGTTGTCGAGCTTCACGATGACGCGGGCACGTTCGTCCACGCCATAAAGGCTGCCGGGCTTGAAGCTGTAGACGCCGTGCGTGCCGACCACTTCCTTCGTGCTGAAGATGGCATCGCGCAGCGCAACGCGGAACTCGGGTGTTCCCGGCTCGGCCTTCTTCATCGCGCGCGAAGCGGCATCGGCGAACACCAGCCAGCCGTCGAAGGAATAGGCGGAGAAGGCATCGCTGCTCGGCGCGTTGTTGACCTTCTGGAACACCGCGCGGAACTCGGTCGCGATCTTCTTGGTCGGATAGCTGTCCGGCAGCTGCTCGGCCACGATCACCGGGCCGGTGGGCATCAGTGCGTTCTGCCCGGCCGCACCGACCACGCGCACGAAGTCGGGGTTGATCAGGCCGTGCTGGCCGTAGATGCCGCCCTTGTAGCCGCGCTCGGCCAGTGCGAGAAAGGGCAGCGCACCCAGCGTACCGGCGCCGCCGGTCATCACTGCGTCGGGCCGCAGCGCCACGATCTTCAGCACCTGCCCCGTCACCGACGCATCGGCGCGCGCATAGCGCTCGTTGCTCACCACCTTGATGCCAGCGCCGGGCGCGGCCTTCATCAGTGCGTCGTAGACCAGGTCGCCCCAGGCATCGGTGCAGCCGATGTAGCCCACGGTCTTGACGTTGTTGCGCTTCATGCGCTCGACCACGGCGTCGATCATCAGCTGCGTGGGCTGAGCCACCGTCATGACCCATGGGTTCTCGTTCGGGTCGAGCAGGATGGGTGTGAGGCCGATCATCGGCGTCTTCGCATCACGACCCACCTGCGCCATCGCGATGGCGACCGGCACGCCTGAAGTGCCCATGAGCACGTCGACTTTTTCCTCTTCGACGAGCTTGCGCGCATTGCGCCCGGCCGTGGCCGGGTCGGAGCCGTCGTCCAGCACGATGAGCTGCACCTTGCGGCCGTTGATCTCGGGCTTGTAGGCCAGCGCGGCCTGCATGCCCTTCGCATAGGGCACGCCCAGCGAGGAGTTCGGCCCCGAGAGCGACACGCTCAGGCCGACCTTGAGGTCGGCCGCGAACGCACTCGCAACACCACAGGCGGTCAGTGCCGCGGCGAGGGCACCGCGCGTCAAGGTCTGCATCAGGCTCTTCATGTCGTAGCTCCAGTGAGGATGGGTGGAATGAACGGATAACTCAGATGAACAACTGGATGGCCGGCAGTGCGCGCGCGGCGTTGAGCAGGTCGATGAGCTTCTGGCGGATGGCCCAGCCCGAAGGCGTGCGCACGAGGTGGTGGCGGGCGGTGCCACTCAGCAGGATCTGGGAGTCGCCGCGCGCCTCGACGTAGAGGAACGGTGTGCGCAGACGCACCTCGTCACCGGTCTCGTCCTCGATGCGCGAAGGCTGCAGCACATGCTGTGCTGTGGCTCGCGGGGTGCTGCGAATGCGCACGCGGATTATTGAGGCGGTCGACGCGCAGCTGCAGCAACAGCCGGTCTTCGTACGCCAGGGAGTTGTGCGAGAACGGATCGGCCTGCACCGCGCCGAGCAGCGGCACCCAGTAGTGGCCGTCTTCGGCGAAGAGTGCCAGCCAGTCGTCGAAACGCCGCTCGTCGAGCAGGGGCCGCCTCGTGGGCGACGAAATCGCGCGGATCGGTCATGGCGCGGCCTCCATGCCGGCCGCCATCGACTTCGCCCAGGCGCGGAACTGGTTGCGCATGAGCAGCTCGTTCGTGCCGTTGGTGGTGATCGTCGATTGCGTGAGTTCGGCCGCGTCGTAGTCGCGGTGCAGGCTCCCCCATTCGTTGCCGTCGGCGCGCAGGCCCTGCTGGATGCTCTCGAACAGGTGCACATCGTCATGCGCGACCACCGACATCGGCGAGAACACGAGCCGGTTGTAGCTCATCGCGCGCTCGAACAGCAGCGCGGGCGCGCCGGCCGCGCGAAAGCTCCAGGCCTCGATCAGCGTGCGGTTGGCGACCAGCGGCCGGATCACGCGGATGGCCTGCGGCGAGCCCTTCACGGAAAGGCTCGGATAGAAGACCGAGTTCTGCGGCGAACGCTGCAGGATGTCGGCCGCGCGCTCCGCCCCGTGCGCGGCCTGCATCGCGGCCTCGTACTCGGGCAGCTGCGCGTAGTTGGAATGGATGCTGAAGTTCACGCCCAGCACGCTGTGGCCGTTGGCGAACACCCGGCCGCCCATCTTGTCGAAGAAGTCATAGCCCGAGCCGAAGGGCAGGATCTGCTCCATCGCCATCGGCTTGGGGTCGGAAGGCTCGTGGCCCTGCCACAGCGCCTCGGCCGCCTGCGTGGCCGACTCGTGCGTCGACATCGGGTGCACCGTGTCGTTGATGTTCTCGAGGTACATCTTCCAGTTGCAGTGGACGATGTTGCGCAGCACGCCGCCGCCCACGGTGAGCTGGCCTTCGGGCGAGCGGTCGACCATGTTGTCGATGGCACCGAGCACCTCGCCGAAGTAGTCCTCGAAGGCAGGCCCGGTGTCGGACAGCCGCACGAAGACGAAGTCGCGGTAGACCTTCACATGCTTGACCGCGGCCAGGCCCTGTCCCGACTCGCAGGCCTTGAGCTGCGTGCCCTCGTAGCCGTTCTTGAGCGGTATCGCGAGCGGCGCGCCGTCGAGCTTGTAGGTCCAGGCGTGGTACGGGCAGCGGAAGAAGCGGCCGGTGTTGCCGCTTTCATCGGTCACCAGTTGCGTGCCCTTGTGGGCGCAGCGGTTGTAGAGCACGCGCACCGCGCCGTCGGGCTGGCGCACCATCAGCAGCGGCCGTCCGGCGATGTCCTGCGCCACGAAGTCGCCCGACTCCGGCACCTGGCTTGCGTGGCCGAGGTAGACCCAGGTGTTCGCGAACAGGTGCTCCTGCTCGAGCGCGAAGATCTCCTCGCTCAGGTACAGGTCGCGGTGTACACGGTCGTCCTGCACGAGGGCGGCGACCCGGTCGGGATGATGGCGGTAGCTGGTCATCGGCGTGTTGTGCTCAGGCGGCGTTCAGGGCACCAGCTTCCACTGGCCCTTGTTCATTTGCACGATCACGACGCCTCGCTGGTCGGAGCCATAGTGGTCGTCGGGCTTGAAGGTGTAGATGCCGTGCGTACCCACCAGCTCCTTGGTGCTGACGATGGCATCGCGCAATGCCGTGCGGTACTGCGGCGTGCCCGGCTCGCCCTTGGTGCGCGAGGCGGCATCGGCCAGCAGCAGGTAGGCGTCGTAGGTGTACGACGAGAAGGCATCGGTCGGCACCGCGCCGTTGACCTTCTGATAGGCGTTGCGGAAGCCCATCGACACCTTCTTGATCGGGTTGCTGTCGGGCAACTGATCGGCCACGACAACCGGGCCCGTGGGCGCCAGCAGGCCTTCGACCGACGGGCCTCCGACGCGGATGAAGTCGGGGTTGATCAGCGAATGCATGCCGTAGATCTTTCCCTTGTAGCCACGCTCGGCGAGCGCGAGGTAAGGCAAGGCGCCCGGCGTACCCGAAGCGCCGGTGATCACTGCGTCAGGACGCAGCGCCACGATCTTCAGCACCTGCCCGGCCACCGACGAATCGCTGCGCGCATAGCGCTCGTTCGACACCACCGTGATGCCGGCCGAGGGCGTGGACTTCATGAGCGCGTTGTAGACCAGGTCGCCCCAGGCGTCGGAATAGCCGATGTAGGCGACCGTCTTCACGCCGGCCTGCTTCATCTTCTCCACCATCGCGTTCATCATCAGCGGTGCGGGCTGCGGCAGCGTCACCATCCACGCGCCCTCCTCGCCCGCGAGGTCGGCATTGGCGATGGAGATCAGCGGCGTCTTCGTTTCGCGCGCCACGCCGGCGATGGCCAGCGAGCCCGGCGCGCCGGCCGTGCCGATGATGACGTCGACCTTGTCTTCCTCGATCAGCTTGCGCGCATTGCGTGCGGCCGTGGACGGGTCGGACGCATCGTCGAGCTGGATCACCTGCATCTTGCGGCCGCCCACTTCGGCCTTGTAGGCCAGCGCGGCCTTCATGCCCTTGTCGTAGGGAATGCCGAGCGACGACACCGGTCCCGACATCGAGGTGATGAAACCGACCTTGAGATCGGCCGCCCATGCGCCCGCAGCGCTCAGGGCACCGAGGCCCACGGCAATGCCTGCGAGGGCACGGAATCGGTTCAGGACTTTCATGGCGATGCTCCAGAAGTGAGGGATGAACGAGAAGAACGCTGAAAAAACTAGAGAGCGAGGCTGCCGACGCTGGTGCCGCCGCAGACGTAAAGCACCTGGCCGGTGATGAAACTGCTCGCGGGGTCAGCGAAGAAACGCACGGCGCGTGCCACGTCGGCCGATTCGCCGAGGCGCTTGACGGGCACCGAGGCCGCAAGTGCGCGCTCCTTCTCGCTGCCGGCTTCGACCACGTCGTAGAACATGTCGGTGCGAATCGGGCCGGGTGCGACCACGTTCACTGTGATGCCGTCGCCCGCGAGTTCGAGCGCCCAGGTGCGGGCCATGCCCAACATGCCGGCCTTGGTAGCCGAGTAACTGGTACGCGTGGCTAGGCCCAAGGCGGCGCGGGACGACAACAGCACGACGCGGCCGAAGCGCTGTGCACGCATGGCGGGCAGCGCGCCCTGCACCAGCTGGATCGCGCAGCCCAGGTGCAGGTCGACCAGTGCATCGAGGTCGTCGAGCTTGACTTCGGGGAGCAAGGCCGCGCGGATGACACCGGCGTTGTGGACGATGGTGGTCGGCGAGAAGCGTTCGACCAGCTCGCGCACAGCCTCGCCCGTGGCGGCGCGGTCGCTCAGGTCGACCTCGATGCTGTGCAGCTTCGGATGGTCGATCTCGGCCTTGCGGCGTGCGAGCGAGACCACCTCATAGCCTTGCGCGAGCAGGTCTTCGCAGATCGCCTTGCCGATGCCAGCACTGCCGCCGGTGACGGTTGCGACCTTGGGCGCCGATCCGCTCATGCCCGTTCTCCCTGTCTTGCTCCCTCTCCCGCACGCGGGAGAGGGCTGGGGTGAGGGTGCGCGCAACGCACAGAGCCCTCATCCCCCGCCTGCTCCCGCGAGCGGGAGAAGGAGCCAAAGCCAATACCGCATCGGGGGCTCACAGCGAAGCTCCCACCAATGCCAGCACACGCAGCGGGCTGCCGCTGCCCTTCTCGATCTTGAGCGGCGGGCAGATCAGCACTGCACCCGCAGGCGGCAGCAGGTCAAGATTGCTCAAACACTGCAGCCCATAGCGCCCCGCACCACGCATGTAGTAGTGGCACGGATACGGCGGCCGCAGGTGATAGCCCTGCCCCGCATCGGTGCCGATGGCCTCGGAGCCGAAGCCCAGCACGTCGCGCTGCTCCACCAGGAAGCGCACAGCCTCGGTGCTCGGACCCGGTGTGTGCTGGCCGGTCTCGTCGAAGTTCTGATACGCCTCGGGATCGCTGCGCTTGGACCAGTCGGTGCGCATCAGTACCCATGCGCCCTTCGGAATGCGGCCATGTGCGGCTTCGTAGCGCTCGATGTCGGCCACGCTCAACAGGTAGTCGTCGTTGCCCTGCACATCGGCCGAGCAGTCGATCACGCAGACCGGCGCCACGAAGTGCTGCACCGGAATCGTGTCGACCGAGTTGTTCGGCAGGTCGCGGCCCGAAATCCAGTGGATCGGCGCATCGAAGTGCGTACCCGTGTGCTCGCCGCAGGAAAAGTTGTTCCAGTACCAGTCCGGGCCACGCTCGTCGTACTTCGACACTTCCTCGATGCGGAAGGGCCAGCACTGGCCCATCTCGGGCGGCAAAGCGATCTGCGGGAACTCGGGCGTGAGCGTCTGCGTAAGGTCGATCACGCGGATGCGGCCGCTGGCCATCGCGGTCACCAGGCCGCCGAGGATTTCGGCGGCGGACATCAGTTCGGTGGTTGTCGTCATCATGTGGCTCCTGTCTCAGCCGCCGGCCGCGAGTTCGCGTTCGAGCACTTTGGGGTTGTCGCGCCAGCGCTCCAGCCACTCCTGTGCCACGTCGCCGGGATAGACGTCCTCGACGCCGTCGCGCAGCGCCTTGACGATGGCGTTGGCCAATGCGGTGTCGGCGCCAGCTTGGGCGGCGGCGTGTGCTGGTTCCATTCGTCGTCGATGGGTCCCGGGAACACGTTGATCACGCGAATGCCGGCCGGCCGCATCTCCGCGCGCAGGCACTGCGCAAGCGAATGCGCCGCGGCCTTCGAGGCGCTGAAGGTGCCGTGCGGCGGGAAGTTGCTGAGCGCGTAGATCGACAGCAGGTTGACCCAGGCCGTCGCGCCCGTCGCGCCATCGGCCGAGCGGCCCTTGAGCGCGGGGCCGAACTCCTGCGCGAGGCGCAGCAGGCCGAAGTAGTTGATGTCCATCTCGACCTTGGCCACGTCGGTACCGCGGCGCGCGCCGATGCCGAAGGTGCGGTGCACCTCGGCGTTGTTGATCACGATGTCGACCTTGCCGCCGATGGAGCCCGCAAGCTCCGTCACCTGGCGGCCGTTGGTCAAGTCGAGCGGCACGAGCGTGACCTGCGGCAGCGCCGAGATGTCGTCGAGCCCGTCGCCCATCTTCTTCCACGGCTCGGCATGGCCGACCCAGACGATGTCGGCGCCGGCCTTGACCAGCGCACGCACGATGGCCTGGCCCGTCTCGGTCTTGCCGTCGGTCACCAGCGCCTTGCGGAACTTGGGGTCACTGGTCATTTCACGCAGCATCTTGTCGTCGGCCATATGGGCACTCCCTTCATTCGGAAAACCAATGAGAACGGCCTGGCCCGCGCGGTCGAGCCGGGCGCCGACACGCACACGCGCGGGCGCGTCGCCGACTTCGCCGTGCAGGTGAACCATGAGCGTCGGGCCGGCATCCAGATGCACCAGGCCCAGCCGCCAGGGCAGCCGCTCGCGGAAGAACAGGTCGTTGCTGTGATGCAGCGTGGTGCTGCCGAGCAGTTCACCCTCTCCGCTCTGCTTGCGCCAGCGCAGCGCGGCGGAGAGGCACTTGTGGCAGACCTCGCGCGGCGGGTACTGCACGGTGCCGCAGTCTTCGCAGGTCTGCAGTTCGAAGCGGCCTTCGGCGGCAGCGGCCGTGAGGCCGAGCGCCACGCGGCCGCGTGCGCCGGGCGGCAGGTTCATCTGCCGGGTGCGCAGCACCGGGTTCTTGCGCGGAGGGCGCATCAGGGGCATCGTCATGCGGGTCTCCCCAGGATGACCGCGCCTGTGCACAGGCAGCGGTCGTAGGTCACCATGCCGAAACCGGCGACGAGGCCGAGTTTGGCGTCGGGCACTGTGCGCGAGCCGGCCGTGTCGGTCAGTTGGCGGATCGCCTCGACCATGCCGAGGAAGCCGCCCGCCGCACCGGCTTGCCCGGCCGACAGCTGCCCACCGCTGGTGTTGTTCGGAAAGCTGCCGTCGAAAGTCATCGTGTGCGACTGCACGAAGGCCGAGCCCTCGCCCTTCTCGCAGAAGCCCAGGTCCTCGAACTGCATCATCACGATGACCGGGTAGTCGTCGTAGGTCTGCACGAAGTCGAGCGCGGCGGGCTGCACGCCAGCCTGCGCATAGAGGTCATCCCGGTCCATGCGCCAGCCGCCCTGCACCATCACCGGATCGTCGGCATAGGCGTTGTGCCGTTCGATGGCGCCGCGGATCACCACATGCGCCAGGCCCAGGTCGCGCGCGTGTTCCTCGCTCATCACGAGGAAGGCATCGGCGCCCGCGCAGGGCATCACGCAATCGAAAAAATGGATCGGGTCGGAGATGGGCCGCGCGGCCATGTACTCCTCGAGCGTCAAAGCCTTCTTGAACATCGCGTTCGGGTTGCCCAGCGCGTTGGTGCGCTGGTCGACTGCGATGCGGCCGAAGTCTTCGCGTTTCGCGCCGTAGGTGCGCATGTAGTTGGCGGTGATGAAGGCGAAGATCGAGTTGGGACCGCCCGAGCCGTAGAGGTAGCTCGCGTCGCGCGCGAAGTTGCTGAAGCTGCCGAGCGTCTGGCGGAAGGAGTCGACATGGTTGGTGTCGGCGCCCACGCAGGCCACGATGTCGGCATCGCCCGCCTGCACGGCCCGCGCGGCGCGGCGCAGGCACATCACGCCCGAGGCGCCGCCGGTTGGCACATGGTCGAGCCAGCGTGGCGAGAGGCCAAGGTGCTGGGTGACGCCCACGGCCGTGTCGGGCGCGAGCGAGAAGCTGCTGAGGCACAGGCCGTCGATCTGCTCTTCGGTACACCGCTGCTCTCGACCAGCGCCTCGATGGCCTGCCCGATGAACCAGTGCGCGGTGCGCGTGGAGTAGCGCACATAGGGCACGGTGACCGGCACGGCCACCGCGACGCCTTCGTAGGAAAGTCGTTTTCGGTGGGTCATGCCTGCCTCTTCTTCATGGCGCGGGTGTCGACGCAATGGCTCTGCCCCGGCAGGGACTGGGCCATCTCGCGCAGCTGGCCGCGCTGGATCTTCTGCGAGGGTGTGAGCGGCAGCGCATCGACGAATGCCACGTAGCCCGGCGCCTTGTAATAAGCGAGCTGCGCGAGCGCATGCATCGACGATGCTGGCTGCGATGGCTGCCCGTTCGGATGCATCGGCACCCTCGCGCATCACGATGCAGGCCAGCACCTCGTCGCCGCGCACGGCATCGGGTGTAGCGGCCACGGCCGAGGTCTTCACGGCCGGGTGCTCGTTGAGCACGCTCTCGACCTCGACCGCCGAGATGTTCTCGCCGCTGCGGCGGATCACATTCTTCTTGCGGTCGACGAAGAAGAAGTTGCCTTCGGCGTCGCGGCGCACGAGGTCGCCGGTGTGGAACCAGCCATCGGCCCAGGCTTCGCGCGTGGCTTCCTCATCCTTCAGGTAGCCGGAGAAGAAGTAGCGCCTGGGGTCAACGCCAGCCGAACGCACGAGCAGTTCTCCCGGCGCATCGACGCCGACATCGCTGCCGTCCTCGCCCACGAGGCGGATCTGCACGAAGTCTTCCTGCCGGCCGAAGCAGCTGGTGCCCACGAGGCGCGGCTCGCGGTTGGCCATGATGCAGGCGGCCGCGCCGGTCTCGGTCATGGCCCAGGCCTCGACCAGCGGGAAGCCGAAGCGCTCCTCGAAGGGCGCGTGGTTCTTGCGGTCCACGCCGGCGCCGAAGCCCCAGCGGATCGCATGGTCCCTGTCGGCCGGCGATGCGGGTGCGGACAGCAGCATGGCCGGCATCACGCCGAGGTAGTGCACGATGGTCGCGCCACTTTCGCGCGCGCTCGCCAGCCAGGTCTTCGGGTGGAAACGATCGAGCTGTACCAGGCAGCCGCCCGCGACCAGCACCACCATCGTGGAAAACGCCATCGCGTTCATGTGATTGAGCGGCAGCGGTGTAATGACGCGTTCCGCATCGGGGCGGATGCTGCACGCGCCGTCAAGCGCGGCATACCACTCGCCCGCACGCAGGAAGTAGGCATTGCTGAGGATGCAGCCCTTGGGGCGACCCGTGGTGCCCGAGGTGTAGAGCAGGCCACATTCGGTGTCGATGCCAACGGCTTTGTCCGCATGAGGCGCAGCAGTCCTGGCAGCAGG
>CAMATD010000078.1 GCA_945860785.1 Variovorax sp. YR752 | reverse complement strand
CGCTGAAGATCGCTTCGTCGCAGGTTCTCGCCGGCATGCCGCCAAAGGCCGAGCAGGATGCGCGCATCGCTGCAACGAAGACGGGGCCCGCCTACCTCGTGCTGCTGCTGCAGTACGCGCTGGAGCCCGGCCTGGGCGCCTTCACCACGCGGACATCGGCCTTTCTCTGGCAGGCCGGCAACAGCGAACCTTCGTATCGCTCGGCCACCATCTTCCAGACGCCCATCGGCGGTGGAACGCGCGCCGCCGTCGTTCGGCGCCTGACGGCCAACGACGGGCAGGTGCTCAAGACCGTGATGCGCGATTCGATCAAGCAGACGCTGCGCGTGGTGGGCCTGGACCTGGCCGGCACAAACTCGGGCGCGGTGAAGACCGCGCGCTTCAACGTCAATGGCACATGGGTCACCCTGGGCGGACAGGGCTTCGACGACCAACCCGGCCTTGTCGTGTTCCGCGACCAGGACGATGCGATGTACTCGGTCCGGACCGCCGCGCCATGAAGCAGACACAACACCCACCCCGACGCATTGGCATCGTTGCCGCAGCCTTGTTCGCTCTCTGCACAATGCCAAGCCTCTCGCATGCGATGAGCGAGAGCGAACCGCTGAGCATGGTCTACGAACAGGCGCCGGAACAGGAGCAGCGGCCCAACAGCCCGCCGGTCGAATCCCTCGCGTGCCGCAGGGCTGCACGCTCTACCTGCCGGTGATCGAGGACGCCCGCAGCAACCAAGTCTATGCAGGCAACCTGACACTGATGCTGCCGACGGTCCATGCCACGCCGATGACGGTGCAATCGCTGCGCAGCGGCGATGCGGGCGCGTGGACACGCGATGCGCTGCAGTCGACCAGCCGCTATGGTTTCCGAACCGTCGTCGCCATGCCGGCTTCTCCCGCCGCCGCGCGACAGGTCACGGCCACGGTGGCGCTGCGCCTTGCCCATGCGTGGTCCGCGGGGCTCAACCTCGTGTCGCATGTGGTGCTCAAGGTGGGCTATCGCCTGCCCGGCGGCCAGATCGCCACGCGCCTGCAAGGTGCGCCGTCGAGGTCGCGCGGATGCTGCGGCACGCCGTGAAGCGCCAAGTAGTCGGGGCTCACCGCCACCACGCGCCGGATGGTGCCGAGCGTCTGGGCCACGAGCGATGAATCTTCGAGCGGGCTGATGCGGATGCCGACGTCGATGTTTTCCTCCAGCAGGTTCACCGTGCGGTCGTACAGCAACACGCTGCAGCGCACCTTGTCGTAGCGCTTGAAGCGCATGATGGCCGGCGCGACGTACATGTGGCCGAAGAGCACCGGCGCGGTGATGGTGAGCAGGCCCGCCGGTTCGTGCGCTTCGGTCTTGAGCGCGAGGTCCGCGGTGTCGGCCGCGAGCAGCACCTCGCGCGCGCTGGGCAGGTAGTGGCGGCCTTCCTCTGTGAGCGACAGGCGGCGCGTGGTGCGGTGGAACAGGCGCACGCCCAGGTGCGCTTCGAGCGCGGCGAGCGAGCGCACCACCGCGGGCAGCGAACTGCCGAGCACCTCGGCGGCGCGGGTCATGCTGCCCTGGTCGGCTATTTGCACGAAGGTCTGCATGGCTTTGAAGCGGTCCACGGCGCAATTAAACCGGAAAACGCAGTAGTCAAATACAAAAATGGCTATTCATTCATTTGTCGCAAGAGAGAAGAATCCGGAGCACGCCCAGTCATTTGAAGGATTCCCCCATGAACACCGCCGCAACCCGTCCTGCACAACCCATCAAGCTCTATGGCAACGCCATCTCGGGTCATGTGCATCGTGTGCGGCTGTTTCTCTCGATGCTCGATCTGCCCTTCGAGCTCATCGAGCTCGACCTGCGCCAGCGCGCCAACCGCACGCCGGAGTTCCTGGCGCGCAACCCCTTCGGCCAGGTGCCGGTGATCGAGGACGGCGAGGTCACGCTGCCTGATTCCAATGCGATCCTGGTCTACCTCAACGAGCGCTATGCGGCCGATCCGGCGCGCTGGATGCCGCCAACCCGGTGGGCGCGGCGCGCGTGCAGCGCTGGTTCTCGGTGGCGGCGGGCCCGCTGGCCAACGGTCCGGCGGCCGCGCGGGTCATGGCGCTGTTCGGTTTGGCCACCGATCCGGCCGAGACGGTGAAGCGTTCGCACGCGCTGCTCGCGGTGATGGAGATCCACCTGGCGAAGCAACCGTTCCTGGCCGGCTCCGTCGCCACGCTGGCCGACATCGCGAACTATGCGTACGTCGCCCATGCGCCCGAAGGCAGCGTGTCGCTCGACGCCTACCCGCATGTGCGCAGCTGGCTCACCCGCGTGGAGGCCCTGCCCGGTTTTGTGCCGATGGTGCGCACGCCGGTTGGCCTGGCAGCCGGCGCATGATCGCCGCACCGTTCCACGCCGGCGAGCGCGCACTGCAAACGCAGGCGGGTTCTCGCGAGCAGATGGCGGTGGCGGGGCCGCGCGTGATCCGCGACTACATGCCCGACCAGCATCGTGAGTTCTTCGCGCAGCTGCCGTTCCTCGTGGTCGGCAGCCTCGATGCGAGCCTGCAGCCCTGGGCCAGCGTGCTCGCGGCGCCCGCAGGCTTTGCGCATTCGCCCGATGCGACGCACCTGCGTATCGATGCGCTGCCGGCGGCCGGCGATCCGCTGGCCGGCCAGCTCGCGCAGGGCGCCACGCTCGGCCTGCTGGGCATCGAGCCGCACACGCGGCGGCGCAATCGCATGAACGGCACGGTCGCGTCGCTCGATGCCACGGGCTTCATGGTCGAAGTGCAGCAGAGCTTTGGTAATTGCCCGCGGTACATCCAGGCGCGGGAGCCGGTGTTTGCCGCCCCGCGTCATGACAGCGCACCCGTGCAATGGCTCGACACGCTCGACCTGGCCGCGCAACGGCTCATCGGCAGCGCAGATACGCTGTTCATCGCCACCGCCTACCCGGACGATGCGGCGGCGGGTGACGATGCCGATGCAAGATCGCACGGCGTCGACGTGTCGCACCGCGGCGGTCGCCCCGGTTTTGTCCGTGTCGATGAAGGCGGCGTGCTGACCGTGCCCGACTTCAACGGCAACCGTTTCTTCAACACGCTGGGCAACCTGATGGCCCATCCGCGCGCGGGACTGCTGTTCATCGACTACGACAGCGGAGAGCTTCTCCATGTCGCGGCCACCGCGGAGATCGTGCTGGACGGGCCCGAGCTCGCCGAGTTCGAGGGTGCCGAGCGCCTGCTGCGGTTGCACGTCGAGCACGCGTTGCGCAGGCCGGCTGCCCTGCCGCTGCGCTGGGGCGATGCGGAGCTGTCGCCGCATCTGGCGCGCACCGGGCATTGGGCCGCCGCGCGCGCCTGAGCGCCAGAGCCCCGTCAATGAAAGACGGGAATGCGTGCGTTGGCCGACGGCCGGTAGTGCCATCCGCGTTCGCGCATCGCATCGAGATCGGGCGTGCGGCCCAGCAAGGCTTCGAGTCCTGCGGCTGCGAGCGTGCAGGCCAGCGCCTGGCCCGGGCAGGCGTGCATGCCATGGCCGAAGCCCAGCATGCGGCGCCTTGCGCGCACGAGCGTGAAGCTGTCGGGGTCGGGGTTGAACGCCGGGTCGCGGTTCGCAGCGGCCAGCACCAGCAGCACGGCATCGCCCACCGCCAGCGGCGTGCCCGCGATGGTGATGGGCTCGACCGCGAAGCGGCGCGTGTTGTGGACCGAAGGGTCGTGCCGCGCCGTTTCTTCCACGATGGCCTGCAGCCCGTCGCGCGTGCGCGCAGCCTGACGCAATGAGGGCTCGCGCATCAGTGCGATGAGGCTGTTGCCCAGCAGGCCCGTCGTGGCGTCGTAGGTCTGCGAGAGCAGGCCGACGATGTTGGCGAGCAAGGAGCGCGAGAGTGGCGCGCCAGCATCGCTTTCGGCCAGTACGGCCGCGAGCAGCGTTCCGTTTCGTGGTGTCGCATCGGCAGTCAAGGCTTCGAAGCGCGTCATCAACTCGCCCGCCGCGATGCTGGCGCCCTGCAACTCTTCCGCAGTCGACAGCGGCGACAGGCAGGCGACAAAGTCGCGCATCCAGCGGTCCACCTGCGGCAGCGCTTGGTCGGCAAAGCCGAGCAGATGCGCCATCGCCTGCACGGGCATGGAAAACAGCGCGTCGGACAAGGGCTGCGACGGCACGTTGCGGGCGACCTGCAATGCCGCCGTATGAACGGCATTCAGGTCAAGCCCGGCCAGCGCGCGCTGCAGCGCAGGCCGGTGCGCCTGGTGCGCCGCGCCGTCGTTCATGCGCACCAGGTGGCCGAACACCTCGCCGGCCGCGCTGCCCGCAATGGCGCGCGGAACGGGCTCGGCGGCCGGCCGCACGCGCAGCGCACCGTGCGCGAGCAGCAGCGACTCGATCACGTCCGCGCGGCTTGCGACCCACAGGCGCAGCTTGTCGTTCCACACGAGCGGTGGCCCGGCGCGAAGCTCGGCATAGAAGGGATAGGGATCGGCATGCGTGACGGCCGCGACCGAGTCCACGGGTATGCAGTCGGAGGAGGTGGGGCTCTTGTTCATGGCGGCAGTGTGCAAGCGAAGCTGCCGGCACACTTCGCTGGCGAACGAAGTGTCGAGTGCGGCGTCGTCTTACGATGAGTGCATGGACACGACATCTTCTTCCTCTTCATCGAACGCGGATTTCCACCTGGCCCGCCTGGCCGGCGCCATCGCCGAGCCGGCACGCGCCCGCATGCTGAACTGCCTGATGGACGGCCACGCGCGCACCGCGACCGAGCTGGCCACCGTGGCCGAGGTGGCCGCCTCCACCGCGAGCGCGCACCTCGCGCGCCTGAAGGAAGAACGGCTGGTCGAGCTGCTGGTGCAGGGCAAGCACCGCTACTTCCGGCTGGCCAATGACGACGTCGCGGCCGCGCTCGAAAGCCTGATGGTGGTGGCTGGCGCGCCGCGTGCCGCCGAGTTCAAGCCGAACACGCCGAGCCGCCTGCGCAGCGCACGCACCTGCTACGACCACATGGCCGGCACGGCCGGCGTTGCGCTGCACGACCGGCTGCATGCGCAGGGCTGGCTCAGCGGGCTGCAGAGCGGGTCGTATGAACTCACGCCCGAAGGCGCGATCGCGCTGGAAAGCCTGGGGGTCGAAGTCGATGCGGTGCGACGTTCTCGCCTGCGGTTCGCCTGCGCCTGCCTCGACTGGAGCGAACGCCGTCCGCACCTGGGCGGTGCGCTCGGGGCGGCGTGGTTGCAGCTGTCGCTGCGCCGTGGCTGGGTGCGTCAGGAGCTCGACGGGCGAGAGCTCGCGCTCACGCCCAAGGCGCACGCGAGATGCCCGAGCTGTTCGCCTGAAGGCCGCCTTCAGGCCTTGAGCTTCAGCAGGTAGATCATCGGCCCGGCCATCGCCAGGTCCAGCTCGAGGAAGCTCTCGAAATCCTTCCCCGCCATCCAGAACGCATCCCAGTTGTTGCGCTTGATGGTCTTCTGCCAGACGTTCGCCCCCGTGGCGCGGCGCACGGCTTCGAGCAGCACGGCCTTGCGCTCGGCGGGCACCTTCTTGCCGGTCAACACGCCGCGCCAGTTGGCGAGGTCGGCGTCCACGCCCTGCTCGCGCACCGACGGAATGCCGAGGAACGGCCGCTTCGACGACACGCCGATCGCACGCAGCTTGCCGCCGGCCAGCGCCTCGCTGAATTCGCTGTAGCCGGAAATGCCCGCCACCGCCTTGCCCGTATCCAGCGCCTCGACCACCTGCGCGCCGCCGGGGTACGTCTGGTAGACCAGGCCCGCGGTGTTGCCGGCCACGCGCGCCAGCATGCCGGCGTACATGTGGTCCACGCCGCCGGCCGAGCCGCCGGCGATGACGGTCTTGGCGGCATCGGCGCGCAGCTGCGCGATCAGGTCCTTGGGCGTCTTGATGGGCGAGTCGGCCTTCACCGCCACCACTTCGTAGTCGCTGGTGAGCCGTGCCACCGGTGCGACCTGCGCCATCGTGACGGCGGGCTTCTGCAGCGCGACCGCGCCGACCATCACCATGCCGCTCATCAGGATCGTGTCGGGGTCGGCATCGTATTTCTCGGCGTACTTCGCCAGGCCAATGGTGCCGCCCTTGCCGCCGATGTTCTCGTACACCACGTTGCCGACCGCGCCGGAGGCCAGCATGGCGGCGCCGAGCGCACGGCCGGTCTGGTCCCAGCCGCCGCCTTCATTGGCGGGAATCACGATGCGCAGCCTGCTGCTCAGCGGCGCGTCGGCGGCGCGGGCGGCGCGAGGCCACAGCGCGGCATGTCCCCACCAACGGCGGCGGCCGAGGCCGCGATCCATGCCGAGAAACTGCGGCGGGAGAGGGGAACGGAAGGCGACTGGGGCATCTTGTTTCCGGTTGTCTGTGGGGTAAACCGGATGATGTCCGCGAAACGGGGCAATCCTGCGCGAGGGCGGGCAGGACAAACCCTGAGGCTCGAAGGCCCTCCAGAAGCCGTTCTTCTTACTGGAACGCCACCTCGGCAAAGCTGCGCAACTTGCGGCTGTGCAGCCGGGTCGAGCCCTCTTCGCGCAGGATCTCGATGGCCCGCATGCCGATGCGCAGATGCTGCTCCACGCGCTCGCGGTAGAAGTGGTTGGCCATGCCGGGCAGCTTGATCTCGCCGTGCAGCGGCTTGTCGCTCACGCACAGCAGGGTGCCGTAGGGCACGCGGAAGCGGAAGCCGTTGGCTGCAATGGTGGCGCTCTCCATGTCGAGCGCCACCGCCCGGCTCTGGCTGAAGCGGCGCTGCGGCTGGTTGCCGGGCAGGAGCTCCCAGTTGCGGTTGTCGGTGCTCGCCACGGTGCCGGTGCGCATGATCTTCTTCAGGTCGGGGCCGGTGTAGCGCGTGACGTCGGCCACGGCCTGCTCCAGCGCGAGCTGGATCTCCGACAGCGCCGGAATCGGCACCCACAGCGGCAGTTCCTCGTCGAGCACATGGTCCTCGCGCACATAGGCGTGGGCCAGCACGTAGTCGCCCAGCTGCTGCGTGTTGCGCAGGCCTGCGCAATGGCCGAGCATCATCCAGGCGTGCGGGCGCAGCACGGCGATGTGGTCGGTGATGGTCTTGGCGTTGGCCGGGCCGACACCGATGTTCACCATGGTGATGCCGCTGTAGTCCTCGCGCACCAGGTGGTAGGCCGGCATCTGCGGCAGCCGCGGCGGCGCGGTGCCCTGGCTGCCGTCGAGCAGGTGGGCGAAGGTGTCGCTCCCGCCGGCGGCCAGCCCGCGCCGGCGCGTGATCACGTTGCCGGGCTCGATGAAGGCGATGTATTCGCTGTTCTCGTCGGCCATGGCCTCGTGGCCCAGGCGCACGAACTCGTCGATGTAGAACTGGTAGTTGGTGAACAGCACGAAGTTCTGGAACCACTCGGGCGCGGTGCCGGTGTAGTGGCGCAGGCGGTGCAGCGAGTAGTCCACCCGCGCGGCCGTGAAGAGCGACAGCGGCTGCGCCTCGCCGTCGCGCGCCTCGTAGGTGCCGTTGGCGATGCCGTCGTCCATCACGCCCAGGTCGGGCAGGTCGAACACGTCGCGCATCAGAGCGCGGCGGTCTTCGCTCATCGTGCCTTCGATGTGGTCGTTCTCGGCGAAGGAGAAGTGGATCGGGATCGGCTGCGTGCTGGTGCCGACCTCGATCTCGACTTGGTGGTTTTCAAGCAGCAGGCGGAACTGGTCGAGGTAGTAGCGCGAGAACAGGTCGGGGCGCGTGAGCGTGGTCTCGTAGCGGCCCGGGCCGGCGACGAAGCCGTAGCTCAGGCCCGCATTGGCCGGTGGCGTATGGCGCGAAACGGTGTGCGTGTGCACCCGCACGAAGGGGTAGCAGACCCGCACCCGGCCCGGCAACGCCTCGCCGGCCACGAAGCGCAGCATCGATTCGCGCAGGTGGGCGATTCCGCCCTGGTAGATGGCCTTGACCTGGTCGAGCGCGGCGGCTGCGTCGGTGAAGCGGGCGGGGGCGACGAAAGTGGGCATGTAGGGCATGACGGCATTGTGCAATGTCTGTCGTGTCTTTCGCTTGGCCGTCTGTGGGGCTTGGCGGAGCGCCGCTGTTCAGGGCGGCGCTCACGCCGACGGTGTGCTCTGCGCAGCGAAATAAAGGAGGAGCGAAGCGGGGGACATTCGCGGAGCAGAGCACACCGTCGGCGTGAGCGCTATGCGCAGTGGTCGTTGATCAGCTGTTCACCAGCAGCGTGCCCTGTGCACGGACCCCGGCAGCGCCATGCCAAACGGCTCTCAGGCCAAGAGGCAGTCCAGCACCTTGACCAGCATGTCGTTCACGTCGAGCGCCTGCACAGCGCCCGGCAGTTCCACGTCACCGTGCATCACGAACACCGGCTTGCCCCATTTCAGTCCCATCGCCATTTCCAACAACGTACCCATGTTGCCGCCGATCGCAATCAGGCACACGCCGCTGCGCGCGATGATCGCGTTGCGCATCTCGCCCATGCCCGTCGGAATCGCCACGCTCAGCCATTCGTTGGCGTTGCGGTCGTCGTCCTCGGGCAGGATGCCCACGGCGATGCCGCTCGCCTCGGCGGCGCCGCGCGAGGCTGCGGCCATCACGCCGCCGCGCCCGCCGCAGACCACCGCCATGCCCGCGCCGGCCAGCGCATGCGCCACGGCGTAGGCCGCTTCGCATTCGGCCGGCCCGCCATCGCCGGGGCCGAGGATGGCCACCGGCTGGCGATGGCGCGCCGGCCCCCATTGTTTTTGCGCGAGGCGCGTCAGCGCCTCAGTGACCGGTGCCGACAGCACCGCGCTCGCGCCTTCGCGTAACGATATCGCCCACTCCCATCACGATCACACACACCACCATCAGCACCAGCGACAAGGCCGCTGCCACCGCGAAATCCGAACCGCCGTCGCCCACCTGCGCGAGCAGCATCAGCGGCAGGATGTTGAGCTGCGTGCCCACCAGCGCCAGCGCCGTGCCGTAGGTGCCCATGGCGATCGCGGCCACCATGCAGGCGTTCGACAGCACCGACGGCATCACCTCGGGCACCACCGTGTCCCAGAAGGCGCGTGCGCGCCGCCTGCGCCAGGCGCAGGTCGAGGTTGGCGAACACCGGGTACAGCGACAGCGCCACGCGCGGGATCAGCTAGTAGGCGTAGGCAAAGCCCAGGCCCGACACGCTGTAGATCCAGCTGCCGATCACGGCCGGGTCGGCGCCCAGCCCGGCCAGCAGTTGCGTCACGAAACCCGCGCGCCCGAAGGCCAGGATGAAGCCGTAGGCAATCACCAGCCCCGAGAAGGCCAGCGGCAGGCCGAGCAGCGTCATCATCCACTGGCGCCGGCCTTCGGGCTGGCGCGCAAGCTCGATGGCGATGCAGGTGTCCACCAGCGCCGAGATCGCGCCCGCCGCGAGGCCGAGGCCCAGCGTGTTGCGCAGCGCGCCGAAGAACAACGGGTTGCCGAACAGCCGCCCGAAGGCCCTGCCGCCCTCGCCGAAGGCTTCGGGCAGCAGGGCCGCGAGCGGCACCGCGAAGAACAGCGCCATGAAGGCCCAGGCGGGCCAGGCGCCAAAGCGTCGCATGGCGGCTTACTTCCCCAGCGCGGCCTGCGCCCAGAGCTTGTCCACGTCGGCCTTGCGCTCCGAGGCTTTCACCACGTCGAGCGGACGGATCTGCGGCGCGGGCGGCATCTTGGCCGCCACGTCGGCCGAGAGCGACGTGCCCGGCACGGCAGGCCGCACGAAGCCCTGCGCGAACAGCGTCTGGCCCGCCTCGCTCATGATGAAGTTGAGCCACAGCTTGCCGGCGTTCGGGTTCGGCCCGTTCTTCACCAGGCTGATCGCATAGGGTGCTGCCACGCTGGCCTCCTTCGGAATCACGACCTCGACCGCATCGCCCATGCCGTCGACGTGCTTGGCCTTGACGCCGTCGTTCTCGTAGCTGATCCAGACCGGGATCTCGCCCTTCAGGAACTTGGCATACGGCGTGGTGCCCTGCCACGCGCAGCACGTTGCCGGCCGAATGCAGCTTGCCGAGGTAGTCGGTGCCGGGCTGCACGTTGTCGACGCTGCCGCCGTTGGCGTACGCCGCGGCGAAGGTCAGCACCTGGCCGATGCCGGTGGAGCGCGGGTCGAGGTAGACCACCGTGCTCTTGAACTCGGGCTTGAGCAGATCGGCCCAGCCGGTAGGCACGTTCTTCACCAGCTTCTTGTTGACCAGGAAGGCGATGTTGAGCGTGTGGATGGTGAACCAGCGGCCGTCGGCCTCGCGGAACACGGGCGGCAGCTTGTCGAAGTTGACGGGCTTGAAGGGCGCGACCACGTCCTTCTTCGCGGCATCGACGGCCGAGGCGGCGAAGTAGTAGGCGGTGTCGGCCTGCGGGCGGCGCTTGGTCTTTTCGAGCGCGACCACGGTGGCGGCGGAGCCGATGTCGTTGTAGGTCAGCTCGATCTCGGGGTAGCGCTTCTTGAAGTCGCGGAACAGCGACTTCCAGTTGGCCCACTCGGGGCCGGTGTCGAAGGAGACGCACAAGCCTTCCTTCTGCGCCTCGGCATAGAGCGCCTTCTCGCCCGCGTAGAGCTCGGGGCCGTCGAAGGCGAAGGCGGTGCGTGCTGTGAGGGTGGCCAATGACAGCACGGGCAGTGCGCCGGCGGCCTGGATCAGATGTCTGCGTTGCATGATGGCTCCTTGGAAGGAAAGGGTCAGTGGTCGAGTAGGCGGAGGTGTTCGGGTGCGATGGCAATCGCTTCGGCGGCGGGTGCCGACGACTCGGCGAGGAAGGGCTTGCCGGCGCCCGCCACTTCGAAGTCGTAGCGCGTGAGTGCGCCCAGGTAGCGTTGCGCGCCGGTGCGGCCCGCCAGGCGATTCACGCTGTCGGGTGCCGGGTCGGGCCGGATGTGTTCGGGGCGCACCAGCACATGCACCGCGGTGCCGAAGGGGCGGTTGCCGGTGGCGGCGAAGAGTTCGGCAAAGCCCATGTCGAGCCGGCCCGGCGACGCCACCTTCGCGGGCAGGATCGTCGAGAGCCCGACGAACTCCGCCACCGCGCGGCTTGCGGGGTTTTCGTAGATCTCGCGCGGTGTGGCGATCTGCAGCAGTCGGCCGTCCTTGAGCATGGCCACGCGGTCGGCCATCACGAGCGCTTCTTCCTGGTCGTGCGTGACCAGCAGCGTGGTCGCATTGAAGCGTTGCTGGATCGAGCGGATCTGGTCGCGCAGGTGGCCGCGCACGCTGGCGTCGAGCGCCGAGAGCGGTTCGTCGAGCAGCAATGCGCGCGGGTCGATGGCGAGCGCGCGGGCCAATGCCACGCGCTGCTGCTGACCGCCCGAGAGCTGCGCCACGGCGCGCTGTGCGTAGTCGCCGAGCCCCACGATGTCGAGCAGCTCCTGCGCGCGCTGGCGGCGCTCGGCCGTTTCCACCTTGCGCAGCTTGAGCCCGTAGGCCACGTTGTCGAGCACGCTCAGGTGCGGGAACAGCGCGTAGCTCTGGAACACCATGCCGATGTGGCGCTGGTGCACCGGCGTGCGCGACATGTCTTCACCGTCGAGCGCAATGCGGCCCGTGTGCCCGGTCTCCAGGCCCGACACCAGCTTGAGCAGCGTCGACTTGCCCGAGCCGCTGGGCCCGATCACCGCCACCAGTTCACCGGTGCGCACATCGAGCGACACATCGTGCAGGCCATGCGTGCCGCCGGGATAGTTGTAGCTGACGTTGTCGAGGAGGAGGAGGAGGAGGAGGCTCATGCGCGCTGCTTCACCAAGGAGGAGGAAAGAAGGGCCGACGCGCTCGCCAGCACGAGAAGAATGACGGTCGCCGCACAGGCAAAACCCGTCGCGCCATAGAAGGCCTGCAACAGCACCACCGGGTAGGTGCGGTTCTGGAAACTCGTGAGCAGGTTCGACAGACCGAACTCGCCCACCGAGATGGCCGCCACCATCACCAGCCCGCTGATCAGGCTCTGCCGCAGGCTCGGCAGCACGATGCCGGTGAACTGCTGCCAGCCCGAGGCGCCCAGCGTCGCGGCCGCCTGCTCGAGCCGGCCGAGGTTCAGATGCCGCAGGTCGGTCAGCAGCGTGTTCGTGAGGTAGGGCAGCGTGAGGATCGCGTGCGCCGCGATCAGCAGCGGCATCGAGCCCAGCCACGGCGCAATGTCGGTGTTGAACACAATCATGTAGCCGAAGGCCAGCGTGATGGTCGGCACCGCGACCGGTGTGGCGCTCACGATGCGCGCCGCGAGGCTGCCGCCGCGCCGGGCGCCGTGGTACAGCGCATAGGCCAGCGGCAGCGCCAGCACTGTGTTGATCGCGCAGGCCGACATGGCCACCACGAGGCTGCTGACGAAGGCCTTGCGGAATGAGGTGTCGAGCCAGAGGTCGAGGTACCACTGGCCCGTGACGCCGGTGGGCAGCAGCGTGTTGGTCCAGTTGCCGCCGAAGCTGCCGATCAGCAGCAGGGCGATCGGCAGCAGCAGGTACAGGCCGTAGATGAGCGAGATGCCGCGAACCAAGGTGGTGTCTCCGTATGTCTTGTGCAACCGGCATACTTTCCGGATGCTCTACTTTCTGCGCACGGCCAGCCGCCGCGTTCCAGCGAATTCTAGGAAGCACCTGCGTACTTATGGGTGAAACTTGGATGACGATGCTTGAGCAATCGGAAAGTGTTTTTCACGGAGCTTTCATCAACCGGAGCCATGCATGAAGCGCGACTGCCCCACCATCCAGGAGCTGCTGGCCTTCGACGCGGTGGCGCGCCACCAGAGCATCACGCTCGCGGCCGGCGCCCTGTGCATCACCGTGAGCGCGGTCAGCAAGCAGATCGCGGGGCTCGAGGCGTTTCTGGGCCGCGAGCTGCTGCAGAAGAACGGCCGCGGCGTGCAGCTCACGCCGCAGGGGCGCGTGTACTGGCAGAAGATCTCGGGCGGCCTGCGCGCCATCGAGACCGCGACCTTCGAGGCACGCTCGGGCGATGCCGGTGCGGGCCTGCTCACGCTCGCGAGCGTGCCCACTTTTCTCACCAAGTGGCTCATTCCGCGCCTGCCGGCCTTCAGCCAGAAGAGCCGCCACGTGATGCTGAGCTTCAGCCGTCATCTGGAGCCGAGCGACGGCATCCCGGCCGGCGTCGATGCCGCGATCCGCTACGGCCCCGACGGCTGGCCCGGCGTGGTGTCCGAATACATCGCGGGGCGCGAGTTCGTGCTGATCGTGGCGCGTGCGCTGGTCGAAGGGCGGCATCGCATCGCGCAGCCGGCCGACATCGTGGGGCACACGCTGCTGCATCACGAGGGCGCGCCCACGGCCTGGCGCGAGTGGGCCGCGCAGCATGGCGTGCCCGAAGTGCAGACCGTGGCGGGGCCGCGCTTCGCGCAGTACTCGGCGCTGATCCAGGCGGCGCTCAACGGCCTGGGCATCGGGCTGGTACCCAAACTGCTGGTGCAGGAAGAACTGGCCGAAGGCGCGCTGGTCAGCCCTTGCGGCACGCCGGTGCGCGTGGACCAGGGGCACTACCTCTGCTATCGGCCGGACCGGCTCGACCTGCCGGCCTTCGTGGCATTTCGCGAATGGCTGATGGACGAGGGGCTGAAGTCGCGTGGCGCGGAAGCGTGAAGTGCCTGTCTTCGTTAATCTCTGCAGCCGAACAATGAAGAAAGTGAATCGATGAAAGTCGCAGTCATGGGCGCCGGCGCAGTCGGCTGCTACTACGGCGCCATGCTGGCGCGCGCGGGCCACGAGGTGGTGCTGATCGGCCGGCCTTCGCATGTGGAGGCCGTTCGCGCGAAAGGGCTGCGGCTGGAGACCAAGGCCTTTGACGAGCAGGTGCGGCTCGACGCGAGCACCGAGGCGAGCGCGGTACAGGGCGCAGACCTCGTGCTGTTCTGCGTGAAGTCCACCGACAGCGAATCGGCCGCGGCGCAGATCAAGCCGTACCTCTCGCCCGGCGCGCTGGTGCTCACGCTGCAGAACGGCGTCGACAACGACGAGCGCGTGCGCTCGGTGCTGTCCAACGAAGTGGCGGCCGCCGTGGTCTACGTGGCCACCGAGATGGCCGGTCCCGGCCATGTGAAGCACTACGGCCGCGGCGAGCTGGTGATTGCACCGTCGCGCACCAGCGAACAGGTCGCGCAACACCTGGTCGCCGCCGGCGTGCCCACGCAGATTTCCGACAACGTGCGCGGTTCGCTCTGGGCCAAACTGATCCTGAACTGTGCCTACAACGCGCTGTCGGCCGTGTCGCAGTTGCCTTACGGCGAACTCGTGAAGGGCGTGGGCGTGGCCGACGTGATCCGCGATGTGGTCGCCGAATGCCTCGCCGTGGCGAAGGCCGAAGGCGTCGTCGTTCCGGGCGACACCGATGCGGCCATTCGCGGCATCGCGCAGTCGATGCCTTCGCAGTTCTCGTCCACCGCGCAGGACCTCGCACGCGGCAAGCTCAGCGAGATCGACCACCTCAACGGCCTAGTCGTGCGCCGCGGCGAGGCGCTCGGTGTGCCCACGCCAGCGAACCGCGTGCTGTTCGTGATGGTGAAGCTGCTCAAAGGCAAGCAGCAGAAGGCCGGCGCCTAGCCAAGCATCGGTTCGCGCATGGTGACGAATTCTTCGGCTGCTGTTGGGTGAATGCCGATGGTGCTGTCGAACAGCGCCTTCGTCGCGCCCGCGCGCATTGCCCCTGCAAAGCCCTGCACCACCTCGCCCGCATCAGCGCCCACCATGTGCAGGCCGACCACGCGGTCGCTTTTCTTGTCCACCACGAGCTTCATGAAGGTGCGCTCGCTGCGGCCCGAGAGCGTGTGGCGCAGCGACTTGAACTCGCTCGAGAACACCGTGACCTCGCCGAACTTCGCGCGCGCATCGATCTCGGTGTAGCCGCAGGTGCCGATGTTCGGATGGGTGAACACCGCCGTCGGGATGAACTCGTAGTCGAGCCCGCGCTTGCCCTTGCCGAACAGCGCATCGACCACCACCATCGCCTCGGCCAGCGCCACCGGCGTGAGCTGCACGCGGGTCGAGACATCGCCCACCGCGTAGATCGACGGCACCGAGCTGCGGTAGTGCGCATCAACCGCGATCGCGCCCGTCTCGTCGAGCTTCACGCCCGCCGCTTCGAGGCCGAGCCCTTGCGTGTTGGGCACGCGGCCGGTGGCGAAGAGCACCGTGTCGGCTTCGACCTGCGGCCCGCGCGCCAGCGTGACGGTGAGTCCGTGCGGCCCGCGCGCGATAGCCGAGGCTTCGGTGTTGAGCCGCACATCGACGCCCGCCTTGCCCATCTCGTTTGCGAGGAACTGCCGCACGTCGTCGTCGAAGCCGGTGAGCAGATGCGCGCGGCGATGCAGCTGCGTCACCTTCGAGCCCAGGCCGTTGAAGATCGACGCGAACTCGCAGGCGATGTAGCCGCCGCCCACCACCAGCAGGCGCTTGGGGAACGGGTCGAGGTCGAACATCGCGTCCGACGTCACGATGTGCTCGCGGCCCGGAATGTCCGGCACGTAAGGCGTGCCGCCGGTGGCCACGAGCAGGTGGTGCGCGGTGTGGCGCTTGCCATCGATTTCCACCGTGTGGCCGTCGATCAACTGCGCCCACCCGGTGATCAGCGTGACGCCCGAGTTCTTCAGCAGCGAGGCATAGATGCCGTTGAGCCGTCCGATCTCCTTCGCGCGCTGCGTCTTGAGATGTGCCCAGTCGAACTTCGGCGCCGACGGCAGCTTCCAGCCGTAGCCCGCGGCCTCTTCGAAAGACTCGGCATAGCCGGCGCATAGCTGTAGAGCTTCTTCGGAATGCAGCCCACGTTGACGCAGGTGCCCCCGAGTTCGGCGGCTTCGGCCAAGCCTACGCGGGCGCCTGTCTGTGCCGCCATGCGCGCGGCGCGAACGCCACCGCTGCCGCCGCCGATGACGAAAAGATCGAAGTCGAATGTGGGCATGAGAAAGAGCTCCTTGCGGCCGACTGTAGCGGCCGGTCGATGGCAGTGCTGCCGGCGGGGCTTGGGCGCGGGCGAGAATCCGCGTTCGTCGGCAACGAGGGAACTCCCATGAAGAATGACTGCACCGCGCACACGGCGGACAAGGCACACAACAAATCCCGCGGAGAAGCATCGAGAGCGCCGGGATGGCTGTCGGGTCTCGCGCTGTGCGCAATGGCCGTGGCACCCGCGACGGCCGACGCGCAGCTCGCGCGCAAGCCCTCCTTCTACCAGCAAAACCAGCCGTTGCCCGGGGGACCGGCAGCCCAGCTCGTTCCGCGCCCCGCGGTGCCCGCGTCGTTGCCGGCGCTGCGCAGCCAGGGCGACTTCGACACGCTGGCGCGCGTCTACGACGCCGGCACGACGATGCAGCTGGCCCATGTGCTGTTCGCCATCGACCGCCAGGCCAGGCCGGTGCGCACGTACTACATCGACACGCCGCGCTACCAGCTCCATACGCGCTTCGTGCGCGACACCGGGCTCTCGCCGCACGCAGGCAAGCGCGAGATCGACCGCAACTACCTCGTGACCGACCGACGCTTCCTGTTCGGCACGCTGAGCTGGCAGCAGAACATCGGCACCTTCACCTATGAATTCTGGGAGGGCGACCAGCTCACCGCATCGCTGCTGCGGCAGGCCGATGCACAGGTGAAGGCCAGTTTCTTCGCGCCCGTGAAGTTCAAGACCAACTCCACGCTGCACGAACGGGTCGCGAAAGAAGCGGGCATCGACTTCGTGAGCCAGGAGGCGCTGATCCGCGAGCAACCCTACATGCCGATGAACCTCGGTACCGCCACCGGCCGCGTGCGCATCGTGGACGATGCCTCGGGCCTGAATGCACTGCTGCCGGACGACATCGCCGTGCTGCGCCAGGTGCCCATCAACCTGCCGCCCGTGGCCGGCGTGCTGACCGAGCGGCCGTCGACCGCGCTCTCGCACGTCAACCTGCTGGCCAAGGGCTGGGGCATTCCGAATGCCTATGTGCGCGATGCGGCAACCACGCTGCGCGAGCATGCGGGCCAGTGGGTCGCGCTCAAGGTCGCGGCTTCGGGCTACCAACTGCGTCGTCTCACGGCGGAAGAAATCGCCGCGCTGCCGCCGCGTGCCGTGCGCACCGCGGCCACCGGCGCCGTGCCCGGCAGCGACAGGGCCGTCAAGCCCGACCTGCGCGAAACCCGCCTGCTGCCGCTGGCCTCGCTGCGCGCACGCAACAGCGCGCAATGCGGTTCCAAGGCCGCCAACCTCGGCGCCATGCTGGCCGCGCGCATTCCGTCCACCACCGTGCCCGACGGCTTCTGCATTCCGTTCGCGCACTACGACCGCTTCATGCGAGCCAATGGCCTGGCCGATCGCATCGCGCGGATGCAGCAGCAGCCAGGCTTCGCGAGCGATCCGCAACTGCGGCAGAAGGCGCTGGCCCAACTGCGCGACGAGATCGTGAAGTGGCCCGTCGATGCTGCTGCGGCAGCGTCGTGGCGTGCCGCATGGCAGTCGCAGTTGGGCGGTGGCGGCGTGTTCGTGCGCAGCTCGTCCAACTCCGAAGACCTGCCCGGCTTCAGCGGCGCGGGGCTCTACTCGACCATGCCCAACGTCAAGACCGGCGACGCGCTCGAAGTCGCGGTGAAGAAAGTCTGGGCCTCGGTGTTCAACCCCGAGGCCTGGGAGGCGCGCAGCGCCGCAGGCTTCGGCGCCGAGTCGGTGCTGATGGGCGTGTTCGTGCAGACCGCCATCGACTCGACCAACGCCGGCGTGATGATCACGCGCGATCCCTTCGACGCGGGCCATCCGCATGTCACCTACATCTCAGCCAAGCGCGGCATCGGCATCCGCGTGGTCGAGGGGCAGCGCGTGGCGGAGCAGGTGATGTATTCGAGCTGGTCGAAGGCGATCCAGGTGTTGAGCCGGTCGGCGGAAGACACGGCCTTGCAGCTCGACAAGGACGGCGGAGTGAAGGAGGTGCCGGTGGAGGTGGGACGCAACGTGCTGACCGACGAACTGGTGGTGCGGCTTGCCAATGTGGGGGCGGCCGTGAAGCGCACGTTCAATGCGGTCGATCAGGACATCGAGTGGGCGACGGTGGGGGACAGGATCGTGCTGTTGCAGGCGCGGCCGTATGTGGAGCGGCGGCGTTGATGGCTGGCACCGGGCGCGGCAAGTCCCACGCCGACTCAGCATTCGTACGCGAGAGGCCATTCGTTGGATGGCCGCCTCTCACCCATACAAATATTGCGGCAGCCACAGCGTCAACCCCGGCCAGATGTACATGAACACCATGCACAGGATCACGATCAGCATGTACGGCATCATCCCCGCGAAGATCTGGTTGATCGTCACGTGCGGTGGCGAAACTCCTTTCAGATAGAAGGCCGACATCGCCACCGGCGGCGAGAGGAATGCCGCCTGCAGGTTCACGAACACCAGCACGCCGAACAGCAGCGGATCGATCTGGAAGTGCGCGAGCAGCGGCAGGAAGATGGGCACGAAGATCACGATGATCTCGGTCCACTCCAGCGGCCAGCCCAGCACGAAGATGATCGCCTGCGACAGCAGCAAAAACTGCAGCGGCGACAGGTTCATGCCAAGCACCCACTCTTCGATGATGCGTTGCCCGCCGAGCAGCGCGAACACCGCCGAGAACAGTGCCGATCCCACGAACAGCCAGCAGACCATCGAGGTGGTCTTGAGCGTGAGGAACACGGCCTCCTTGGTCTTCTTGAAGTCCAGCGTGCCGGCCTGCCACGCCATGAGGAACGCCCCGGCCGCGCCGACCGCGGCCGATTCGGTCGCGGTCGTGATGCCGAAGAGGATCACGCCCAGCACCACCAGCGTGAGCGTGGCGAGCGGCATCACCGACGACACCAGCATGCGCAGGATCTCGAACTGCTCCGCATCCATGCGCCAGTAGTACCAGGCGAGCAGCGCGAGCGTGAAGAGGCTGGCCACCAGGAAGCCCGTGTAGAAGGCTTCGGGCACGGCGGCAGTCTTCGGCGCATCGACGGCTTCGCCGAGCTCCTGCAGGCCGCCTTCCGCTGCGGGCTCCTTCTGTTCTTCCGATGTCGGCGGCTTCCGCCAGTCCGGTGCCGGAGGCCTCGGGCAATGATGCGGCCGTTGCAGGGGCTTCGGCCTTTTGCATCGTCTGCTGTTGCGCGGCCGGCGCGTTGTTGTCCTTCTGCGAGTAGATCGTCACGTACCACCAGACCGAACCCAGCGTCGTGGCCGCCAGCGCCAGCGGCACCAGCGCATTCAACAGGCTGCGCAGCAGCATCCACCAGGTGATGCGTACGCCTTCGACTGCACCGCGCAGCGCACGCGCTGGCGACACCACGGCCGCGAACAATGCAAGCAGCATGCGCGGCGAGTAGCTCGCGGCGATGTGCGCAACCCAGGGCGATATCGGCGCGTGCTGCTTGTCGGCCGGCAGCTTGGGCGCGACCTTCGGCTGCAGCACGGCCCAGCCGATCACGTAGATCAGATAAAGAAAGACCAGGAAGAAGCCGGGGAACATCGCGGCCGCATAAAGCTTGACCACCGACTGCCCGGCCACGGCCGCATACACGATGATCATCACCGAGGGCGGAATCAGGATACCGAGCGTGCCACCGGCCGTGATCACACCGGCTGCGAGCCGCGTGTCGTAGCCCGCGTTGAGCATCGGCCGCATCGCGATCACGCCCATCAGCACCACCACCGCGCCGACCAGGCCGCTCGCGATGCCCCAGAAGGTGCACACGATCAGCGTCGTCACCGCGAGCGAGCCCGGCACGCGACGAAACGCGAGCTGCACGCTGTGGAACATCTTGTCGACCAGCGCGCCGCGCTCCATCACATAACCCATCAGCACGAAGAGCGGGATGGACAGCAGCGTCTCGTTGGTCATGGCCCCGAAGGCGCGCTGCACCATCAGGTCGAAGACCCTGTTGTCGAGCCAGGGCGAGGCGGGGTCGTAGAAGGCGATGAAGCCGAAGAACATGCCCAGCCCCATCAGCGTGAACGCGGTGGGGAAGCCGAGCATGATCACGACCACGATCAGGCCGAGCATCGAGAGGCCGAGTGCAGGTTCGCTCCATGCTGCCGTAGAAGAAGTCGCCACGCACATGGCCGGCCTGCGACAGCGTGTAGGCACCGCCCATCATGAAGAGCGTGCCGTAGAGCATGTTGTTGGCGTCGAAGATCCAGGCGGTGGGCGCGTTGAGTGCGTAGCGCTTGAAGACCTCGCCGCACACCAGCAGCATCAGCGCCACGATGAGCCACGAGAAGGTCTTGCCCACGACCATGCTGAATCGGTCGACGGTGTGGAGGAAGCGTTGGATGGTCATGAAAGCATGGCAGGCAGAAAAGCACGCATCAGAAAGCCAGCCATCCGGAGCGTTCCGGATGGCTGGCGCGAACCGTCACTGACAGATCCCTCAGGCCTTCTTCTTGCTGAAGTAGTAGTTGTAGGCCATCTTGAAATCGACGCCATAGTCGTTCTGCCACTGCAGCGCACGCTCGGCGAACACGCGCTGCGACTCCAGCACCTTCTTGAAGAGCGGGTTCTCCTCGGCCTTCTTGGCGATCGTCTTGTCCCAGGCCGCGAGCTGGGCGCGCAGCACCGCATCGGGCGTCTTGTAGAACTTGATGCCGGCCTTCTTCATGTCGGCATAGTCCTGCGAATTGCGCTGCACCGCCTTCCAGCTCATGTCGGCGCTCGCGGCCTGCACGGCGTAGTCGATGATCGAGCGCAGCTCCTGCGACAGCGCGCTGTACTTGCCCTTGTTGAACAGCACCTCGAACTGCTCGCCCGACTGGTGGAAGCTCTGCAGCATGCAGTTCTTCACCACGTCGGGGAAGCCGAGCGTGCGGTCGCTCGATGCGTTGTTGAACTCGGCCGCATCGATCAGCCCGCGGTCGAGCGCGGGCACGATCTCGCCGCCGGGCAGCGGGTTCACCGCTGTGCCCATCTCGGTGAACATGTCCACGGCGAGCCCCACGGTGCGGAACTTGAGCCCCTTCATGTCCTCGACCTTGGCCACCGGTTTCTTGAACCAGCCCAGGGGCTGCGTGGGCATCGGGCCGTAGAGGTACGACACCACCTCCATGTTCAGGCTCTTGTAGATTTCCTCGAGCAGCACCTTGCCGCCGCCGTAGTTGTGCCAGGCGAGCACCGTGTTGGCGTCCATGCCGAAGCCCGGCCCGGAGCCCCACAGCGCGAGCGCCGAGTTCTTGCCGTAGTGGTAGGCCACCACGCCGTGGCCGCCGTCGAGCGTGCCCTTGTTCACCGCCTCCAGCAGCTGGAACGCGGGCACCACGGCACCCGAGGGCAGCACCTCGATCTTGAGGCGACCGCCCGCCATGTCATTGACCTTCTTGGCGAAGTCGTTGGCGTACTCGTGGAAGATGTCCTTCGCCGGCCAGGTGCTCTGGAAGCGCAGGGATGTGGTCTGGGCCATGCTGACCATGGGCGCCGACATGGCGCCTGCGGCCACGGCTGCACCCTTGAGAAGGTTGCGGCGGCGAGGCGATTTGCTGTCTGTCATGTTGTCTCTCTCCAAACAAGTTCTGATGACGAAGAAACCCTGCCCACCTTCTTGGCGTTATGTTTGGCAGGCCCAAGTCGCATCTTTGGCGCGCGGGATAGCGCGACAAACAGGGTTTTCACGAACTGGTGAAAAATTCCACCATCCGGCGAGGCCGCGTGGCAAGGTAAAGATGGCGGCTGCCTGTGAAGTAACCCTATTGTTTGGAAGGACGCAGAGACATGACTGAACCCATTGGTGAAAAGGGCTATGCCGGCGACGTGACGCCCGAGCAGGCGGCGCAATGGCTGGCGAGCGGCGAGGCCGTGCTGGTCGACGTGCGCACCGACGCCGAGCGCGAGTGGGTCGGCTACGTGCCGGGCGCTGTGCCGCTGGCGTGGAAACAATGGCCGGGCATGGCGCTCAACCCGGCGTTCGATGAGGGCGTGCGCGCGGCGGGCGAGGGTGGCAAGAAGCTGGTGCTGCTGTGCCGCAGCGGTGTGCGTTCCATCTCGGCCGCGAAGCGTGCCACCGAGCTGGGGCTGGAGGCTTACAACATCCTCGAAGGCTTCGAGGGCAATCCGGACGAGAGCGGTCACCGGGGGCAGATCGGCGGCTGGCGCAAGCGCGGGCTGCCCTGGAAACAGAACTAGGGTTCGAGGTTCGGGGCGCGCTCACGCCGACGGTGTGCTCTGCTCCGCGAATGTCCCCCGGCGCGGCCTAGGGCCGCATGCCTCCTCCTTTATTTCGCTGCGCAGAGCACACCGCCGGCGTGATCGCTCAGCGCAGCGCTTGATCCGCCGGCACAACAGCAG
>CAMATD010000077.1 GCA_945860785.1 Variovorax sp. YR752 | reverse complement strand
CACGTCGCGGTCGCCGCCCGTGGCCTTGCGTGCCAGGTTGGCCTTGACGCCGCGCAGCCACTGCTCGGCCTTGGCCTCGCCGTCGTGCGCGATCAGTGCCGCGACGAGGGCCGTGTTGTAGGGATGCTGGCCCGCGCGGATGCAGACCTTGCCCTTCCACTTCGGATTCGCCAGGTCTTCATAGCGGAAGCTGGTGAGCGGCTGGTTCTTGTCGGCGTAGAGCACACGCGCGCGCAGCGAGAGCGCAAACCACTGGCCATCGGCGCCACGCAGGTTGGCGGGCACGGCCGATTCGAGCGCGGCCGATTTCACCGGCTGCGTCACGCCGCCGTCGACCAGGTCCATCAGGTTGCCGATGTCCACCGTCATCAGCACGTCGGCCGGCGAGCGTGCGCCCTCGGCCTTGACGCGCTCGAGCAGGCCATCCTTCACGAACACGGTGTTGACCTTGATGCTGCTCTGCGCGCTGAAGGCCGAGATCAGCGGCTGGATCAGCGTCGGCTCGCGCGTCGTGTAGAGCGTGAGCTCGTCGCTGGCAGCGTGGGCGGGCAGGGCGGTGAGGGCGAGCCAAGCGGCGGTGACGCCGACCAGGGCGTGCGCAGCGCGGCTTGGGACGCCGATGCGTTCGGTCATGAAAGATCCTCCGGGAGCAATGGATGTGTTCTGGAAAACATCGGCATCCAAGCTCGCGGCGCCGATGCGAACAATTATCACTGTCAGCATGAGGAGGTGACGTATTTGGACTTACAGGCCGAAGGCCTACTGAACGCGGATTCGGTTCCGACGCGACGTTCGGCCCCTTTGTCGCTCGACAACTCGCTGCCCGGCAGCTAAAACGGCCCCTGTCTTTCTTGAACCCAAAGGGAGTGCCCATGAGCGGGAGAGAGTTCTGTGCGCCCGACGACGCCAACTATCCGAAGTGGTCGACGCTGAACGGCTTCGTCTGGAAGCTCCTGCCTGAAAGGGCGGGCGGCGGCTTTCCGTACCTGAGCGCCTACAAGGATGCCTGGGTGCTCTACACTTGGGGCGCTTGGACTTGAGGTGCACCGTCAGTACGTGCACCTGCTGGCCGTGCTTCATGCGCAGCGTGGCGAGCAGGGGCGGGCGCTCGAAGCGCGTGTGCGGGCCGAGGCCCGGCACCTCGACGCCGAAGCCCGGCGGGAAATCGACGAAGGATTGAACATGGTCCACCTGCAGCCGCGTTGCGATGCCGACGCGCGGCGTGCCTTGGGCGCCGGTGTGCGGTGGCGTGTTCTCGGCGCCGGGCACCGAGACGAAGTCGTAGCGCAAGCCGCTGCGCGCGATGGCGGCCTTGAGCGCCGCTTCATCCCACACCTCCTGCACCGCCAGCACATCGGCATTGAGCGCATGGAAACGCTCGCCGATCCAGTCGATCTTTCGCTCGTACTCGCGCTCGTTGTAGGCGTCCTGGTTCTCGTAGTAGACCCGGTTGGGGTTTGCGAGATTGAGCAGGTTGCAGGTGGCTACGAAGAGGGTGGCGTAGTTGGGTGGGATGTATTGCATGGCTTGACGATTGTGTCCTGTCCGCGCCCTCGCCACCCCCAAAAAAGAAAAGGGCACCGAAGTGCCCTTTTTCATTTCTCAGGTAAGTGTTCCTACCTGCAGCGCTTAACGACCGAACGACCGGCCACCGCCGCCACCCGAACGACCACCGCCGCCCGACCGGTTGCCACCGTAGCCGCCACCGCCCGGACGACCGCGCCCACGCCCACCACCCATGTGGTCGACGCTCGTACGCAACGGATCCGGCTGGCCCTCGCCACCCGCGACCGCTTCAGCACGCAGGTGCGCGACCTGGTTGGCTTGCGTCGGGCTGTGGCTGTTGCCGTGATGGCGCGGTTGGCGCTCGTCATGCGGCAGGTGATTCTGTTGTTGATGATGCTGAGGCGCATGGTGCGGCGTGTGTGCCGGGCCTTGCGGACCACGGCCTTGCGGTGCGCGTGCACCCTGGCCGCGCGGGCCTTGACCCTGGCCTTGGCCACCACCATTGGCGTTGCGGCCTTGACCGCCACCACCGCCTTGACCGCCACCACGGCGTTGACCGCCGCCACGGCGTTGACCGCCGCCGTTGCCGCCACCACCACCACCAGCGCGTTCACCACCGCCCTGACCAGCCTTGTTCTCGCGGATGCGCGACAGCATCTCGGTGCGCGCAGCCTTCGCAGCCGCCTGCATCACATCACGGCTGGGCGGACGGCCTGCACCGCCCCAGATCGTCTGGCGACCCATGGCGATAGGCTCGGCACGTTCGCCGTCTTCAGGCCCGAAGCCCTCGACGATCTGCACCGGAATCGTCTGCTTCGTGAAGCGTTCGATTTCCTGCATGAAGCCTTCTTCGTCCAGGCACACGAAGCTGACAGCCTCGCCGCTCGAACCGGCGCGGCCGGTACGGCCGATGCGGTGAACGTAGTCTTCGCTGACGTTCGGAATCTCGTAGTTCACGACGTGCGGCAGCTCGTCGATGTCGATGCCGCGGGCCGCGATGTCGGTGGCCACTAGGGCGCGGATGTCGCCGCTCTTGAAGCCGGCCAGCGCCTGAGTGCGTGCGCTCTGGCTCTTGTTACCGTGCAGCGCCATCGCCTCGATGCCGTTCTTGGTCAGGAACTCGGCCACGCTGTTGGTGCCGAACTTGGTGCGCGTGAACACGAGCACCTGGCTCCACTTGTTCTCGTTGATGATGTGCGCGAGCAGCGCCTTCTTCTTGCCGCGGCCCACGGGGTGGATCACCTGGGTGATGCGCTGCACGGTGGTGTTGCGTGGCGTGACCTGGATGCTTTGCGGGTTCTTGAGCAGCGTGGCGGCCAAGTCGCGGATTTCGTCGCTGAAGGTGGCCGAGAACAGCAGGCTCTGCTTTTCCTTGGGCACGAGCGCCAAGATCTTCTTCACGTCGTGGATGAAGCCCATGTCGAGCATGCGGTCGGCTTCGTCCAGGATCAGCATCTGGACTTGGCTCAGGTCGAGCATGCCTTGCTGTTGCAGGTCGAGCAGGCGGCCGGGGGTGGCCACGAGGATGTCGACGCCCTTCTTGAGCTTGCTGATCTGCGGGTTCATGCCGACGCCGCCGAAGATCACGGTCGAGTCGAGCTGCAGGTACTTGCCGTAGGTGCGAACCGATTCTTCGACCTGGGCTGCGAGTTCGCGGGTGGGGGTCAGCACGAGGGCACGGATGCCGATGCCGCCGAACTTGTTGGTGGCGCTGCGGCTCATGGTGAGCTTGTGCAGCATGGGCAGCGTGAAGGCGGCCGTCTTGCCGGTGCCGGTCTGGGCGCCGCCGAGCAGGTCGTGGCCTTCGAGGACGGCGGGGATGGCTTGCGCCTGGATGGGGGTCGGGGTGTCGTAACCGTGCTCGTGCACAGCCTTCAAGATGGCAGGGGCCAGCTTCAGTTCATCAAAATTCATTGGAAACAATAAGCGCCATACACGGCGCAGTGGCATCGGCCCGCTTGGCGTCTTGGCGACGCCGAGCCAGTCAAGGCAGATGAAGGTCAGGGGTGGGAGTCGAAAAACCCGTTGCGAAAAGGGCTTTCTTCGTCCCCGGCAGAGAGCCGGTGTTGCGGGCAACTGGACCCGGCAACGGAGCGTATTGTCGCATGAGTCGATAATTGATGGTTTGCCGCGCCCGAATGCTTCCCGAATGCCTCTTTCTGGCGCCCGCGCTTTTTCCCGAATCTTTGTACCCAAGGTAACCAACCACAGATGGCTCAATACGTCTATTCGATGAACCGTGTCAGCAAGACCGTGCCGCCCAAGCGGCAGATCTTGAAAGACATTTCGCTGTCCTTCTTCCCCGGCGCCAAGATCGGCGTGCTCGGCCTGAACGGCTCGGGCAAATCGACGCTGCTCAAGATCATGGCGGGCGTCGACAAGGAAATCGAGGGCGAAGCGCTCCCGATGCCCGGCCTGACGATCGGCTACCTGGAGCAGGAACCCAAGCTCAACGCCGCGCACACGGTGCGCGAGTCGGTGGAAGAGTCCATGGGCGCGGTCTACGCGGCCAAGGCGCGCCTCGAAGAGGTCTACACGGCCTACGGCGCCGAAGATGCCGATTTCGACGCGCTGGCGGCCGAGCAGGCCGAGCTCGAAGCCATCATCGCCACGGCCGGTACCGATTCCGAGCACCAGCTCGAAATTGCCGCCGACGCGCTGCGCCTGCCGCCGTGGGACGCCAACATCGGCGTGCTCTCGGGCGGCGAAAAGCGCCGGGTCGCCCTGTGCCGCCTGCTGCTGTCCAAGCCCGACATGCTGCTGCTCGACGAACCCACCAACCACCTGGACGCCGAATCGGTCGAGTGGCTGGAAGTGTTCTTGAAGCGCTTCACCGGCACCGTGGTGGCCATCACCCACGATCGCTACTTCCTCGACAACGCCGCCGAGTGGATCCTGGAGCTGGACCGCGGCCGCGGCATTCCATGGAAGGGCAATTACAGCAGCTGGCTCGAGCAGAAGGGCGACCGCCTGGCGCAGGAGCAGAAGAGCGAAGAAGCCCACGCCAAGGCCCTGAAGAAGGAACTCGAATGGTCGCGCCAGAACCCCAAGGCGCGCCAGGCCAAGAGCAAATCGCGTCTGGCCCGCTTCGAGGAGCTGAGCGACGTCGAATACCAGAAGCGCAACGAAACCCTGGAAATCTTCATTCCGGTGGCGGAGCGGCTCGGCCAGCAGGTGTTCGAGTTCAAGAACGTCAGCAAGTCCTTCGGCGACCGCATGCTGATCGACAACCTGAGCTTCAACGTGCCTGCGGGCGCGATCGTCGGCATCATCGGCCCGAACGGCGCCGGCAAGTCGACGTTGTTCAAGATGCTCGCGGGCAAGGAACAGCCGGACGGCGGCGAGGTCGTGATCGGCCAGACCGTCAAGATGGCCTTCGTCGACCAGCACCGCGACGAGCTCGCCAACAACAAGACCGTGTGGGAAGACATCTCGAACGGCCTCGACATCATCAACGTCGGCAAGTTTCAGATGGCGAGCCGCGCGTATGCGGGCCGCTTCAACTTCAACGGCGCGGACCAGCAGAAGAAGGTCGGCACGCTGTCGGGCGGTGAACGCGGCCGCCTGCACCTGGCCAAGACGCTGATCGCGGGCGGCAACGTGCTGCTGCTGGACGAACCGTCGAACGACCTGGACGTCGAAACCCTGCGCGCGCTCGAAGACGCGCTGCTCGAGTTCGCCGGCACGGTCATGGTGATCAGCCATGACCGCTGGTTCCTCGACCGTATCGCCACCCACATCCTGGCCGCCGAAGGCGACAGCCAGTGGACCTTCTTCGACGGCAACTACCAGGAGTACGAAGCCGACAAGAAGAAGCGCCTCGGCGAAGAAGGCGCCAAGCCGAAACGCATGCGCTACAAGGCGCTCAAGTAAGCCTCAGGCTGCTTCGGCATCGACCAAAGCGCGCGGCTCCGCAAGGGGTGGCGCGCTTTTTTTATCGTCCGCCGCAAACACCTCGCGCGCCGCGGTCAGCCCATTGAGCGCCGCTGGAAAGCCCGCGTACACGGCCATCTGCATGATGATCTCGACGACTTCGGCGCGCGTGACGCCCACGTTGAGCGCGCCCTGGATGTGCACCTTGAGCTGCGGCGCCGCATTGCCCATGGCGGTGAGCGCTGCCACCACCGCGATCTCGCGCGAATGCAGGTCGAGGCCGGGACGCGAATAGACATCGCCGAACGGAAACTCGATCAAGAGGCGGGCAAAGTCCGGCGCGATGTTGGCCAGGCTCTCGACCACCTTGACGCCGCCTTCACCGTCGATTTCCTGGAGCTTGGCCAGCCCGCGCTCGTAACGCAGGTTGTCGTTGCTGTTGCCTTGGCTTGCTTGTGGGTTCGTCATCGCTCGTCTTTCTTTCCGGGGCAGTGCCCGACAACGAGGGACGCTTCGTCTTGCCTTCGATCGCACGGTAGTGCCTGATCTTCAGCGAAAGCGCCTGCATGGATTGCTGCAGCGCCTGTACCCTGGCCTGAACCTCGGCAAGGTGCTCCTCGAGCATCTCGCGCCGTTCGCTGACGCTGGCGTCCCCCTGGCTTCGAAGCCCGGCGAAGGCCTGCATACCCTGGATGGGCATGCCGGTTTCGCGCAGGCGCAACAGGAAAGCCAGCCAGTCCATGTCGGCGCTCGCATAGCGGCGCTGGCCGCCCAGTGCACGGGACACCGCGGCGATCAGTCCGATGCGCTCGTAGTAGCGCAGCGTGTGGGCCGTGAGGCCGGTGCGCCGTGCGACTTCCGCGATGGTCAAACTGGTTTCCATGGCGTTGATTCTCGAAGTTGGAGCGCACTCTAAGTCAAGCGCTTTGTTGAACTATTTTTGCGGGTTGGAGAGGTCGGCGTCGAGCCAGCCGCGCAGGCTGTTCACGAAGGCCAGCGCCTGCACCCGGGGCAGATCGTCTACCCGCACGACGGCTTCGGCAAGGTGCCCTTCGCGTAGGCGGTTCGCTCGGCCGATGCCATTCAGCAGGCCGCAGTGCAGCGGCGGCGTGACCCAGCGGCCGTCGAGCAGCAGCGCGATGTTGCCGCGCGTGCATGCGGTGATCTCGCCGCGCTGGTTCCACAGCAAGGTGTCGAACACGCCGGCTTCGGTCGGGGCAAAGGCTTCGTAGTGCGCCCGGCGCGTGGTCTTGAAGCGCGAGAACTCGCTCTCGGCTTCGTCGAATGCGCGTGCTGCGAGCTGCAGTCGCACGCGCGCCGGTGCCGCATCCATGGCAAAGGCTTCCGCGCGCGGTTGTCCTTGTGCGTCGAGCAGCAGGCGCACGCGCCATGGACCCGTCGGATGGGCGTCGCTCAAGCGATGCAGGCAAGCCACCACCAGCGCTTCGTTCCAGGGGTAGCCGAAGTGCGCCGCCGCGTTCTTCATGCGTGCGAGGTGTGAAGGCGCATCGCGCAGTTCGCCTTCGACCAGTGCGAGGGTTTCAAGCAATTCGAAAGCGGGCTCGGCAGCAGCCGGCGCAGGCGCACGGCCTCGTCCGAGAAAGGCCTGCTTGTGCCGCCACTCGTCCCACTCCGCATCGGCGTGCGCATCGGCCGTGATGCCGCTGCCAATGCCGCATCGCGCCTCGGTGCCGCGCAGGGTCACGGTGCGGATCGGCACATTGAAGGTCGCGTGCCCGCCCGGCCGCACCACGCCCACGGCGCCGCAGTACACGCCGCGCGCCTCGGGCTCCAGTTCGCGGATCATGCGCATCGCGCTGACCTTGGGCGCGCCGGTGATGGAGCCGCAGGGGAACAGCGCCGCGAACGCATCCGCCAGCGAGACGCCGTCGCGCACCACGGCCTCGACATCGGAGGTCATCTGCCACACGGTGGGCAGCGCCTCGGTGTGAAAGAGCCGGGGCACGCGCACCGAGAAGGGCTGGGCGATGCGCGAGAGATCGTTGCGGATCAGGTCGACGCTCATCACGTTCTCGGCCCGCTCCTTGGGCACGGTGCGCAGCCGCAGCGCCAGCGCTTCGTCCTCGGCAGCCGTCGCGCCGCGCGGGGCCGTGCCTTTCATGGGGCGGGCCAGTATCTGGTCGTCTTGCCAGTCGAAGAACAGCTCGGGCGATACCGACAGCACCTGTTCCTCGCCGGTGTCGATGAAGGCGGCGTAACCGTTGGGTTGCGCCTGCCGCAAAGCCATGAACCAGGCGCGTGCATCGCCGTGGAATTCGGCCCGCAGCGGTGCGGTGTAGTTGAGCTGGTAGAGCTCGCCGTCTGCAATCGCACGGTGGATGGCCTGCATGCGCCTGTCGAACGCGGTGCGCGAGAGGCTCGCCTGCCATTCGACGGCAGGCACCGGGTCGTCGGGCGCATTCGAAGCCGGCCACGGCAGCGCTTCGTCATGCACCCCGAACCACGCCAGCGGACCCTCGCCGGCATGCACCGCGAACGCGGGGTCGAAAGCCACTGCCGCCTCATAGCGCAGATGGCCCACGCACCAGCGCCCTTCGCGGGCCAGTGCCTCCACGGCCTCCAGCACCGGCCTCACTTCGTCAGGCGTGCGTGCAACGAGCACGCGCGAAGGCGCACCGAAGGCTGCACGCAGCCGCGTCGCTCCGTCGCTTCGCGGCTCGGCGAAATCGATCAGCGTTTGCAAGTCTGAACCGTCAGGCAGATTCGGTCGGCCCGGTCGCCGCTGCCGGTTTCGCAGCCGGCTCTGCGGCCGCGGCATCGCTCTTCGCCGACCCCGCCAGCACCCGCTTGCGCACCGCGTAGATGTTGTTGCACAGCGCATAGAGCTCTTCGGCATACGAGAGCGGAACGGCCACCTTGTTGACCACGCGGTCGAGGTGATCGAGGTCTTCGAGCAGCGCGTTGCGCTCGCCCTGTCTGGTGTCCACCTTGGCCTCGATGTCGCGCAGCCGCGCATACCAGCGGAACACGCGACGCCGCACGCGGAACTGGTAGAGCGGCGGGATCACGCGGCTCAGCGGCAGCATCAGCACCAGCAGGCCGCCCAGCACCAGCCACATGCGCTCGACCAGGTTGCTGGCCCAGAAGGGCAGGTAGCGCTGCCAGAACGGCGGCGTGCCGTTGATCGCGCGGTCGCCCTCGGGGCTCACCGGCAGTTCGCTGGTGCGCGTGTTCGGAAAATCGCGCGCGCGGTTGAACCAGCCGGCGCCGCTGTGCACCGTCTGCGCCGATTGCGCGAACAGCTGCCGCAGGGCCGGGTGGGTTTCTTCGCGCGACAGCAGCGAGGTGGTGGCCGCGAGCAGCGACACGTCGGCCGGCGGCAGGTCCTTCGACAGGTCGACCACACCGCGCGGCAGCGTCACGGCCGAGAGGAACGGAAAGCGCCGCGAATAGGCATCGGCCTGGCCGAAATCCATCAGCTTGATGTCGGACGCGCGCAGCAGACGCTGCACCTGCGGCGACTGCGGCGCGGACGACAGCACGATGGCATCGAGCAGCCCCGCCTGCAGCGCTTCGGCCGCTGCCGCCTGTTCGAGGTTCGACAGCAGCACGTCGTCGGACCCGAGCCTGTTGGCCTTGAGCAGCCGCTCCATGATCTCCGGCAGGCTGCTGCCGGGCATGTCGACGTTCACGCGCAGGCCGCGCAGCTGGGTGAGCGAGGTCAGCGTGCCGGTCTTGCGGTCGATCTTCTGCGCCGTGTCGGTGCGGTAGAACAGCCACAGCGGTTCGAAGAAAAGACTGCCCAGCGACTTGATGCCCGCCTCTTCATCGGCCACCGGGTCGGCACTGCCGCCGCGCACGAAGCCCACGTCGGCCCCGCCGGAGCGCAGCAGCTGCAGGTTCTCCGAAGAGCCCGAGGTGGGTTTCAGCTCGACCGTGATGCCGTTGGCCTTGAGTGCGGTCGCATATTGCTTGCCGAACTGCGCATAGGCGCTGCCCGTGGGGCCGGTGGCCAGCGTCACATGCTTGGGCGGTTGCGGCTGCAGGTACCAGTAGGCTGCGATCAAGAGGCCGATCACGAGAAAGATGATCGGACCGGCCGACGCGATCAGGTCGCGGATCGACAACAGGATCAGCTTCAGGGTTCTTGGGAACGCCATGGTGGTCCTTTCTGTGTGTCAGCCGCGCGCTGCGGCAAGGTCGGTCGCCGAAGGGATGTGCAGGTCGCCCACCGTCACGGCGCGCGCCGCATGCACCGCGCGCAGGGTGGCAATGGCCACGGCCTCGGCCGCCATGGTGCCGAGCACCGTCATGCCCGGTGCATCGCCTTCGAGCGGAACGCGACCCGTGGCCAGCGCGAACAGCGTGTCGCCGTCGCTCATCGTGTGCACGGGGTTGATGGCGCGCGCCAGACCGTCGTGGGCCACGCTGGCGAGGCGGTTGGCCTGCACCTTGGTCAGCACGGCGTCGGTGGCGACCACCCCCAGCGTGGTGTTGGTGCCTGCGAGCAGCGGCTTGGGCAGTTCGCCGCGCAGCAGGGCGCGGCGGGTGTCGAGCAGCGCAGTGCCGTCTTCGGTGCGCGCGCCGGCCACGGGCAGTGCGGTGTCGTGATCGATCACGTCGCCCAGCGCGTTGACCGCGATCAGCGCGCCCACCGTCACGCCACCGACGGTGACCGACGCGGTGCCGATGCCGCCCTTCATCGCGCGGTGCACGCCGAAGAGCTTGCCCACCAGCGCGCCGCTGCCAGCGCCCACATTGCCCTCGGCGGGCGCGGCGTTCGATGCCGCGTCGCAGGCCGCATAGCCGGCCGCCGCATCGGGGCGGATGCGCGCATCGCCCATCGGCAGGTCGAACAGCACCGCGGCGGGCACGATCGGCAGGGTGCCGAAGCGCACGTCCATGCCGATGCCGCGCTCTTCGAGCCAGCGCATCACGCCCTCGGCCGCCGAGAGGCCCCAGGCGCTGCCGCCCGCGAGCATCACGGCATGCACCTGCTGCACCAGGTTGCCGAGCGCCAGCAGGTCGGTTTCGCGCGTGCCGGGGGCGGCGCCGCGCACATCGACACCGGCCACGGCGCCTTCGCGCGCCATGATCACGGTGCAGCCGGTGGGGCGGCGGGTGTCGGAGAAATGGCCGACTTCGATGCCGGCGACATCGGTGATGGCACCGGCGGAGTGGGTGAGGGAGGAAGACGGGACTGACACGGCGGCCGATTATGGGACCGTGCCTCTACGATAGGCCCCATGACAGTTGCAAGAAGTAGTTTCTCCACGGGCGACGCCAGGCGCCACGTGGTGGTGATCGGTGCGGGCGCGGTGGGCAGCGCCACGGCCATCGAGGCGCTGCGTGCGGGCCTGCGCGTGACCGTGATCGAGCCCGGCGAACCCGGCGGCCCGCAGGCCACGAGCTATGGCAACGCGGGCTGGCTCTCGTCGCATTCGGTGATACCGCCCGCGCTCCCCGGCGCTTGGCGCAAGGTGCCGGGCTGGCTGGCCGATCCGCTGGGGCCGCTCGCGGTGCGCTGGCGCTACCTGCCGCGTGCGATGCCGTGGCTGCTGCGCTACCTGGCCTCGGGCTGGACCGAAGCACGCGTGCAGCGCACCGCCGATGCATTGCGGACCTTGCTGGCGGATGCGCCCGCGCTGCATGCCCAGCTCGCTGCCGAGGCCGGCGTGCCACAGCTCATCGAGCAGCGCGGGTTGCTGCATGCCTACCGCTCGCGCGCCGAGTTCGAAGGCGATGCGCTGGGGTGGCGCGTGCGCCAGCGCACCGGCGTCCGCTGGGAAGCCTGGTCGGCCGACGAACTGCGCCGCCGCGAACCCGATCTCGATGCGCGCTACACGCTCGGCATCTTCGTGCCCGAGGCCGGGCATTGCCGCAATCCGGGTGCCTATGTGGCGGCCCTGGCGCAGCATGCGCTGGCGTCCGGCTCCGAGCGGCTCGCCACGCGCGCGACGGGTTTTCGCATCGAAGGCGGCAGGCTGCGCGCCGTGCGCACGGAGACGGGGGAAATCGCCTGCGATGCCGCCGCCATCTGCGCAGGTGCTCGCTCCGGTCCGCTGGCTGCGGCCGCAGGCTCCGCGGTGCCGCTCGAATCCGAACGCGGCTACCACGTGGTCGTCGAAGGGGCCACGGTGGGGCCGCGCACGCCGGTGATGGTGGCCGACGGCAAGCTCATCGCCCACTGGATGGACGGTGGCCTGCGCGCCGCAGGCCAGGTCGAGATCGGCGGCCTCGACGCCGGGCCCGACTGGCGCCGTGCGGAGATCCTGCATCGCCATCTGCAATCGATGTTTCCGGCGCTTGCAGGTGCCGAGGGCGCGGTGGCGGCGAAGCAATGGCTTGGCCATCGTCCCAGCATGCCCGACGGATTGCCCTGCATCGGCGCGTCGGCGGCCAGCGCAGATGGCGTGCTGGCTTTCGGTCACGGCCACGTGGGCCTGTGCGGCTCGGCGCGCACGGGCCGGCTTGCGGCGCAGTTGCTCGCGGGATCGGTGCCAGAAACGCCACTGGAACCGTTCGATCCGAAGCGCTTCGGCTGAGTCTTTCGCTGGCCGTCAGCGCCCGGCCGCGCTCGCCTTGATGTCCACGAAGCGCCCGGCCCGTAGCCCTGCAGCTTCTCGTAGCGCTTGTCGACCAGCTCCCGGGGCTTCAGGTCGCTGAGCTGCCGCAGCGCATCGCCGAGCGCGCGCTTGAGCGAGGCCGCGGCCTGTTTCGGGTCGCGGTGCGCGCCGCCGACCGGTTCGTTCACGATCTTGTCGATCAGGCCGAGCGCCTTGAGGCGAGGGGCCGTGATGCCCAGCGCCTCGGCCGCGTCCTGCGCCCGCTCGCTGGTCTTCCAGAGGATCGACGCGCAGCCTTCGGGGCTGATCACCGAATACACCGCGTACTGCAGCATCAGCATCTGGTCGGCCACCGCGATGCCGAGCGCACCGCCGGAGCCGCCTTCGCCGATCACGGTGGTGACGATCGGCACTTCGAGCTGTGCCATCTCGAAGATGTTGCGGCCGATGGCTTCGGACTGCCCGCGCTCTTCGGCGTCGATGCCGGGGTAGGCGCCCATGGTGTCGACAAAGGTGAAGAGCGGCAGCCCGAACTTCTCGGCCATCTTCATCAGGCGCAGCGCCTTGCGGTAGCCCTCGGGCTTGCACATGCCGTAGTTGCGCAGCACCCGCTCGCGCGTGTCCGCGCCGCGCTGGTGGCCCAGCACCATGCAGGGCGTGCCGTTGAGGCGCGCAAGCCCGCCGACCAGCGCCATGTCGTCCGCATAGTGGCGGTCGCCGTGCAGTTCGACGAAGTCGGTGAAGATGGCCTGAATGTAGTCGAGCGTCAGCGGGCGCTCGGGATGCCACGCGATCTTGAAGATCTGCCACGGCGTGAGCTCGCCGTAGATGTCCTTGGTGAGCTGCTGGGCCTTCCTGTCGAGCTGGTCGATCTCCTGCGAGATATCGACCATCGGCTCGTCTTTTGTCGATCGCAGCGATTCGATCCTGGATTCGAGTTCCGCGATGGGTTGTTCGAAGTCGAGGTAGCTTCGTTTGGGCAAGTTCTTTTCCTGTGTCCGGTGCGTGTGCGTCGCCGCATTCTAGGGATGCGGCGACGGGGGCGGGGCCGGGCTCAGTTCTCCGGCTCGATCGACAGCACCGTGAGCGCGCCGTCGACCTTGTCGGCCGTGAAGCGCACCTTGTCGCCAGGCTTCACCTTGGCGAGCAGGGTGGAGTCGCTCACGCGGAAGACCATCGTCATGCCGGTCATCTCGAGGTTCGGGATGTCGCCGTGCTTCAGGGTGATCTTCTTCGCATCGGTGTCGATCTTGCGCACTTCGCCTTCGACGGGCGGCAATGTGGCCTGGGCGAAGGCGGCTGCTGCGAAAAGGGCGGCCGAGAGGGCGGTGAGGAGTTTCTTCATGGTCATGTTCCTTCAGCGATAGCTTTGTAGACGCTCGTGCTGCCATCGGCCAGTACGAGCAGCACGTCGTAGGGATCGCGCCGGTCGCCGTAGTCGGGGCCGTCCATGCCCGGCGAGCCGACCGGCATGCCGGGCACCGCGAGGCCGACGGCCTTGGGCTTTTCTTTCAACAGTCGCTGCACTTCGCGCGCGGGCACATGGCCCTCGATGGCATAGCCGCCGACCAGGCCGGTGTGGCACGAGCCCAGCTTGGCGGGCATGCCGAGCCGCGTGCGCGCTGCCGTGTTGCCTTCGTCGTGCACACGCGTGGCAAAGCCGTTCTTGTTGAGGTGCTTGACCCAGTCCTGGCAGCAGCCGCAGTTGGGGTCTTTCCAGATCTCGACCATCGGCGCTGCAGCCATGGCGGCGAGCGGCAGGGTGGCGGTGGATGCGAGCGCCAGCAGCGGGGCGGCGCGCTTCAGAAGGGTTCGTCGTTGCATGGTGGTCTCCTTGTTCAATGATTCGTTCAGGACTTGGGCGTGGCAGGCAGCACGCGGATGCGGCCGGCCATGCCGAGTTCGTAGTGGTCCTTCACGAGGCAGGCGAAGTCGAAGTCGCCAGCGCGGTTGAAGGTCCAGACCATGTCGCCCGTCTTGCCGGCGGGCACGTGCACCATCCACGGGTCGTCGTGTTCCATGTCCGGGAATTTCTTCATCATGGCCGCGTGCGCCTCGATCTCGGCCGTGGTGCCGAGCACGAGCTCGTGCAGTTCCTTGCCGCGGTTCTTCAGGCGCAGGCGGATGGTGTCGCCCTCGCGCACTTCGATGACAGACGGCGTGAAGGTCATGTCGTCGGCCATGACGATGTCGATGGTGCGGCGTGCGGCGCTGGCCTTGCCTGCGATGCCCCAGGCCTTTTGCTCGGGGGCGAGCGTGGCGGTGCCCTTTGGCTTGGCGCCATGGTTTTCATGGGCCTGCGACGTGGCCGAGAAAGCCACGAGCGCGAGGCAGATGGCGGTGAATCTGAGTGTCTTGTTCATGGGTCGAGCTCCGGAATGAAAGTGAATGAGGTCAATGGTTGTGCGCGCTCGAAGGCTTGCGCACGCTTGCATCGGTCTTGCCGTTGTCGTCCTTCGCCGAAGGCGCCTTGCGCGTGGCCGGCGGCCCCACCGCGCCAGGCACTTCGCGCGCGACAGTCCCTGCCGGGTGCTTGAACCACCCCGGATCGCGCAAGTCGCCCGGCTTCTGGTCGCGCCGCACCTTGAGCAGCGTGAACATGCCGCCCATCTCGGCCGAACCGAAAGGGCCGGCGCCGGTCATCATCGGCATCGTGTTGTCGGGAATGGGCATCTCCATCTCCATCTCGCCCATGTCGGCCATGCCCTTGTCGCCCATCACCATGTAGTCGGGCACGAGCTTGCGGATCTTCTCGACCACGCCCTTTTGGTCGACACCGATCATGGTCGGCACCTCGTGGCCCATCGGCCCCATCGTGTGGTGCGCCTTGTGGCAATGCAGTGACCAGTCGCCTTCCTCGTCGGCGATGAATTCCATCTGCCGCATCTGGCCCACCGCCACGTCCACCGACACCTCGGGCCAGCGCGCGGTGCGCGGCACGGGGCCGCCATCGGTGCCGGTCACCTCGAACTCGTGGCCGTGGATGTGGATCGGGTGGTTGGTCATCGTGAGATTGCCCACGCGGATGCGCACCCGGTCGCCACGGCGCACGTTGAGCGTGTCGATGCCCGGGAACACGCGGCTGTTGAAGCTCCAGATGTTGAAGTCGGTCATGGTGTTGACCTTGGGCGTCGCGCTGCCGGGCTCCACGTCGAAGCTGCCGAGCAGGAAGCAGAAGTCGCGCTGCACCGGGTCGATCAGCGGATGGCTCTCCTTCGGATGCGTGACCCAGAAGCCCATCATCCCCATCGCCATCTGAACCATCTCGTCGGCATGCGGGTGGTACATGAAGGTGCCGGGGCGGCGCGCGGTGAACTCGTAGACGAAGGTCTTGCCCGGCGGAATGTGCGGCTGCGTGATGCCGCCCACGCCGTCCATGCTGTTGGGCAGGCGCTGGCCGTGCCAGTGCACGGTCGTGTGCTCGGGCAGCCTGTTGGTCACGTAGATGCGCACGCGGTCGCCCTCGACCACCTCGATGGTCGGGCCGGGCGACTGGCCGTTGTAGCCCCACATGTTGACCTTGAAGCCGGGCGCCATCTCGCGCACCACGGGTGCGGCGACGAGGTGGAATTCCTTGACACCGGCGTTCATGCGCCAGGGGAGCGTCCAGCCGTTGAGCGTGACGACGGGGTTGTAGGGGCGGCCGTTCGGCGGCACGAGCGGTGGCGCGGTGGCGGTGGAGCTTTGCGACACGGGCTCGGGCAGCGCAGCCATCGAGACGCGGCTCACGCCGGCAGCGGCCACGGCCGTGGCGGCGCCGGCGAAGAAGTTGCGGCGGTTCATGTCAGTGACCTCCCGCCGCAGGTGCATCGCCGGCGGTTGCGGTCTGCAGCGCCGTCATGCCGCCGGGCGAACTGCCCGTGAGCACGAGCTGTAGGTCGGTGTCGGCCAGCCAGAAATCGCGCTGGGCCTCGATGCCGGCGTTCACGACGAGCATGCTGGCGCGGGTCTCGCCCAGCAGTTCCCACACGCTCGCGAGCATGCCGTTGTAGCGCAGCACCATCTCCTCATTGACCTTCTTGCGCAATGGCAGCACCTCGTCGCGGTAGCGGCGCGCTAGCGCGTAGGCGGTGTTCCAGCCCTGCCAAGCCTCGCGCGCCTCGCTCGCGGCCAGCACGCCCACGTCGCGCACGCGCGCTGCAGATTGCATGTACTGCGCCTCGGCCCGCCCGTTGCGTGCCTGGCCCCAGTCGAACAGCGGCAGCGGCAGGTCGAGTTCGAAGCCGCGCTTCGTTTTCTTCGAACGGTCGGCGTCGTTGTCGAAGGTGGTGTTGCGCACCGCGCCCAGTTCCATCGCGTTGATCACGCTGGTGGCATGCGTGAGGCCGAGCGAATCGGCCACCGCCGTGTTCTGCGCCTGCGCCGAGCGCACGTCGAGCCGGTCGCGCAGGGCGAGGGCCTGCACGTCGCCGAGCTCGGGGGCGGCCTGTGGCAGGGGCGGCAGGCGGTCGGGCAGGGTGTAGCCGGTGCGGGTGCCGCTCAGGCCGAGCAATCGGTTGAGTTGCTCGCGCGTGGCGACGGCCACCTGCTCGGCCCACGCCAGCTGCGCCGCGGCGTCGGCCAGCAGCAACTGCTCGCGCGTGCGCTGCAACGCGCTCCAGTTGCCGGCCCGGGCCATGCGGTGCGCCAGTTCGGCGCCGGCTTCGGTCGCTTCCTTTGCATCACGCAGATAGACCACGCTCTGCTGCGCCGCCACCGCGCGCACCCAGGCGCGGCGCGTGTCGGCGGCCAGCACGAGCACGCTCTGCGCGGCCTGCAGCTTGGCGGCCTCGTGCCGCTGGCCGGCCCAGCGGGCCTGCCAAGGCAGCGTGACGAGGCCCAGCACGTTGAAGCTCAGCATCCGCTCGAACTCGCGTTCGCGGCCCTGGGCCAGGCGGCTGAACGAGAGCACCGGGTTCGGCAGGCTCGATGCCTGCACGCGCTCGGCATCGCTGAGCTGCAGCGTGGCAAAGGCGTCCTGCACGCGCGGGCCGTTGACGAGCGCGATGCGCACGGCGGCCTCGGCGTCGAGCGGCTTGGCGAGCAGCGCATCGACGCTCTTCTGCGAAGCCTCGTCGGGTGTGCGCTGGGCAGCGCTGCCCGCCATGAGCGGGTTGCCTGCGACCAGCGCCTGCACGTCGGCCGAGCCGCCATCGGACGAGAGGCTGGCGCAGCCCGCTAGCGTCAAGGCGCTCGCGAGTGCGGCAGCACGCTTGAACAGCGCGCTACTTCTTCGATAGCGAAGGGTGCCGGCAAGCTGCCGGCGAACAAAGGGGTTCACGCTCGATCTCCATGAGCAATACGACGGTCGCCGCGAGCCGGAAAGGGCTCACTGCGGACGGACTACGGGCAGGGAGATCAGGAAATGGGCGGCTTCAGGCCCGGTGCGGGCTCGGCGCTGGCGAAACGGGTCGCGTGGGCCGCTGGTGGCGCCTGGGGCGCGCTGTGCACGGTGTCGATGAGGGGGGGCATGCCGCCGAGCGCCACCGTGTGGCAGACCTGGCAGGCGGTGCAGGTGCCGCAGCCCTGGTGATCGGCGCCGTTGTCGTTGCTGCTGTCGTGCGAGCCCGTGGGGTCCGCCATGGCATCCATGCTGCTGTCGGCGCCCATGGCTCCATGGCAGTGCGCCTCCGCCGCCATGGCGCCCGAAGACGAGGTCTCCGAAACGAGCGAGGCCACCGTCGGCAGCGAGTGCCGCACCATCTCGACCGCCATGGCATCGCCGAGCCAGCCGCGAATGGGCAGCAGGGCGATCATGAGGGCGAGCAGCAGGGTGCGCATGGGGCCGGATGATAAACCTGTGCCCTAAGACACCAGTTGCCCACGGGCCTTGTCGACCCACACCTACAGGTTGTCGAGCAGGTCCTTCTGGCTGAAGGAGCAGCTCTCTTCGCTGAAGAGCGCGCTCGATTCGAGCCGGTCGAGCAGGCCCAGCAGCACCTCGCCATAGCGCGGAGGCAGGGCGCCGAGCAGCTCGGTGCTCGCGCGAGCCTCGTTCGACAGCGTGGTGACCGATCCGTCGCCGCCGTTTCGCAGCGTTGTAATGCGTCCGGCGATGGTGTCGAGTTGCTGTGCGGCGCTCATGGTGCGGCCTTTCCGGGCGGTGGCGTCGACAGGCCGCGTTCGCGCATCAGGTCGCGCAGCACATCGGGGTAGTCGGTGATGAGGCCGTCCGAACCCCAGTCCATCAGCCGCAGCATGTCGGCGCGCTGGTTCACGGTCCAGGGCAGCACCTTCATGCCGAGGCCTTGCGCTTCCTTGATGACGGCGGGCGTGAGGTCGTTGTAGGCCGGCGACCAGATCAGCGGGCCAGTCGTCTTGCCGGCGGCCGCCTGGACCAACTGCGGCACGGAGCTGAAGCCGGCCGCGTCCAGCCCTGTCGTCCAGCGGCTGTCCTTGAGCGTGCGAGCCGTGCTGAGGTAGGCGCGCGGCAACTGCGGCGCGAGCTGGCCGACCAGCGCCAGCGTGCGCCAGTCGAAGCTCTGGATGGTCACACGGCTGCCCATGCCCGCCTTGTTGATCTCGGCAAGCAGCGCGCGCACCATCGGTTCGGGCGCCGCGGTTTCGTCCGGCTTGTTCGGATCGATCTTGGTTTCGATGTTGAAGCGCACCGTGGCGGCATTGGCGCCGCGTGCCTGCACCTGCGCGAACAGCGCGGCGAGCGTCGGGATGCGTTCGCCATCGCGCGGCTGCTGCAGCGAGAACTGCTTGCCGTAGTCGCTGGCCGGATTCAGACGACCCACGTCGTAGGTCTGCAGTTGCGCCAGCGTGAGCGAGCGGATGGCCGCGCCGCTCTTCGGTGCAAGCCAGTTGCCGTTTGCATCGCGCGTGTGATCGGGATTGAGCGATGTGTCGTGCGAGATCACGACCACGTTGTCAGCCGTGAGGCCGATGTCGAGTTCGAGCGTGGTCACGCCAAGGTCGACGGCATTCGAGAACGCGGCCAGCGTGTTCTCGGGCGCAAGGCCGCGTCCGCCGCGGTGGGCCTGCAGGTCGAAGTGCTGTTTCGCGGTGGGGGCGATGGCGGCGCAACCCGCGATCAACAGTGCGGCGACAAGCAGGGGGTATTTCATTTGAGCTGCACTTTGATGCCGTTGTCTTGCACCGTGATGTCACCGATTTCGTAGGTCTTGCGTCCGACCGTGAGCTCATCGGCGGTAAAGCTGCGCAACACCTGGCCCTGCAGCAGCTCTTGCGCCACCACCGCGCCGACCTTTTGCAGCCGCTCGGCATCGTGGCCTTCCACGCCTTGCAGTTCGAGGCGCTCGGCCTTCGGTTGGTCGAGCCGCAGGGTGCGCGTGGCCGCGTCGTACCGGAGCGCACTGCTCATCGACACGACACCCTGCACCGGCGAGGTGGCCAGCAAGGGGCTCTCGATGGTCAGCGTGGCGGTGAGGGCCGCGCGGTTGGTGCCTGCATCCAGGCCCAATTGCGGATCGCGCAGCCCGACCATGAAGATCTCGGCATAGCGCTCGGCCACGGGGAAGCGCTTGGCGATCATCGTCTGCAGCTCGTCGCGGCTCGCGGTGTATTCGCTGGTGAAGAAATTGAAGCCGGCCAGCGCCGCAAAGGGCGCTTGAAGGGCCGCGGTGCCCAGCAGCGCGCGCAGCAGCCGACGGCGGGAGGTGATGGACTGGGAGCGGGTGTTCATACCGTCCCGAGCTTGCCACAGTCGGAAAGGTTCCCGCCAGCCGGCTCAGAGCAGCCGGCGCCTTGCGTAGCGCACCACCGTCACGCCCGGCTTGGCCTGGCGCGTGGAAGGCATGACGAGCACGCAGTCGTCGTAGGGCGTAGTGACCGGCTCACCGTCGTTCCAGCCGATCACGGTGCCGGCCTGCTCGATCACTTCAAGACCGGTGAAGGGTTGTGCGAAGCGGAAGTCCTCGCTGCGCGCCACCACCGGTCCGGTCACGTCCAGCGCCCATTGGCGCGGCGCGTCGGGCTGTACCCAGCCGGGCAGCTGTTGCGCGATAGCCACATCGTCCAGCGTGCCGGCGGCCCGCAGGAAGCGCGCGCACTGGTCCTGCGCCACCGTGCGGCTGGCCGGGTCACCGTGGAATCCGCATTCGACCAGCAGCGCGAGGGCATCGCTTTCCGGATCGGCATCGGGCGCGCCGAAGCGGCCGAAGTCGCGCATGCGCACGCCGTCCTTGTGGCCCGCGGTCGATGACCACGTGTTCCGGACTGCGCATCGCCTGCGCCAGCCGCAGGTTGCGCGGCTGGATGCCGGTGAGCGTCAACGGCGCCGAGGGCTCGTGCATCGAATGCAGGTCCAGCAGCCAGTCGGCCTGCGTCACGTGGGGCTGCAGGGCTGCGGCGCGGTGCCGCTCCCGCGTGCCACCGGCCTCGAGGCGATCGGGCAGCCACTGCCGGTTGAGGTCTTCGTCGACGAAGCGCGAGGCATCGTGGTCGGCCGGATCGAAGCGATCGAAGGCTTCCAGGTTGCAGAACGCCAGCGTGAGCCGGCCGCGTTGCGGGCGCACGCCGGCCTCCAGCAGGCCCTTGAGCGCCCAGGCACCGCAGACTTCGTTGCCGTGCACGAGCGCACTGATCATCACGTGCCGGCCGGGCGCCGGGGCTTCGAAGTGCCAGGCGCCTTCGACGCCGGTGTTGCCGGCGCGCCAGGCGGAGAGGTCGGGGGCGGGGAGTTGAAAAAGGGACGCGGACAAGCTCATTCCTTGATGTTGGCGAATTTGACGATGGTCTTGTATTTGGCGGTTTCGGTGACCAGGAGCTTGTCGATGTCCACGTTCGAAGTCGGGACGACCGAGCTGGTGGCCTCCATCTTCTTGCGGAAGTCGGGCGATTGCAGGGTCTCGTTCAGCGCCTTCTTCAGCCGGGTCTGCACGGGCTCCGGCAACTTCGCCGGCCCCATCAGCGCAAACCAGACACCGATGTCCAGGTTCTTCAGGCTCGGGCTCTCGCTGAGCGCGGGCAGGTCGGGCGTGATGGCCGAGCGCCTGGCCTCGGTGGTGCCCAGCGCCACCATCTTGCCGCTGCGGATGTAGGGCAGGGCGCTCGAAAGGACGAACACGCCGAAGTCGATGTTGCCGCCCAGCAGGTCGTTGGTCAGCGGCGCCACGCCGCGGTAGGGCACGTGCGTCATGAAGATGCCGCCCTGCTGCTTGACCATCTCGCCCGCCAGGTGCAGCGAGGTGCCGACACCGGAACTGCCGTAGCTGTACTTGCCGGGGTTCTTCTTCAGCAGCGCGAGGAATTCGCCGGTGTTCTTCACGCCGGCCCCCGGTGCGGCCACCAGCACCAGCGGCTGGGAGGCGATCAGGCCGAGGGGGTGAAGTCCTTCGGTTCGTACTTCACGTTGCTGTTGACCAGCCTGTTGATCGCCACTTCATTGCTGGCGCCGACGAGCAGCGTGTAGCCGTCGGGCGCGGCATTGGCCACCTTCTGCGCGCCGATGGCGCCGCCGGCACCGCCCACGTTGTCGATGATCACCGGCACGCCGAGGCGATGGGACAACTCGACGCCGAGCGCACGTCCTGTGAGGTCGGTCGAACCGCCCGGCGGATAGGCCACCACCAGCGTGATGGGCTTGTTCGGGTAGGCCTGGGCGCTGGCCGGGCCGGCCGCGGCCCAGGCAAGGCCGCACAGGGCCACGGCGAAACAGGAAGAGAAAGCACGGGGAAGACGCATCGTTGCCTCGGAGTTGTAGTAATTCCGAGGATTCTGCGGAGCCGATCGCTCTTGCATGGTGCCATGCTGGCACGAAGCCGTGCCGATCGGGTTAGCGCGGCGGCATCGCCCGCCACACGTCCTCGGCCAGAGGACCCAGCCGGCGCTTCGGCCGATAGAGTCGAACCTCGCAGCGCACCTCCATGCGCCGGCCGCCCACCGGCACCAGCCGGCCGGCCCTGCAATCGCCCTGCACCATCGACTAGGGCAGCCAAGCCACGCCCAGCCCTCTCAGCACGTACTCGTAGAGCGCATCGGCCGAATCGCATTCGATGCGACGTTGGAGGCGCGGCGCCTGCGGGTTGTTGGCGAGCAGGTCTTCCACCATGCGACCCATGGCGAGCGTGCGGACATACGACAGAAAAGGCACCTCGCCGGCGCCGTCGAAGCCATGCATCGCAAGGCCTTGTGCATCGGCGCGCGACACGGGCACGAGCTTGTCGGACGCCACCGTCACATGGGAAAACTGCCGCCCATCGAGCCGGAAGGTGAGCGCGGCGTGATGAAAGATCAGCGAGAAATCCACCTCGTTGTGTTCCAGCATCCGCACCGTTTCCGCCAGCGCGCCCGTCAGCACGCGCACCTCGCCATCGCGCAGCACGGGTTGCAGCCGCACCAGCCAGTCGGCCATCACCGTGCGCGCCAGCGTGCGGCCCGTGACCACCGTCACCGTGCGGGCCTGCCGGCCGGCCACGTTGTGCACTTCTTCG
>CAMATD010000076.1 GCA_945860785.1 Variovorax sp. YR752 | reverse complement strand
TCGTTGTCGGTGGGCAGTCTTGCGGTGGCGCTGGGTGTATCGGCAAGCCACATCCACCGCGTCTTCAAGAGCGAGCCGCTGACGCCCTCGCAGTACATCTGGGAGCGCCGACTCGAGGTCTGCAGCCGCGACCTGCTGGAGCCGCGTCTTGCGGGCCGGTCGGTGGGAGAGATTGCGTATGGCCGCGGTTTCAATGACGCGGCGCATTTCAGCCGCGCGTTCCGCGAGCGCTTCGGCTGCTCGCCGCGCGAGTGGCGGCAGCAGCGCGTGCAGTAGCTCGCGACTACTGGACCAGCAGCACCGAGATGTCGGTTTCGGCCACCACCTTGGTGGCGACCGAGCCCATCAAGGCGCGCCCGAAGATGCCATGGCCATGGGTGCCGAGCACGATCAACTCGGCATGCGCCGCAGTGGCCGACTTGAGGATTTCCTCGGCCGCATGGCCGTGGCGCGCATCGACCCTGTAGTTGCTCACGCCCTTTTCGGCGAAGAGCGCCTTCACGGGGTCGAGCACCTTGGTGTTCTCCTCGGTGTAGTAGTCCGTCACCAGCTCCTTGCTGAGGTGCCGGGCCACATGGCCGGAGACGCCGGTGCACACATGCACCACCACCAGTTCATGCCCATCCACGAACATCGCGCGGTTGGCGATCAGGTAGTTGAGGGCCTTGTGCGTGTAGGCGCTGCCGTCGACGGCGATGAGGATTTTCATGAAACCGTTATATAGCCGCGACCTGTGTGTCGCAACGGGGCTTTCCTCAGCCGCGCAGGCCCTTCCAGAGCATGTAGGCCGCCAACAGGTAGAGGATGCTTGCGAACACGCGCTTGAGCTTCTTCACCGGCAGGTTGTGCGCGGCCTTGGCGCCCAGCGGCGCCGTGAGCACGCTGCACACGGCAATCACCGCCAGCGCCGGCAGCCAGATGTAGCCGAAGGAGCCGTCCGGCAGCCCCTGCACCGACTGGCCGCTGATCGCGTAGCCGAGCACGTTCGCCACCGCGATCGGAAAGCCCAGCGCCGCGCTGGTCGCCACCGCGTTGTGGATCGAGATGTTGCACCACGTCATGAAAGGCACGCTGATGAAGCCGCCGCCCGCGCCCACCAGGCCCGAGATGAAACCGATCACGCCGCCCGCCGCGAGTTGGCCGCCGGTGCCCGGCATCTGCCGCGTGGGCTGGGGCTTCCGGTCGAGGAACATCTGCGTGGCCGAGAAGCCCACGAACAGTGCGAAGAAGATGGCCAGCGCCGTGCCCTTGAGCAGCGCGAACACGCCCAGGCTACCGGCCAGGCTGCCGATCACGATGCCGGGCGCGAGGCGCTGCACGATGTCCCAGCGCACCGCGCCGCGCTTGTGGTGCGCGCGCACGCTCGACACCGAGGTGAAGATGATCGTGGCCATCGAGGTGGCGATGGCCATCTTCACCGACAGGTCGGACGACACGCCGCGATGGCCCATGATGATCGTGATGAACGGCACCATCAGCATGCCGCCGCCGATGCCGAGCAGGCCCGCGAGAAAACCGGTGCCCAGGCCGAGCGCGGCCAGTTCGAGGATCAGGAGGGGGTCGAGGAGATGGGTCACGCAGCGGAGTCTTCTGACAAAGCAACGGCCCCGTGCAGTGTGTGCAGGGGGCCGTACCGATGGAAAAGGTGTCTGCAAGTGGGCGCCGAACCCGCATCCTGAACCAGGGTTCAGGTGGGCGAGGGCAGCAAGACTTCGGGTTCATCTGACGCGAGATGATCACGCCCGTCAAGCGATGTACCAAGCCCGGCTCCGGAGAGCATTGGAACAAGGAAATATTAAGCTCGACGCGCACCGCAGACAGTTCGGATTTTACGCTCCGTCTGTGTCAGCGGGGCTCATTCAGAGCAAATGACCATCGCCGGCCAGGGCCTGATCGAGTCTTTGAATGAGTTGGGCGGCCTTCGGATCGGTCTCGCCGGGCTCTGTGGTGGTGGTGGCTGCGGGCGCTGCAACAGGTGCTGCGACGGCAGCCGCTTGCTGCGCCGCGAGGTCGAATGCGAGGTTCAGCGATGCCAGCACCGCGATGCGGTCGCGGGCCTTAACTTTTCCTGCATCGCGGATCTTGCACATGGCGGCATCGACGCGTTCGACGGCGTCGCGCAGTTGCGGCTCACCGCCGTCGGGACAGCCGAGCAAATAGCTCTGGCCCATGATCTGTACTTCTATCTGCTTCATGCGGAGGAATCTTGGGATGGGGGTTCGGCCGGCAGCCGCTCGAGCAACGCATCGAGGCGCGTGCGTGCCGCGGCGAGCCGCGACTTCAGCCCGTCGCGTTCGCGCGTGAGCGCATCGACCTGTTCCTGTAGCAGCGCATTGGTGCGCTGTACCTCTTCGTGACGCACGAGCAAGCGTTCCACACGCTCGGCGATCTGATCGATGGGGCTGGAGGCGGGCATGGTGGGCGATTGTAGTTTCCCGGGCATCCGGGCAAAAAGGTCCCGCCGACAGTGCGCGCGGTGCTTCGTCTGGCATGGATTCTGCTGCCTTCCAGTTGCCTTTCAAACTCTTATAGCCAGCCAATGACCACGAAGAACAACACTTTATTCAGCCGGCGTGACTTGCTCACACTCATCGGGAAGACAGCGGGCGGTGGCGCGATGTACCAGGCGATGACCTCGCTGGGCTTCGCCGCCGAGTCCAACTTCAACGGCCCCCGAAGCTCGATGGTGCAAAGAAGGGCGCCTCGGTGCTGATTCTTGGTGCAGGCCTGGCCGGCATGGCCGCCGCGCTCGAGCTGCGCAACGCGGGCTACTCGGTCAAGGTTCTCGAATTCAGTCAGCGTGCAGGCGGCCGCTGCTGGACGCTGCGCGGCGGCGACACCTTCACCGAACTCGGTGGCGCGGTGCAGCAATGCGGCTTTGCCAAGGGCGAGTACTTCAATCCGGGCCCGTGGCGCATACCTTTTCATCACCACGCGGTGCTCGGCTACTGCAAGCGCCTGGGCGTGGCGCTCGAGCCCTTCATTCAGGTCAACTACAACGCGCTCGTGCATTCGAGCAAGGCCTATGGTGGCAAGCCGCAGCGCTATCGCCATGTGCAGGCCGACTACCAGGGCTATGTGGCCGAGTTGCTCGGCAAGGCCGCCACGCAGGGCAACCTCGATGCGACGCTGACCAAGGAAGACAAGGAGAAGCTGCTCGAAGGCCTGCGCCGCTGGGGCGCGCTCGATACGCAGTTCCGCTATCGCGAAGGCCCCATCAGCAGCGACCGCCGCGGCTATGAGGTCGACGCAGGCGGCGACCTCATGCCGCTGGCCAAGCCTTCCAAGCCGCTCGACATGAGCGAGCTGCTGCAATCAAACCTTTGGCGTTACATCGCGAGCGGGCAGGACTACGAATTCCAGAGCGCGATCTTCCAGGCCGTGGGCGGCATGGACATGATCGCCAAGGGTTTCCAGAAAGAAGTCGGCAGCCTGATCCGCTACGGTGCCAAGGTCACGAAGATCGAGCAGAACGACCGCGGCGTCACCGTCACCTATACCGATGCATCCAAGGGCGGCGCGGTCGCGCAGGCCAAGGCCGACTGGTGCCTGTGCACCATTCCGCTGTCGGTGCTGAGCCAGATCGACATCCAGGTCAGCGCCCCGATGCAGGAAGCCATCAACGCCGTGCCCTACGGCGCATCGGTCAAGGTGGGCCTGCAGTTCAAGCGCCGCTTCTGGGAAGAGGACGAGCACATCTACGGCGGCATCAGCTACACCGACCTGCCGATCTCGCGCATCTCGTACCCCTCGACGCGCTACGGCGCCAAGGGCAAGTCGGTGGTGCTCGGCGCCTACGTGTTCGACGGCCCGAACTCTTATGAATTCACCGCGATGGCGCCCGAGGAGCGCGTGCGCCGCGCGGTCGAGTTCGGCACGCAGCTGCATCCGCAGTACGCGAGCGAGTTCGACAACGGCATTTCCGTGGGCTGGCATCGCGTGCCGGGCTCGCATGGCTGCTACGGCATGTGGACCGACGAAACACGCCAGAAGCATTACAAGAACCTGTGCCAGGTCGACGGGCGCATTGCGCTGGCCGGCGCACACGCTTCCTACATTCCGGCCTGGCAGGAGGGCGCCTTGCTCTCGTCGCTCGATGCCGTCCAGCGGCTGCATGCCCGTGCCGTTGCCTGAGCGCCGAATGAAGGACACACCCACCATGAACAACAACATCACGACCTTCAAGCGCGCACTGCTCGGCCTTTCGTTCGGTGCGCTGGCCTCGCTGGGCGGGCACGCCTTCGCGCAATCGCCCGAGCCCACGTTTTCCGTCGGTCCCAGGTTCCAGGAAATCTCGGGCGAGTCGATCTACCGCGCCACCTGCCAAGGCTGCCACATGGCACAAGGGCAGGGCGCGAAAGGGGCCGGCGCCTATCCGGCGCTCGCATCGAACCCGCGGCTGGCGAGCGCGGAATACCCGCTCTATGTGGTGATCAACGGCCAGAAGGGCATGCCCGCCTTCGGCAAGATGATGAGCGACGAGCAGATCGCCGCGGTGGTCGGCTATACGCGCACTCATTTCGGCAACCAATACCCCGATGCCATTCCCGTGGAAAGCGTCAAGAAGTTGCGGCCCTGAGCCTCCTTGTGATATTCAGCAGACCATTCATTCACTAATCACTGTCCAGAGACAACACCCATGACCATGACCTCCCTCACGAAGAAGCTGGCCCTCGTCGCCGCACTGTTCGCAGCCGGCACCGGTGCTGCCAACGCGGCCGACGAAATCATCCGCCACCGCATTCCGAACTCCACCTTCCCGATTTCGGCCGCGGTGGAAATTCCCTCTTCGTTCACCAACGTCTACCTCTCGGGCCAGGTGCCGCCGCTGCAGGACCCGGCCGCACCCAAGAACACGGCCGCTGCCTATGGCGGCGACACCAAGGGCCAGACCGTCGGCGTGCTCAAGGCCATCGAGAAAAGCCTCACAGGCCTCGGCCTCACGATGGGCGACGTCGTGAAGATGCAGGTGTGCCTGGTGGGCGATCCGGCCAAGGACAACAAGATGGATTTCGCCGGCTTCATGGAGGGCTACACCCAGTTCTTCGGCATCACCGCGCAGCCGAAGCTGCCGGTGCGCTCGGCAATGCAGGTGGCAGCGCTCGCCAATCCGGCCTACCTGGTCGAGATCGAGGTGATGGCGGTTCGCCCCGCCAAGTAGTTCGGCAGCAGCCACAACTTTCGACTTAGCGGGGCCGCATCAGGGCCTAAAATCCCGCCCGTTGGTGCTCGCGGCGTGGTTCACACGGCGCAGTTCAACGGGAAGCAGGAGTGAACGCCCCCCGAATGCGGGACAAGGCCGAAGCCGCCTGCGCTGCCCCCGCAACGGTCAAGCAGACGACGCCGCAAGGCGTCACCCCTCTCATCCAGCCACTGGGCGCCCTGAAACAGGCGCCTGGGAAGGCGACAGGGGCCGCGCTGCCAGCCCGGATACCGGCCAACAAGGCGGCTGCCGCATGCACGATCGATCCAGTACGAGTGCATGAGGCGGTCATTGCGCCCAGGCGCCGGCGGGGAGGCCGGCAAGGGGTATTGACATTCGTTCGGCTCATCCATGATTTCCTGCGTTTCCTTTTCCCGCGGCCGCGCTCCTGCGCGCCGCAGCCGTCTGGCCTGCCTGCCGCTGGCGCTGGCCTCGGCCTTCACCCTGGCGCACGCGCAAGACGTGCCCGCCCTCGGCGAAACCGTGGTCACCGCCAACCGGACACCGCAAGCCCTGTCCGACCTGGTGGGCGACGTGTCCATCATCGACCGCCAGACCATCGAGCGCAGCGGCGCGACGGGCGTGGCCGAAGTGCTGGCGCGCCAGCCCGGCATCGAGATGAGCCGCACCGGCGGCATCGGCAACACCACCAGCCTGTTCATTCGCGGGGCGGAGACGCGCTTCACCGCGGTCTACCTCGACGGCGTGCGCATCGATTCGCAATCGACCGGCGGCGCCAGTTGGGAAGGCATTCCGCTTTCGCAGATCGACCGCATCGAAATACTGCGCGGTCCGGCCGCCGCGGTGTACGGCTCCGACGCCGTCGGCGGCGTGATCCAGCTCTTCACCAAGCGCGGCGAAGAGGGCATGTCGCCCTACGTCGGCGTGGGCATCGGCAGCTACAACCTGCGCAAGCTCGAGGCCGGCATCAGCGGCAAGTCGGGCGCCTTCGACTACTCGCTGGGCGTGGCGCATGAAGAGAGCAAGGGCTTCAACGTGCAGCCGGTCGACAAGCGCACGCCCTCGAAGGACGGCTTCACCAGCCCCGACCGCGACGGCTACCGCAGCAACTCGGGCAACCTGAAGCTGGGCTACCAGATCACGCCGGACCAGCGCATCGAAGCCTCGGTGCTGTCCAGCGACATCCTTTCGGGCTACGACCCGTCGATCAGCTACAGGACCAAGCCGCCGATCCAGTTCAAGGACGACGTCTCGAGCAACACCCTGCGCACCGCCGCTCTCACCTGGGCGGCCAAGTGGAACGACATCTACAGCACCCGCGTACAGGTGACCGATTCGCGTGCCACCTACGAGACCGATCCGGCCTACTACCGCACCGAGACGCAGCTGCGCGGCTACCTGTTCCAGAACGAGTTCCGCTTCGGCCCGCACCTGGTGACCGCCACGCTCGAACGCCGCGAAGATGCGCTCGTGAACCCGGCCACCACGTCGGCCAAGCTGCTGGCGCGCGATCGCTCGCAGGACGCTCTCTCGCTCGGCTACGGCTTCGTGCAGGGCCCGCATTCGCTGCAGCTGCACGTGCGCCGCGACGACGACAGCGAGTTCGGAGGCAAGACCACCGGCAGTGCCGCCTACGGCTACGCCATCACGCCCACGCTGCGCGCCACCGTCTCGGCCGGCACGGCCTTCCGCGCGCCCACGCTGTACCAGCGCTTCAGCGAATATGGCGTGGCCACGCTGCGACCCGAAAACAGCCAGAACGTCGAGCTGGGCCTGAACTATGCCAAGGACGGCACCACGGCCGGCATCGTGGTGTACCGCAACCGCGTGCGCGACCTGATCAACTTCGTCGGCACCGCCACGGGCTGTGCCTCGTCGTTCGGCTGCTACACCAACGTGAACCGCGCCATCCTGCAGGGCGCCACGCTGTCGGCCAGCCAACGCATCGGCGACGTCACGCTGCGCGCCTCGTTCGACGTGCAGGACCCGAAGGACGCCGACACCGGGAACCTGCTCGCACGCCGCTCCAAGCGCCACGGCACGCTGGGCGCCGACTGGCGCGTGGCCGGCTGGACGCTGGGCGCCGAGCTGCAAACCTCGAGCAGGCGCTTCGACGACACGGCCAACACAGTCAAGCTCGGCGGCTACACCGTGCTGAACCTGTCGGCCAGCACGCAGATCACGCGCGACATCAACCTCGTGGCCCACGTCGACAATGTGGGCGACAAGGACTATCAGTACGCGCGGCTCTACGCCAACGGGGGCCGCACCGCCTACCTCGGCCTCAAGTGGACACCGCAGTAAACGATCCTTTGCCACGACACGACACCGCCGCCACCTGTGCCGCGGTGCTGATCGCCGCGCCTGCCTCGGGGCAGGGCAAGACCACGGTCGCGGCCGCGCTCGCGCGGCTGCACGCGCGGCAGGGCCGGCGAGTGAGGGCCTTCAAGTGCGGGCCCGACTTTCTCGATCCGCACTGGCTGGCGCTGGCCACCGGTGCACCGGTGCATTCGCTCGATCTCTGGATGACGGGCGAAGCCGATTGCAGGGCGCGGCTGCACGCTGCCGCGGCCGACTTGGTGATCGTCGAGGGCGTGATGGGGCTCTTCGACGGCACGCCGAGCGCGGCGGACCTGGCCGAGCGTTTCGGCCTGCCCGTGCTGGCCGTGATCGATGCGCAGGCCATGGCCGGCACCTTCGGCGCGCTGGCCTACGGCCTGCAGAACTTCCGGCCCGACCTGCCGTGGGCCGGGTTGCTTGCCAACCGCGTGGCCGGCGAGCGCCATGCGGGCATGCTGAAAGACGCATTGCGCGAGCCGGCGCAGTGGCTGGGCGCTTTGCCGCGCGGCCCCGAATTCACGCTGCCCGAACGGCACCTGGGCCTTGTCGGTGCCGGTGAACTCGACGACGCAATGGCGCGACTCGACGCGGCGGCGGATGTGCTTGCCGCGACACCCCTGGGTCAGATGCCGATCCAGCAACTGCCGCAGGTGCGCTTCGACGCGGCCGCAACAGAGCCTTCGCCCACGGCACCGCTGTTGGCCGACCGCACCATCGCCATCGCGCGCGATGCGGCATTCTCCTTCATCTATCCCGCCAACCTCGACGTGCTCTCGGCGCTGGGTGCGCGGCTCGCATTCTTCTCGCCGCTCGCGGGCGATGCCTTGCCGGCCTGCGATGCAGTCTGGCTCCCGGGCGGTTACCCCGAGCTGCATGCAAAAGCCCTGTCGGCCTGCGAGCCGATGCGCGCCTCTCTGGTCGCGCATGTCGCCGCCCACAAGCCCGTCTGGGCCGAATGCGGCGGCATGATGGCGCTGTTCGACGAACTGGCCACACACGACGATGGTGTTCACCGCCTCTGGGGCCTGCTCCCGGGCCGAGTGACCATGCAGAAACGCCTGGCCGGCCTCGGACCCCAGCAGCTCCAATTGGGAAGCCACACCTTGCGCGGCCATACCTTTCACTATTCGAGCTGCGAGACGCCGCTCGTGCCTGCGGCCCACACCGGCCGCCCCGGCGCCACGCAGGCCGTTGGCGCGCGCGGTGGCGAGGCCCTCTATGTGCATGGCCCGGTGCGTGCCAGCTATTTCCATGCCTGGTTCGCCTCCAGCCCGGAAGCCACGGCACGGCTTTTCGGGGCCATGCCGATCGAATTGGGCAACGACGCAGCGAAGGGAGAGACCGATGACCGTTGAGCACGAATTCATCCTCGGTGGCCAAAAGAGTGGCAAGTCGCGCCGTGCCGAGCAGCGTGCCATCGACTGGCTGGCAGCCGCGCCCGGCACGCACTGTGCCGTGCTGATCGCCACCGCCCAAGCTTACGACGACGAGATGCAGGAACGCATCGTGCGCCACCAGGCCGACCGCGCCGAGCGCGTGCCCGGCATGCGGACCATCGAGGAGCCGATCGAGCTCGCGCGTGCCATCGTCACGCAGAGCGCGCCCGAGACCCTGGTGGTGATCGATTGCCTCACGCTCTGGCTCACCAACCTGCTGATGCCGGTGCGCTCGGAAACTGCGCGGCCCGTGACGCGCACGCCGTCGGCCCATGCCACCATGCTGTTGATCGCGCTGCGCGAGGCGCGCGGGCCGGTGGTGCTGGTCGGCAACGAAATCGGCCTTGGCGTGATTCCACTGGGCCGCGAGACGCGCGCCTTCGTCGATGCACTGGGCCGCCTGAACCAGGACGTGGCCACCGCCTGCGGCCGCGTGACGCTGATGGCGGCCGGCTTGCCGCTGAGCCTGAAAGCACCCGCTGCATGAAGAAGAACTGGATTCGATCGCTGTCGATCGCCCTGGGTCTGGCCACTCTGGCCTTGGCCGCCCAGGCCTTCTAGGTGGTCGACGAGCGCGGCGTGACCGTGAGCCTGCCGCAACCGCCGCAGCGCATCGTCACGCTGCTGCCTGCGCTGACCGAATCCGTCTGCGCGCTCGGTGCCTGCAGCCGGCTGGTGGGCGTCGACAACTATTCGAATTCGCCGGCCTCGGTGCGCGCCTTGCCACAACTGGGCGGCGGGCTCGAACCCAATGTGGAAGCCATCGTCGCGCTCAGGCCCGACGCGGTGCTGCTCGCCAAATCGTCGCGCGTCACGCAGCGGCTCGAAGCGCTGGGCCTCAAGGTGCTGGTGCTCGAACCCAAGAGCCACGCCGATGTGCAGCGCGTGCTCGACAAGCTCGACCAAGTGCTCGGCACGCACGAGGCGCCGCGCGTCTGGCGCGTGATCGATGCGAGCGTGTCGGCCGCGGCGCAGTCGGTGCCGGCGCGCGCGAAGGGAAAGCGCGTGTACTTCGAGATCAACAGCACGCCCTATGCGGCCGGCGAGTCGTCGTTCATCGGCGAAACGCTCACGAGGCTGGGCATGAAGAACATCGTGCCGGCCGCGCTCGGGCCATTTCCCAAGCTCAATCCTGAATACGTGGTGCGCGCCAACCCCGACTTGATCATGGTCAGCGTGCGCAGCGCGCAGGGGCTGGAGCAGCGCCCCGGCTGGGGCGGCATCCGCGCGGTGCGCGAAGGCCGCATCTGCCGCTTCGATGCCGCGCAGTCCGACGTGCTCGTGCGCCCCGGCCCGCGCATGGACGAAGCGGCGCGCCTGATGGCGCAGTGCCTGACGGACAAGGGCCAGTAGTGAACGCCGCCCGCATGCACACGGCCCACCTGCGCCGCGTTCTCCTGCTCGGCACGGCCTTGCTGGTGCTCGGTGCCGCGCTGCTCCTGTTCGGCCTCGGCATCGGCAGCACCGGCTTCGAGAGCCTGCTGGCCGCGCGGCACGACCCGGTGGCGCTGCAGATCGTCTGGGACATCCGACTGCCGCGCACGCTCGGCGCGTGGCTCGCGGGTGCGGTGGCGCAGGGGCTGTTTCGCAATCCGCTGGCCGACCCTTATCTGCTGGGCAGTGCTTCGGGCGCATCGCTGGGCGTGGCGGTGGCGTTGATGCTTTTCGGCGGGTCGGCTGCGAGCACGCAATGGGTGATGCGCATCGGGCTCACTGGCGCGGCCTTCATTGGTGCGGTGCTCGCGGTGCTGCTCACGCTGACGCTGGCGCGCGGCGTGCAGCAGACGCTGCGCCTCTTGCTCGCGGGCGTGATCGTCGGCGTGGTGCTCGGCGCCGCGAAAGACCTGATCACCATCGCATCGGCCGACATCCTTCAAGCCATCCAGGGCTTCATTCTCGGCAGCACCGGCCTTGTCGGCTGGAGTGCCTGTGTCGTGATGGTGGCAGTGTGCGCAGTCTGCCTGTTGGCAGCATGGGCGCTGGCGCCGGTGCTCGACGGCCTCGCGCTCGGCGAGGCCACGGCCCGGAGCCTGGGCCTGCCGCTGGGCGCGATGCGCGCCGCGCTGGTGATGGTACTGGCACTGGCCACCGGCGCGGCCGTGGCGCAGACCGGCCTGATCGCCTTCGTGGGCCTTGCCGCGCCGCACCTCGTGCGCTCGGTCGTCAAGACCACGCATGCGCGGCTGATCGTGCTGTCGGCGCTGATGGGCGGTCTGCTGCTGATGGCGGCCGACCTGCTGGCACGCTGGCTGATCGCGCCGCAGGAATTGCCGGTGGGCGTGCTCACCGCGGTGCTCGGCGGCAGCTACCTGCTGTGGCTGATGCATCGGCGCAGCGCACGGGGCGGCATGGCATGAACAACGACAACGCCGTTCCCGCACTCGAAACGCGCCGCGTGAGCGCCACGCTCGGCGTGACCGAGGTGCTGCACGACATCGACCTGAAGCTGTCGTCCGCCCGCTGGACCAGCATCGTCGGGCCGAATGGGGCGGGCAAGTCGACACTGCTGAAGGCGATCGCGGGCCTGCTCGCGCACCGCGGCGAGGTGCGGCTGTTCGGCGAGGCGCAGGGCAAGATCCCGGCTCGCATCCGCGCCCAGCGTCTTTCCTGGCGAGGCCAGCGCCGACGACCTGATGGTCTACGACGTCGCCATGCTCGGCCGCCTGCCGCACCAGCGCTGGCTGGCCGCACCGAGCGCGGCCGACCGCGAGGCCGTGGAACGCGCACTGCGCAGCACGCAGGCCTGGGACTGGCGAGACCGCCCACTGGGCCAGCTCTCGGGCGGCGAACGCCAGCGCGTGCTGCTGGTCCGCGCGCTCGCGGTCGAAGCCGAGGTGCTGCTGATGGACGAGCCGCTCGCCAACCTCGACCCGCCGCACCAGGCCGACTGGATGCAGACCGCACGCGCCCTCGTGGCCGAAGGCCGCACCGTGGTCAGCGTGCTGCACGAGTTACCGATGGCACTCGCCGCCGACGAACTGGTCGTGATGGACAAGGGCCGCGTGGTGCACCACGGTGGCTGCAGCGACCCGGCCACCCACACCGCGCTCGAACAGGTGTTCGACCACCGCATCCGCGTGCACCGCGTGGCGGACCAGTGGATCGCACTGCCGAAATAAGGAACACACATGCAGATCGAAACTCCCCCAGCGAAAAGCCCTACGAAAAGCCCGAGGGCGAACGCCGCGGCATCGTCATCGTCAACACCGGCGACGGCGACGGCGACGGCGACGGCGACGGCGACGGCGACGGCGACGGCAAGGGCAAGGGCAAGAGCACGGCAGCATTCGGCCTCGCGCTGCGCGCCCACGGCCGCGGCAAGGCCGTGAAGATCTACCAGTTCATGAAGGTGCCCTCGGCGCGCTTCGGCGAGCACCGCATGTTCGAGCAGATCGGCATTCCGATCGAAGGGCTCGGCGACGGCATCAGCTGGAAGAGCCAGGACCTCGAACGTTCGGGCCAGCTCGCGCGCGACGGGTGGGAGAAGGCCAAGGCCGCCATCCTGTCGGGCGAGTTCTTCCTCGTGGTGCTCGACGAGATCACCTACCCGCTGATCTACGGCTGGTTGCCGCTCGAAGGCGTGCTCGAAACGCTGCGCGCGCGGCCCAAGCACGTGCATGTGGTGCTCACGGGCCGTCGCTGCCCGCCGGAGATCATCGAGCTGGCCGACACCGTGACCGAGATGACGATGGTCAAGCACGCATTCAAGGCGGGCATTCCCGCCCAGCGTGGCATCGAGGATTGAGTCCGATGTCGCAGGCGTTCGCGGCCGATGAGGTGAGGGCGGTGTACCGCGCCATCCGCGAGCGGCGCGACATGCGCCACTTTGCGGGTGGACAGGTGGCGCCCGGGCTGCTGCGCAGGCTGCTCGAAGCGGCGCATCATGCGCCCAGCGTCGGCTTCATGCACCGTGGCGTTTCATCCGCGTTCGCGATGTTGCGTTGCGCCAGCGTCTGCACGATGGGGTCGAGCGCGAACGCGTGCTGACTGCGCGTGCCCTCGGCGAGCGCGAAGACGAATTCATGCGGCTCAAGGTGCAAGGCGTGCTCGATGCGGCCGAACTGCTGGCCGTGACGCTGGCTGACGGGCGGGAGAAGCACGTGTTCGGTCGCCGCACCTTGCCGCAGATGGACCTGGCCTCGGCGTCTTGTGCCATCCAGAACCTCTGGCTCGCGGCGCGTGCCGAAGGGCTGGGCATGGGCTGGGTCTCGCTGTTCGATCCGGCCGAAGTGTCGGCTTTGCTGGGCCTGCCCGAGGGCGCGGAGCCGATCGCGCTGCTGTGCCTGGGCCCGGTGCACGATTTTCACGAAGAACCGATGCTGCAGCGCGAACGCTGGGCCCGGCGAGAGCCGTTGTCGGCGCTGGTGTTCGATGAATGCTGGGGCCGGCCGTCGGACCTGTTTCCAACCCCGTCTTTTGTGGAGCCCGCCTGATGCTGGCCTTCGATACCGTCCTGTTCGAGCTTGCACGCCTGTTTCTCTGGCCTGTGACGCTCGGCGTGCTGCTGTCCTTCGTCTATGCGGTCTACTGCCTCGGTGCCTTCGGCATCGAATACCTGCAGCGGCGCCGCGACCCGCTGCGCGCACTGGTGCTGCAGGGCCACGCCGACGCCAGCCAGGAACAGATGGAGCTGGTGGTGCTCAAGCAGCTCGAAGGCGTGCGCCTGTGCAGCCGCGTGGCGCCAATGCTCGGGCTGATCGCCACCATGATCCCGATGGGGCCGACGCTCGTCGCCGTGGCCTCCGGCGAATCGCAGGGCGTGGCGCAGAGCCTGGCGCCGGCCTTTGCCAGCGTGATCGTGGCGCTGGCCTCGGCCTCGATCACCTTCGTGGTCTACACCGTGCGCCGGCGCTGGCTGATGCGCGAGCTGGTGACGGTGCTCGATGCGCGGGATCGGTTGTCATGAGCCGTCGGCAATTCTCGATCCTGAGCAGTCTCGACAGCGACGACGACGACCCGGTGCTCTCCACCATCAACCTGATCGACGTGTTCATGGTGGTGATCGGCATGCTGATGATCGCGGTCATCAACAACCCGATGAACCCTTTCGCGCAGGACAAGCTGACCATCATCCGCAACGAAGGCCAGCCGGACATGGAGATCATCACGCGCGAGGGCCGGAAGATCACGCGCTTCAAGGCCAGCGGCGCGACGGGGCAGGGCGACGGAGAGAAGGCCGGCACCGCGTGGCGGCTGAAGGACGGCACGATGGTCTATGTGCCGGCGGATGCGGTTCCGGCGCAGGGTGGGAAGTGACGCGGTTCTTTCTCTGGCTCCTGTTGATGGGGTTCGGGCTTTCCGTGCAGGCCCAGGCGGGCGCGCCTTCGCGCATCGTTGTCCTGAGCACGTCGCTGGTGTCGCCCGCGCGTGTCGTGCGGCTGCAGGATGCGGCTCGCGAAGCAGGTCTGCCGCTTCAGGTGGTATCGGCTGCGAAGGATTCGCCTGAAGCGCTGGCTGCCGCGCTCGACGGCGCACGGCTTCTGGTGATCGATGCACCGCACATCAGCGTCGCACAGGCTGCCTCGGTGCGCTTCGGCGACGTGATCGCACGAAGTACCGCACCCTATGTACTGATCGGCGAATTCGCCCTCGTGGCCAAGGGGCAGGCTTCCGGAGCGCCACCGCTCGCCGCCGAGCGCGGTGTCGACGCGGTTTGGGCGCAGCGGCTGCGCGAGTACTGGCGGTTTGCAGGCACCGCCAACCTCGGTGCGGCGATGAAGGCGCTGGCGCAAGTCGGCGACCTGAATGGATTGCCGGCGCCCGTGCCACTGCCGCTCGCAGGCTTCTATCACCCGGGCTGGCCGCGCATCGAGACCGACATTGCGACGATCGACCGCCTGCCCGGCACCGCAGGAACCGTCGCCATCGCCATCAACAGCGCCACCGTGACCGGCGACGACAGCGGCTGGCTTGACCGGCTGATCGCCGCGCTCGCGCAGCGCGGCCTGCGCGCCTATGCCTTCTACGGTCCGCGCCAGCAGAGGGACCTGTTCTTTCGCATGACTCACGCTTCGGGTGCGGATGAGCGGCGTGTTGCCGACCTGATCGTCAACGCCTCGCTGGTCTTCAGCCCGAACGAACGGAAGGCCGAACTCGAACGCATCGGCGTGCCTGTGCTTCAGACGCTGCCGTCGCTCGCCATGGATGCTGCGCAATGGGCGCAGAGCAAGGACGGCCTGGCGCAGACCGACATCGCGTCGTACTACAGCCCGAGCGAGCTGGCCGGCATGACCGATCCGATGCTCGTCAGTGCCCGCGATGCCGCGACGGGCACGCTGCAACCGCTGCCCGCGCAGATAGATGCGGTGGCCGACAAGGCAGCCGCGCTGCTGCGGCTGCAACGCACGCCGGCCGCGGATCGCCGTGTCGCGATGCTGGTCTACAACTACCCACCGGGCGAGGCCAACTTCGGTGCCTCGTTTCTCAACGTACCGCGCAGCGTGAACAACATGCTTGCGGCAATGAAGTTGACCGGCTATCGGACCGAGATGCCCGGCGCGGATGCGCTCATCGCCCAGGTGCAGGCCACGATGAAGGCCTATTACCCGGTAGATGGCGGCGATGCGCTGCAACCGCTGCTCGACAAGGGCTTGGCCGATTCGCTGCCGCTGTCGCGCTATGTCGCGTGGTTTCGCGCGCTGCCCGCCGAGACGCAGCGCCGCATCGAGACCTACTGGGGGCCGCCCGAGAAGTCGACCATGCTGCAGCCAGTCGCAGGCGAGCCGGCCTTCGTCATCCCGCGGGTGCAGTTCGGCAACGTCGTCGTGCTGCGCCAGCCGCCACGCTTCGAGCCCGGCACGCAGGTGGCCGACAAGGCGCAGCAGGTCTACCACCGCTCGGCCATCCCGCTGAGCCACAGCTACCTCGCCACCTACCTCTGGCTGCGCACGCAGTTCGGCACCGGCGCGGTCGTGCATGTGGGCACGCACGGCACGGTCGAATGGTCGGCGGGCAAGGAGCGCGGGCTGTCGGTGCAGGACGATCCGCTGCTCACGCTCGGCGACCTGCCCAACGTCTACCCGTACATCATGGACAACCTCGGCGAGGCCACCACCGCCAAGCGCCGCGGCCGCGCGACCATGGTGAGCCACTCGACACCGATGTTCGCGCCCGCCGGTTTCCGGCCCGGCGTGCAGGCCATGCACGAGCGCATACACGACTGGGAGACGCTGTCGCCCGGGCCGGTGAAGGCCGCGATGGAAAAGCAGCTGACCGCGGAGTTCGTCGCGCAGCACTACGACCGTGACCTGAAATGGACGCCCGCGCAGATTCGCGCCGACTTCGCGGGCTTCATCGCGGTGCTGCACCCGTACCTCGACGAACTGGCGCAGACCGCGCAGCCGCTGGGCCTGGCGACCTTCGGGCAAGCGCCCGATGCGGAGCGCCGCCGCATGACCATCCTGCAGATCCTCGGCAAGCCCTTGGCCGAGGCGCTGGGCGAAGACATCGACGAGGCCTTCCTGATCGATGCGAAGAACATCGCGGCCTCGCGCCCTGCGCGTTGGGTTGAAGTCGCGCTCAGGGACGTTGAAGCCGCCAGCGCCATGGGGGTGGATGCCGCCCGTGCCGAGACGCTACGCACGCTGGCCCAGCGCGCGCAGAAGATCGACGCCACGCTCGCGCACAACGAGGAAATCGAAGGCCTGCTGACCGCGCTCGACGGCCGTTACCTCAAGGCCAGCTACGGCGGCGACCCGGTGCGCAATCCCGACAGCCTGCCGACCGGACGCAACCTCTACGGCTTCGACCCGAGCCGCGTGCCGATGCGTGCCGCGTGGGACACCGGCGTCGCGGCGATGGATACCTGGATCGCCGGGCACGCCAAGGGCCACGCCGGCAAGCCGCCCGAGAAGATCGCCTTCACGCTCTGGGCCGGCGAGGCCTCGCGCCACCAGGGCGTGATGGAAAGCCAGGCCTTCTACGCCATGGGCGTGAAGCCGCGCTGGGACGATGCCGGCCGCATCGCCGGCATCGAGGTGCTGCCCGCATCGGCATTGAAGCGACCGCGCATGGATGTGCTGATCAGCGTCACCGGCTCCTACCGCGATCAGTTTCCCAATGTGATGCGCTGGCTCGACGAGGCCGTGCAGCAGGTGGCCGCCTTGCCCGAGCCCGGCAACGCCGTGGCGCAGCACAGCGAGGCGCTGGCCCGCAAGCTCCGCGCGGAAGGCGCCACGCCGGCAGAGGCCACGCGCTGGTCGACCGCGCGCGTGTTCTCGAACGAACAGGGCAGCTATGGCGCGGGGCTGGAAGAGGCTGCGCTCGCGAGCGACGTGTGGACTTCGCAGCGCCGTGGCGGCGGCGATGCGCAGATGGCGCAGCTCTACATGGACCGCATGGGCCATGCCTACGGAAAGGGGCTCGACGGTGCCAGCCGCGCCGGCGCCTACGCCGGCAATCTCGCGCAGGTCGATGCGGCGCTGATGGCGCGCACTGCCAACCTCTACGGCGTGCTCACCAACGACGACCCGTTCCAGTACCTGGGCGGCATCGCGCAGGCCGTGCGGCAGCTCACGGGCAAGGACCCGGCGCTCTACGTGCAGAACCTGCGCGACGGCGGCGCGGTGCGCACCGACACCGCCGCCGGTGCTATCGCGCGCGAGATGCAGACGCGCTACCTGCACCCGCAGTGGATAGCGGCGCAGAAGGCCGAGGGCTACAGCGGCACGCTGCAGGTGCTGAAGACCGCGCAGTTCCTCTGGGGCTGGCAGGTCACCGCGCCCGGCACCGTGCGGCAGGACCAGTGGCAGTCGCTGCACGATGTGTATGTGCGCGACCAGTACAAGCTGTGGGCACGCGCGAGTGGCTGGAGGGCGGCAACCGTGCCGCTTTCGCGCAGACGCTGGAACGCATGCTCGATGCGGTGCGCGCCACCGGACTGCGCGAGCGCAATGCGGCGGTGCAGCGGTTCGTGCAGGCGGAGATGTCGCCGCCCGCACCCCCGGTCGCGCACAAGCCCGGTCCAACGGTCGTGCCTGTGGTCGCAGCGCCACCCGCACCTGCACCGACACCGGCGACCGCATCGGCACAGGACAACACCGAGCCCGTCAGCGGACTCAGGCTCGAACCCACGCCCGACAAGGCGCCGGAACCCAAGGCCGAGACGGTCGTCTTCCGCCTCTGGGTCGCGCTGGGCGCGCTGGCGCAGTGGCGGCGCGGCAGGGCCACGGCCTGATTCGCGAGAATGGCGGCTCCCATGCCTCACGCTCACCTCGACCACGCCCTGGCCCTCGTCGCCGCGCTGTGGATCGCGCTCGCCGTCGACCGCTGGCTCGGCGAGCCGCCCGCACGATGGCACCCGGTGGTGTGGATGGGCAAGTACCTCGGCTGGATCGGTTCGCGCATGGCGCCCCGCGCGGGGCGGGCCAGGCCGCGTGACCTGCTGGTCTTCTTCATCGGGGCGCTGGCCTGGTGCGTGGGCGCACTGGGCGCTTGGGTCGTGGCCTCCGGACTGCAGGGGCTGATGACGCAGTGGCTTCCCGCATGGGCGGTGGCGCTGTTGCTGGGCTTGCTGCTCAAGCCGCTCTTCGCGTGGCGCATGCTGCGCGACGAGGTGCTCGCGGTCGAGGCGGCGCTGGCCGTTTCGCTCGACGCGGGGCGCGCGCAATTGGGGCGGCTCGTGAGCCGCGATGTGAACGTGCTCGACGAGCGCGAGGTGCGCGAGAGCGCCATCGAATCGCTGGCCGAGAACCTCAACGACTCGCTCGTCGCACCGGTGTTCTGGTTCGTGCTGTTCGGCCTGCCCGGTGCGGCGGTCTACCGCTTCGCCAACACGGCCGACGCGATGTGGGGCTACCGCGGTGAGCGCGGCGGCCGCGACTGGACGTGGTTCGGCAAATGGGCCGCGCGCGCCGACGACGTGCTCTCGTGGCTGCCGGCGCGGCTCACGGCACTGCTGCTCGCGCTGGCGGCATGGCGGTGGCCAGATGGCCTTGCGCGCGAGGCGCACCGCACGCCGTCGCCCAACAGCGGCTGGCCGATGGCGGCAATGGCGCTGCTGCTCGGCGTGCGGCTTGCCAAGCCGGGTGTGTATGCGCTGAATGGGGAAGGGCGGGCGCCCTCTGCCGCCGACATGCAGCGCACGGCGCAACTGGGCGGCAGGGCCGTGCTGGCATGGGCGCTGTGCGCATCGCTGGTCATTGTTGCGGCTGTTGGCATGAGGTGGGAGTGACGATGGATTCGCATGCCACCCCCGTGCACGGCGGTCCCGACGCGTCCGGTGTTGCGTGGCACGATTTCTCGACCAACGGCAACGCGGTCGGCCCATGCCCGGCCGTGCTGGCCACGCTGCGCGCGGCCGACGCGGCGCACTACCCGGACCCGCGCTACACGGCGTTGCGCGACAGGCTCGCGGCCTTTCATGGCGTGACGGCCGAACGCATCGTGATCGCGGCGAGCGCGAGCGAATTCATCCATCGCGTCAGCGCTGCCGTCGCGCAGGGTGGTGGACGACAGGTCTGGTTGCCGGCGCACAGCTACGGCGACTACGAGCGCGCGGCGCAGGCCTGGGGCTTTCAGGTGCTGCGCGAGCCCGAACCACACGACGGTGCGGCGCTGCACTGGTGTTGCGGGCCATCGAGTCCGCTGGGTCAAGCGCAGGTCGATCTCGCATCGCATACGGACGCCGGCAGCACCTGCGTGCTCGACATGGCCTACGAACCGCTGCGCCTCGAAGGCCGGGCTTCGCTCGACATCGCACAGCGCAACCGCCTCTGGCAACTGTGGACGCCGAACAAGGCCATGGGCCTCACCGGAATCCGTGCTGCCTATACGGTCGCGCCTGACGACGCGGCTGCCGCGTCCTTGATGCAGCGGCTCGAACGACTGGCATCCTCATGGCCGCTGGGCACCCACGGCGTGGCGTTGCTCGAAACCTGGACCGGCGTCGAAGCACAAGCCTGGCTCGCCCAAAGCCTGCAGACCTTGCGCATCTGGAAGGCACAGCAACGCGCCCTCTGCAAATCGCTGGGTTGGCACTGTCTGCCCAGCGACGCCAATTTCTTCTGCGCGCGCACCGACCTGCCGTACCCTCAACTGGCCGCAGCGCTGCGCGCCGAAGGCATCAAGCTGCGCGACTGCGCCTCCTTCGGCCTGCCGGGCCACGTCCGGCTCGGCGTACTCCCCCCGCAGAGCCAACAGGCGCTGAAGGAGGCCTGGACACGCGCAGCCGCTTCGGCCCAAGATTGAACGGACACCTCACAGAAACATGCTCTACGCCATCACCACGCTCTTCCTTTGCCAACTGGCCGGCGAGTTGCTCGTGCAGTGGCTCAGCCTGCCGATTCCCGGTCCGCTGATCGGCATGGTGCTGCTGTTCATCGCGCTGCTCGTGCGCGGTGGCGTGCCGCAAGCCCTGACCGACACCTCGGGCCATCTGCTGCGCAACCTGATGCTGCTGTTCATCCCGGCGGTGACCGGCGTCATGCTGCATTTCGAACGGGTGGGGCGCGAGTGGTTGCCGTTCCTCGCGGCTGGCATCGTGGGTGCGGCCTTCACCATGACCGTCACCGCGCTCACATTCCGCTGGATGATCCGCATCACCGGAAAGAGCGCCGAATGACCGCGCCCGCCAAGCTGTCCGAAATCTGGGTCTTTCTTGCGCAGTCGCCGCTGCTGTGGCTGTCGCTCACGCTGCTGGCGTACCTGGGCGCGCTGTGGCTGCACAAGCGCAGCGGCGCGAATCCGGTGGTCAATCCGGTGCTGATATCGGTGACCGTCATCGTGACGGTGCTGCTCGTCACGCTCACGCCTTACGACACGTACTTCGAAGGCGCGAAGTTCGTTCACTTCCTGATCGGCCCGGCCACGGTGGCGCTGGCCGTGCCGCTCTACGGCCAAGTCGCGCGGCTGCGGCGGTTGTGGCTGCCTATCGGCGTGGCGTTGCTGGTGGGCTCGGTGGCCGCGATCGTCTCGGCCATCGGCATTGCCTGGGCGCTGGGCGGTTCGCACGAGCTGATCATGTCGATCGCGTCGAAGTCGGCGACCATGCCCATCGCGATGGGCGTGGCGGAGAAGATCGGCGGCTTGCCGTCGCTGGCCGCGGTGGCGGCCGCCGTTGCGGGCATCTCGGGGGCGATCATGGCGACTGGCCTGCTGAACCTGCTGCGCATCAAGGAGCCTGCGGTGCGCGGCTTCGCCGTCGGCATGGCGGCGCACGGCATCGGCACGGCGCGAGCCATCCAGGTGAACGAAACGGCCGGCGCGTTCTCGGCGCTCGCGATGGGGCTGAACGGTATTGCGACGGCGTTGCTGGTGCCGTTGCTGGTCAAGCTGCTGGGCGCCTGACCTCCATCGCCTGCGCTTCGCCGCGCAGCCAGCAGCCTTGCGATTCCCGCCCACGTGCCGGCAGCCGGACGCCGATCATCGAGGGTGAGCCCATGGCTTCTCCCTGCCGGACGGTCACCAGGGTTTCCGTATCGCCCGCCAACGCCTGTTCGCGCAGGCCCCAAGCCAATGCTGCGGCGGCGATCCCGGTGGTGGCGTCTTCCGGATAGCCGGACGAGCGCGGGAACTGCCGTGCGCTGACGACCGGACCATCGCTGTCGGCGAGCGCAAAAGGATAGAGGCCGGTGGAACCAAGCTGGTCGCACAGCGCCTCGACGCTGGCCAAGTCAACGCGCAGCGTGTGCAGCATGTCGAGGCTTTCGAGGCGGATCAGCGTCTTGACGCGGCTGGTCGCTGCATTGAGCACCGGGCCGACGATCTGCCGCATCTCCACGCCGAGGCAACGGGCAATCTCCTGCACCAGCGCATCGCCCACGACGTGTACCTCGGCGCTCGGCTGGCTGATCTCGACCGTGCCCTGCACATGGCGACCCTCGACCGTTCCGCTCAAGGTCTCGACGGCCACCGGCTCGCCATTCCAAAGACCGCGCTCATGCAACAGCCACAGCGCACCGATGGTCGCGTGGCCGCACATCTCCATCTCGTGCCGCGGCACGAAGTAGCGCATGCGGAAGTGGTAGTCGGCACTCGAAGGCTTCAGCACGAACACCGACTCGTGCCCGCTGACGCGCGTGTGTTCCTGCATCTGCGCAGTGGTCATGTCGTCGGCACCGAGCCAGACAGGGGCAGGGTTGCCGCCGCTGTCGGCACCGGGCATGGCGAATACGCGAACAAGCTGCATGGTCATCAATCGGCCTTCGCATTGACGGCGCGGGCGATGCCGCCCCACAGCGCGATGTCGGCATGGATCTTCTGCGCGAACTGCTCGGGGCTCAGGCTCTGCGGGGCAACGCCCTTGGAGAGCATGTCGGCGCGCAGGTTGCGGACCTGCGGCGCCAGCGCGACGGGGTTGTCAAACAGCGCCTGGATCTGGCCCGCCATCAGGTCGGTCTGCGCGGGCGCGGCACCACGGTAGGGGATGTGCGTCATCTCGATGCCGGTGCGCTGCTTGAACAGCTCGGCCGCCAGGTGGCTTGCGGTGCCGCTGCCGATGCTGCCGTAGTTGAGCGCGCCGGGCTT
>CAMATD010000075.1 GCA_945860785.1 Variovorax sp. YR752 | reverse complement strand
CGAGGCGGCGGCCGAACTGGCTTTCGCGCTGCCCGCGGGCACCACGGTCGTCTCGATGCAGAACGGCATTTCGAACAGCGCCGCCGCATCGCAGGCAGGCCCCTCGCTCAATGTGCTGCCCGGCATGGTGCCGTACAACGTGGCCGAGATCGGCGAAGGCACCTTCCACCGCGGAACCCCCGGCCGGCTCGCGGCCAAGGACGACGCAGCACTGCGCCCCTGGCTGCCCGTGTTCGAGCGTGCCGGCGTGCCGCTCGACCTGCATGCCGACCTGCTGCCGGTGCAGTGGGGCAAGCTGCTGCTCAATCTCAACAACCCCGTCAATGCGCTCTCCGGCCTGCCGCTGCGCGACGAGTTGATGCAGCGCGGCTACCGGCAATGCTTCGCGGCCCTCATCGACGAGACGCTCGGCGTGCTCGGCGCGAGCGGCATCGCCCCCGCGCAGGTGGCGGCCGTTCCGGCGCAGCGGCGGCCCGGCCTGCTGCGCCTGCCCGACTGGCTGTTTCGCATCGTCGCGGCGCGCATGCTGCGCATCGATGCCAAGGCCCGCTCCAGCATGGCCGACGACCTGGCACTGGGCCGGCGCACCGAGATCGACGCGCTCAGCGGCGAGGTGGTGCGCCTCGCGCAGGAACACGGCCTGAGCGCACCGAGCAACGCGCGCATGGTCGCCTTGCTCGAAGCCTGGCCGCAACAGCCGCAGCGCTGGCCGGCACGGCAATTGCAGGATGCCCTGGGCCTGTAGCGCTTAGCCTATACCCTCGGGCCATTGCCGCCTCCGGCTTTCAAAGGGTTGTTCTCATGCAGGTCTTGATTCTCGGCAGCGGTGTCATCGGCACCTCGGTGGCTTATTACCTGGCACGCGCCGGTCACGAGGTCACAGTGCTGGAGCGCCAGGCGGCACCCGCGCTGGAAACCAGCTTCGGCAATGCGGGCGAAGTCTCGCCCGGCTACTCTGCGCCCTGGGCCGGGCCCGGCGTGCCGGTCAAGGCCATCAAGTGGATGTTGATGCAGCACAGCCCGCTGGTCGTCAAGCCCATGCTCGACCCTGCGATGTGGCGCTGGGGCTTGTCGATGCTGCGCAACTGCACGCAGGTGCGCTACGAACTCAACAAGGGGCGCATGGTGCGGCTCGCCGAATACAGCCGCGATTGCCTCAAGGACTTGCGCGCCGACACCGGCATCCAGTACGACGAGCGCATGCAGGGCACGCTGCAGTTGTTCCGCACACAGCAGCAACTCGACGGCACCTCGAAGGACGTCGAAGTACTCAAGGCCTCCGGCGTGCCCTACCAGGTGCTCGACCGCGAAGGCTGCGTGCAGTACGAGCCCGCGCTCGCCGCGGTGAAGGACAAGTTCGTCGGCGGCCTGCGCCTGCCGGGCGACGAGACCGGCGACTGCTTCAAGTTCACGCAGGCGCTGGCCAAGTTGGCCGAGGCGGCGGGTGTGACCTTCAGGTTCAGCGTGAACATCCAGGCCCTCGAGCACGATGCGGCCAAGGGCGTGACGGCGGTGCGCACCGACGGGGGCAGCTTCACGGCCGACCGCTACGTGGTCGCGCTCGGCAGCTACTCGCCCGCGCTGGTCAGGCCGCTGGGCATTCCGCTGCCGGTGTACCCGGTCAAGGGCTTCTCGATCACCGTGCCCATCACCGACGCAGGCGGCGCCCCCGAGTCCACCGTGATGGACGAAACCTTCAAGGTGGCCGTCACGCGGCTCGGCGACCGCATCCGCGTGGGCGGCACGGCGCAGCTCTCGGGCTTCGACCTCGCGCTCCACCCGCGCCGCCGCGACACGCTCGAACACGTCGTGACCGATCTCTTCCCCAAGGGCGGCAATGTGCGCGACGCCTCCTTCTGGACGGGCCTCCGCCCCATGACGCCCGACGGCACGCCGGTGATCGGCGCCACGCGCATCCCCAACCTGATGCTGAGCACCGGCCACGGCACGCTCGGCTGGACCATGGCCGCCGGCACCGGCCGCGTGATGGCCGACCTGGTCGCCGGCAAGGCGCCGGAGATCGACATGGAAGGCCTGACCGTGGCGCGCTACGGCGGCTGAGCAGGTCGACACCCAACCCCCGAGCAGGGCGGCCCCAAAGGCCGCCCTGTTTACGTTGGGTTGCGCGATTCAGGGTTTCTACCTAGTCATGAAGTTGTCTTCCTGGGTATTCTTCGTGCGTTCCATTAATAAATCGTTGTTTTATTAGAGAAACAAACACCAACCCCACGGACCCATGAAACACTCACGCCGCCATGCCATCGCAGCCGCCATTTCCCTGGCCGCCGCTTGCGTCACCGGACTTGCCTGGGCGCAGAACTATCCAGCCAAGCCGATCACGCTGGTCGTCGCCTATCCGGCGGGTGGCGACACCGCTGCGCTGGCGCGGCTCTTCGCCGAGAAGCTCTCGGCGCGGGTGGGGCAGCCGGTGGTGGTCGACAACCGTCCGGGCGCCAGCGGCATCATCGGCAGCGGCTATGTGTCGAAGGCCGCGCCCGACGGCTACACGCTGCTGCTCGCGCCCAGCACCTTCTCGATCGCGCAGTTGGTGCTCAAGACCAACGGAGCGTCGGGCTACGACGTGCTCAATGGCTTCACGCCGATCGTGCAGACCGGCAGCCAGCCGCTGTTCCTGGTGGCGAGCGGCGCAAGCGGCTTCACCAGCCTGAAGGACGCCGTTGCCGCCGCGAAGGGCGCCAACAAGTCGCTCTCCTATGCGAGCCCGGGCAGCGGCTCGCCGATGCACATTCTGGGCGAGATGTTCGCCCGCGCGTCGGGCGCCAACCTGGCGCACGTGCCGTACAAGGGCGTGGCGCCCGCGGTCAACGACGTGCTGGGCGGCCATGTGCCCGTCACCTTCATCACACTGGGCCCGGTGGCGCCTTACTTCGCCAACGGCAAGCTGTTGCCGCTGGCCGTGGCCTCGCGCGAGCGCTCGCCGCTCGCGCCCAAGGTTCCGACGCTGCTGGAGCTGGGCTACAAGGACGTCGAGGTGACGGCGTGGAACGGCCTCTGGGGCCCGCGCCAGCTGCCGCCCGAGATCGTCAAGACGCTGAACGGCCACTTCAACGAGATCCTCAAGATGCCCGACATCGTCGCGCGCATGGCCGTGCTCGGCACCACGCCGGTCGGCGGCGATGCCGAGGTGCTCGGCAAGACCAATGCCGCCGACTACGCGCGCTTCGGCAAGGTCATCAAGGAGCTCGGCATCCAGGCCGATTGAGCATCCCATGTCCGAACTCAAAGCCATTCCCGATCCTTCGAGCCTGCAGGCCCTGCTGGCCGAACTGCCGGCCAACCTGCTGGCCGGCCACCGCGTCCTCGTGACTGGCGGCGCACGCGGCCTGGGCCTCGCGTTCGCGCAGTGCATCGCCGCCGCGGGCGCGAGCGTGGTGCTGGCCGACATCCTCGGCGAGCTGGCCGAAACCGAAGCGAAGGCGCTGCGCGATGCCGGCCACAAGGCGCATGCGCTCGCCGTCGACCTGTCGGACCCGGCTTCCATCGAGGCCTGCGCTGCCGAAGCCATCCGCCTGCTCGGCGGCCTCGTCAACAACGCTGCCATCACTAACTCGGGCGGCCGCGACGCGCATGCGCTCGAGATCGATACCTGGGACCGCGTGATGAACGTCAACGTGCGCGGCACCTGGCTCATGGGCCGCGCCTGCCAGCCCGCGTTGGCCGCGAGCGGCCGCGGCGCTGTCGTCAACCTGGCTTCCGACACCGCGCTCTGGGGCGCGCCCAACCTGCTGGCCTACGCCTCGAGCAAGGGTGCCGTCATCTCGATGACGCGCTCGCTGGCGCGCGAATGGGGCGGCGACAACATCACCGTCAACGCCGTGGCCCCGGGCCTCACGCTGGTCGAGGCCACTGAGTACGTGCCGATGGCGCGTCACCAGAAGTACCTCGAAGGCCGCGCCATCCCGCGCGAACAGCAGGCCGCCGACGTGTGCGGCGCCACGCTGTACCTGCTTTCCGGCCTCGCACGCTTCGTGACGGGCTAGCTGCTGGCCGTCAACGGCGGCTTTGCGATGCACTAACTTTTCCTACGAAGGAGTTTCCCGATGAGCGATTTGTCCGAGCAACAGAAGATCGACCCCGCGGCCGGCACCAGCCTGGCGCGCCCCGAAGGCACGAGCCTCGAAGCGTGGATGACCAGCCGCGTCGCGCGCTACGAGACGCGCAAGTACGACTGGGACGCGCTGAAGTTCCAGGCCGACCTCGACCCCAAGTTCCGCCGCGCACAGATGCGCTACGTGGGCACGGGCGGCACCGGCGTGGCGAGCGACTCGAACACCGTGGCCGCCGAGCACTTCACCTTCTCGACCATGGTCATCCCGGCCGGCCACGAAGGCCCGCCGCACCTGCACACCGACGTGGAAGAAGTGTTCTTCCTGATCTGCGGCAAGCTCAAGGTGGTGATCGAGCAGAACGGCGAGCGCTACGAGACCATCCTCACCGACCGCGACCTCATCTCGGTGCCACCTGGCGTGTATCGCGAAGAAATCAACATCGGCGACGAGGACGCGCTGATGTGCGTGATGCTGGGCTCGAAGACGCCTGTGCGTCCGACATACCCTGCGGATCATCCGCTCGCCAAGATCAAGCGCTGAAGAAGCCATGAACGACGCCATCGTCACCGACGCGCTGACGCTGCCGGCTTCCGAGCTGGCGCTGCTGGACGCCCGCTTTCCGGCCCGCCCTGTGCCGGTCGGCGGCGGCGCCGTGGTGTCGGTGCGTGAACACGGAGCGGGGCCGGCCGTCGTCTGCCTGCACGGCATTGGGTCCGGCGCGGCCTCGTGGCTCAACGTCGCCTTGCTGCTCGCGCCGCAGGCCCGCGTGATCGCGTGGGACGCGCCGGGCTACGGTGCGTCGACGCCGCTCGTTCCCGCAGCGCCATCCGCTGCGGACTACGCAGAGCGGCTGCACGCCTTGCTCGATGCGCTCGACGTGCAATCCTGCGTGCTGGTCGGCCATTCGCTCGGCGCGCTCACCGCGGCCTCGGCCGCGCGCGCCGATTCGGCCCTGGCTTCGCGCATCCGCCGCTTCGTGCTGATCAGCCCGGCCACCGGCTACGGCGCACCGTCGCGCGCCGAAGCCCGCGCCAAGGTGCGCACCGAACGGCTCGCCGCGCTCGACGAACTCGGCATCGCCGGCATGGCCGCGAAGCGCTCGGGCCGGCTGCTGTCCGACACCGCCAGCGAACTCGCGCGCCAATGGGTGCGCTGGAACATGGCGCGGCTGAACGACGGCGGCTACCGCCAGGCCGTCGAGCTGCTGTGCAACGCCGACCTGCCGCCCGCCATGCCGGTGCGCGTGGCCTGCGGCACGCTCGATGTCGTCACCACGCCCGAGGCCTGCGCCGAAGTCGCACGCCGGTGCGGCGTGCCGCTCGAACCGATCGCCGGTGCCGGACACGCCAGCTACGTGGAACAGCCGCAAGCCGTCGCCGCCCTGCTGCGCGAAGCGCTCGCCGCCTGACAGAAGACACAATAAGACAACCAACGGGAAGAACGAACAACTATGGCCACCAACGACAACGAAGTGATGGAAGAGGGCGCCGACCGCTACAACGTGCCCGCGCTCGAACGCGGCCTGCGCATGCTGTGCGAGTTCAGCCGCGAGAGCCGCACGCTCTCCGCGCCCGAACTGGCCCGCCGCTTCGACCTGCCGCGCTCGACCGTGTTCCGGCTTCTCACCACGCTGGAGAACATGGGCTTTCTCGAGCGTGCCGAGGGCGGCCGCGACTACCGTCTCGGCCTCGCGGTGCTGCGCCTGGGCTTCGAGTACCTCGCCTCGCTGGAGCTCACGCAGCTCGGCACGCCGTTGCTCAACCGCCTGTGCGACGAGCTGCGCACGCCCTGCAACCTGGTGGTGCGCGACGGCCGCTCGATCGTCTACGTCGCCAAGGTGGCGCCGCCCACGCCGTTCGCCAGTTCGGTCACCGTGGGCACGCGCCTGCCGGCCCATGCCACGGTGCTCGGCCGCGTGCTGCTCGAAGACCTCACGCTGCCGCAGCTGCGCGCGCTCTACCCCGAAGACAGGCTCGAGACCTTCTCGCCGAGCACGCCCAAGACCGTGAACGAACTCTTCGACATGGTGCAGGCCGACCGCTCGCGCGGCTATGTGCTGGGCGAGGGTTTTTTCGAATCGAACATCTCCAGCATCGCGGCGCCGGTGCGCGACCACAGCGGCCACATCGTGGCGGCGCTGGGCGCGACCATCACCTCGGGCCACATCGAGGAGAACCGCATGGACGAGATGGTGCTGCGCGTGCGCAGCACTGCCGAAGAGATCTCGAGCCTGCTGAACTACTCGCCTGCGCGTGCCGGCAAGGTGGTTCCGCTTCGTAGCGCATGACGGTCATGACGATGCAGGCACCTTCTCATTTCCTTGCCGCCGACGCGTTGGCAGGCCGCGTGGCCGTTGTCACGGGCGGCTCCTCGGGCATCGGCCTCGCGACCGTCGAACTGCTGCTCGCGAGTGGCGCATCCGTCGCGCTGTGCGACCGCAGCGCCGAGCGGCTGGACCGCGCGGTGGCCGGCCTGCGCGAGCAGTTCCCCGGCGCCAAGCTCTTCGCACAGTCTTGCGACGTGCTCGACGGCGCCGCGGTCAAGGCCTTCGCCGCCGCGAGCGAAGCCGCGCTCGGCTCGGCCTCGATGCTCGTCAACAACGCGGGGCAGGGGCGCGTCTCCACCTTCACCGACACCGATGATGCGGCCTGGACCGAGGAACTCAATCTGAAGTTCTTCTCCGTCATCAACCCCACGCGCGCCTTCCTGCCGCAGCTCGCGGCGCAGCGTGCCGTGCTGGGCGATGCTGCCATCGTCTGCGCCAACTCGCTGCTGGCACGCCAGCCCGAGCCGCACATGGTCGCCACCTCGGCGGCACGCGCCGGCCTCTTGAACCTCGTGCGTTCGATGGCCACCGAGTTCGCGCCGCAGGGCGTGCGCGTCAACGGCATCCTGATCGGCCTGGTCGAGTCGGGCCAGTGGCGCCGCCGCTTCGAGGCGCGCGAAGACAAATCGCTCGACTGGTCCGCCTGGAGCGGCCAGCTCGCGAAGAACAAACACATCCCGCTGGGTCGCCTGGGGCTTCCGACCGAAGCCGCACGCGCGATCCTTTTCCTAGCTTCGCCCCTCGCGTCCTACACGACGGGCAGCCACATCGATATCTCCGGAGGCCTGTCGCGCCATGCATAAACCCAACAACAACACGGTCACGGTCGGCGCAGTCGTCGCGGCCTTTCTCGAACAGTGCGGCGTCAAGGCGGCCTTCGGCGTGATCTCGATCCACAACATGCCGATCCTCGATGCCTTCGCGCAGCGCGGCGCGATCCGCTTCGTGCCTGCACGCGGCGAAGCCGGGGCCGGCAACATGGCCGATGCCTATGCGCGTTCGACCGCCAGCCTTGGCGTGTGCCTCACGAGCACGGGCCCTGCGGCCGGCAACATCGCGGGCAGCATGGTCGAGGCGCTGACGGCCGGTGCGCCGCTGCTGCACATCACGGGGCAGATTGAGACGCCTTATCTCGACAGGGGCATGTCGTACATCCACGAGGCACCGGACCAGCTCACCATGCTCAAGGCGGTGTCGAAGGCGGCCCTGCGCGTGCGCAGCGTCGAGACGGTGCTCGGCACGCTCAAGCGCGCGGTGCAGCTGGCGCTGACGGCGCCGACCGGCCCGGTCAGCGTGGAGATTCCGATCGACATCCAGTCCGCGCTCACGACGATGCCGGCCGATCTGTCGCCGCTGCCCATCGAGCGGCCCGTTCCTTCCGCTGTCTCGCTCGACGCGCTGGCCGTGCGCCTGGCCGCTGCCAAGCGTCCGATGCTGTGTGTCGGTGGCGGCGCGCGCCATGCCGGCGCCGCCATCCAGCGCCTGCAGAAGCTCGGCTTCGGTGTGGTCACGACCACGCAGGGCCGCGGCACGGTGCCCGAAGACGACGCGGGCTCACTCGGCTCCTACAACATCCACAAGCCCGTCGAGGCGCTCTATCAGCGCTGCGATGCGATGCTGGTCGTCGGCTCGCGTCTGCGCGGCAACGAAACGCTGAAGTACGAGCTGAAGCTGCCGCGTCCGCTGTTGCGCATCGATGCCGATGCCGCCGCGGAAGGCCGCGGCTATGCGACGGACCTGTTCGTGTACGGCGATTCCGCGCTGGCCCTCGAAGGCCTGGTCGACCGTCTCGAAGCCGCGAAGTACAAGGCCGACCCGGCGCTGCTCACCGAGCTGCGCACCGCGCACGAGCAGGCCGTCGCCTCGCTGACCGACGGCCTCGGCCCATACGCTGCGCTCGTCAAGGAACTGCAAGCCGCAGCAGGCCGCAAGTTCAACTGGGTGCGCGACGTCACCGTGTCGAACAGCACCTGGGGCAACCGCGAGCTGCGCATCTTCGAACCCAGCGCGGGCGTGCACGCCACGGGCGGCGGCATCGGGCAGGGCATGCCGATGGCCATCGGCGCGGCCGTCGGCGCGGCCGAGACGGCTTCGGGCCGCAAGACCTTCTGCCTGGCCGGCGACGGCGGCTTCATCCTGAACCTCGGTGAACTCGCGACCGCGGTGCAGGAGAAAGCCGACATGGTGATCGTGCTCATGAACGACAAGGGCTACGGCGTCATCAAGAACATCCAGGACGCGCAGTACGGCGGCCGCCGCTGCTATGCCGACCTGCACACACCCGACTACGCGATGCTGTGTGCATCGCTAGCACTGCCGCACGCCCGCGTGCAGCGCATGGACGACCTGAAAGCGAAGCTCGGCGAGGCGCTCGCCAGGCCCGGCCCGTTCCTGCTCGAGATCGACATGCTCTCGATCGGCGACTTCAAGAGCGCCTTCGCAGGCCCGCCGACCAACACCGTGACCCAGATCCCGGCGCTCGGCAAGGCCGCTGCGTCGGTGGAGTGAAGGACGTGACCGTGTTGCGCGTTGCACTCATCGGCTGCGGTGCCATCGGCACCTCGGTGCTCGAGCTGCTCAAGGGCGATGCCGCCCTGGCGGTGGTGGCCATCGTCGTGCCGGCCGACGGCGTGGCTGCGGCGCAGAAGCTTGTGCCCGGTGTGCAGGTTTCCAGCAGCGTGCCTGCGACCGGCATCGACCTCGTGGTCGAGACCGCCGGACACGCGGCCATCGAGGAGCATGTGCTGCCGGCGCTCGCACGCGGCACGCCCTGCATCGTCGCCTCGGTAGGTGCGTTGTCGGCTGCAGGCTTGGCTGAAAAGCTCGAAGCCGCCGCGGTCGCCGGCCGCACGCAGGTGCAGTTGATCGCCGGCGCCATCGGTGGCATCGATGCACTGGCTGCCGCCCGCATTGGCGGACTGGACAGCGTGCGCTACACGGGCCGCAAGCCTCCGCAAGCCTGGAAGGGCACGCCGGCCGAACAGGGCCGCGATCTCGACGCGCTGACGCAGGAGACCGTGATCTTCGAAGGCAGCGCACGCGAAGCCGCCTTGCTCTACCCGAAGAACGCGAACGTCGCGGCCACCGTGTCGTTCGCGGGGCTGGGGCTCGACAAGACGCTGGTGCGCCTGATCGCCGACCCGGCCACCACCGAGAACGTGCATACCGTCGAAGCCGAAGGCGCCTTCGGCAGCTTCGAGCTGACCATGCGCAACAAGCCGCTCGCGGTCAACCTCAAGACTTCCACGCTCACCGTCTACAGCGCCGTGCGCGCCTTGCGCAACCGGGCTGCGGCCCTTGCCATCTGAGCTTCCCCCCATGATTTCTTCCGAACTTCTTCCGATCTGCATTGCCGGCGAATGGCGCCTGGGTGGCGGCGACGTGTACGAGAGCCTGTACCCCGCCACGGGCGAGTCGATCGCGCGCCTGAAGGCCGCAAGCCTGGTCGATGTCGAAGAGGCCATCGTGCGGGCCGACCATGCGTTCCGCACCAGCGGCTGGGCGCAGCGCCTGCCGCACGAGCGCGCGGCCGTGCTGCACCGCGTGGCACAGTTGATCCGCGAAGAGGGCGAATCGCTCGCGCAGAAGCAGCGCCTGGACAACGGCAAGCCGATCAGCGAAACGCGCAACCTCGTGGCCAGCGCGGCAGGCACCTTCCAGTTCTTCGCGGCTGCGCTCGAGACGCTGGAAGAAACCATCACGCCTTCGCGCGGCGCCTTCGTCACGATGAGCGTGCATGAGCCCATGGGCGTGGTCGCTGCCATCACGCCGTGGAACTCGCCGATCGCGAGCGAAGCCCAGAAGCTCGCGCCCGCGCTGGCGGCCGGCAATGCGGTGGTCGTCAAGTCCGCCGAAGTCACGCCGCTGATGGCGCTGGAACTGGCACGCATCTGCGAGAAGGCCGGCGTGCCGAAGGGCATCGTCAGCGTGCTGCCGGGCAAGGGTTCGGTCATCGGCGATGCAATCACCAAGCATCCGCTGGTCAAGCGCGTGTCGTTCACGGACGGCACCACCACCGGCAAGCACATCGCGCACATCGCGGCGGACAAGATGATGCCGGTCTCGCTGGAGCTGGGCGGCAAGTCGCCCACGATGGTGCTCGAAGACGCGGACCTCGACCATGCGGTGAACGGCGTGTTTTACGGCATCTTCAGTTCGTCGGGTGAGTCGTGCATTGCGGGCTCGCGCCTGTTCGTGGCGCGGAGCATCTACGACGAGTTCCTGACGCGTCTGGCTGAAGGTGCCAACGCATTGCGCGTGGGCGATCCGGCGTCGGAGCAGACCCAGATGGGTCCGCTGATCACCGCGAAGCACCGCGAAGCACCGCGAAGCACCGTGAAGCACCGTGAAGGCATCGAGCGCTATGTGGACCTCGGCGTGTCCGAAGGCGGCCGCATCCGCACCGGCGGTGTGCGCCCGCATGGTGCTGGCTATGACAAGGGCTATTTCTACAAGCCGACCATCATCGAAGGCCTCGACAACAGCGCCCGCATCAGCCAGGAAGAAATCTTCGGCCCGGTGCTCGTCGCGATGCCCTTCAACGACGAGGAATCGCTGATCGCGCAGGCCAACGACAGCGTCTACGCGCTCGCCGCCGGCATCTGGAGCCGCGACTTCAAGCGCGCCTGGAAGCTGGGCCGCGCGGTGCAGGCCGGCACGGTCTGGGTCAACACCTACAAGCAGTTCTCGGTCTCGACGCCCTTCGGCGGCTGGCGCGACAGCGGCCTGGGCCGCGAGAAGGGCCGCGAAGGCATCTTCCAGTACATGGAGCAGAAGAGCATGTACTGGGGAACCAATGAACAACCGCTCCCGTGGGCGAACTGAAGAGGACACCACCATGAGCGTTCTAGGCATCGACCAGATCACCTACGGGGCAGACGACCTGCCCACCTGCCGCCGTTTCTTCGAAGACTGGGGCCTCGTGCTGAAGTCGGAAGCGGCCGATGAACTCGTCTTCGAGTGCCTCAACGGTTGCAAGGTGGTCGTCGCGGCGTTGGACAAGGCCGGCCTGCCGCCCGCGATGGAAGAGGGCCCGACGCTGCGTGAAGTGGTGTGGGGCGTGGAAAGCGATGCGGACCTCGATCGCTACGCCGCCGCCATCGCGCAAGACCCGGCCTTCTTCGACAGCACCGTTGATGGCGCACGCCGCATCGGCTGCATCGACCCCAACGGCCTTGCCGTGCGTTTGCAGATCAGCCGCAAGCACGCCGTCGAAGTCGACTGCGGCGCGATGAACACCTGGAACGCCAAGCCGCGCATCAACCAGGCCGCACCGATCTACGAACGCGCGATGCCGATCGAAGTCGGCCATGTGGTTTTCTTCGTCAACGACGTGCTGGGCACGAGCGCTTTCTACGCGCAGCGCTTCGGCTTCGTCTCGTCCGACAGCTACCCGAACCGCGGCGCCTTCATGCGTTGCGCGGCAGAGGGCGGTCACCACGATCTGTTCCTGCTGCAGATTCCTTCGGGCAAGCGTGGGCTCAACCATGTGGCCTTCACCGTGCGCGACATCCACGAAGTCTTCGGCGGTGGCCTGCATTTCTCGCGCCGCGGCTGGGAAACGCAACTGGGCCCGGGGCGTCATCCGGTGTCGTCGGCTTACTTCTGGTACTTCAAGAACCCGGCAGGTGGACTCATCGAGTACTACGCCGACGAAGACCAGCTCACCGCCGACTGGCAGCCGCGCGAATTCGAACCGGGCCCGACGGTGTTCGCCGAATGGGCGGTCGATGGCGGCCTCGATGGCAACACCCGCCGTCAAAAGAACGCAGAGGGACCGAAGGGCGCCTTCCTCACCGAAAAGAAATGAATCGCACGACCGCCATGCAACGACGTTTTTCCTTCTCCCTTTTGCTCGCAGCGCTGACGGCCCTCGCCATCGCCTCGCCCGTGCATGCGCAGAGCGATGCGCAGAAGCAGCTGTCGAGCGACCGCTTCACCATTGTCTCGCCGTTCCCGCCCGGCGGCCCGGTCGACACGCTGGCCCGCGTGCTCTCCGACGGACTCGCCAAGCGCTACGGCCAGGCCGCAGTGGTCGAGAACCTTGTCGGCGCGGCCGGCAACATCGGCATCGACAAGGTCAAGCGCGCCAAGGGCGATGGCCACATCGCTGCTCGTGGTGCCGGCCGGCAACCTCACGATCAACCCGACGCTGATGCCGAACTTTCCGTTCGACATCGAGAAGGACTTCGTGCCCGTCACCATGCTCGCCAAGGCGCCCAACGTGCTGGTGGCTTCGCCCTCGTCAGGCATCAAGAGCGCCAAGGAACTGGTGGCGATGGCCAAGGCCAAGCCCGGCACGCTGTCGTATGCCTCGCCGGGCGTGGGCAGCGGCCTGCACCTGGCGGGCGAGCTGTTCAAGCAGCAGGCCGGCATCGACCTGCTGCATGTGCCCTACAAGGGCACGCCACCGGCGCTCAACGACGTGCTCGGCGGCTCGGTGCCGCTGATGTTCAGCAACCTGCCCGCGACCATGCCCTTCATCAAGAACGGCAAGCTCATTGCACTGGGCATCACAGAAGCCAAGCGCAGCGCGGCAGTACCCGACATTCCGACGCTGGCGGAGCCAGGGTATCCCGGGCGTGACCGTGACCTCGTGGTATGGCCTCCTGGCGCCCAAGGGCACACCGCCCGCCGTGGTCGAGCAACTCGCGAAGGATGCGGCGCAGATGCTGGCTGCGCCCGATGTGCGCGAGCACCTCAAGGCACAGGGCATGACCGACGCGGCGATGAAACGGCCGTGTGGGCAAAGATCATCAAGGCCCGCAACATCGTGGCCGAGTGAGCCGCGGACCACGACAAAAGCAGAGACACCCATGAAGACAAGCGAATCCACCATCGGCATCGTCGGTGCCGGCATCGGCGGCCTGGTGGCTGCCATCGCGCTGCGGCGTGCCGGGCATGACGTGATCGTGTTCGAGCAGGCGAAGCAGTTCGCCCGCGTCGGCGCCGACATCAACCTCACGCCCAATGCGGTGCGCGCGCTCGACGGCCTCGGCGTGGGCGAAGCGGCCCGCGTGACGGCGGCCCGCCCGTCGCACCGCATCAGCCGCACCTACGACACCGGCGAAGAGACCTCGCGCCTGGAGATGGCCGACTCGGCCGAAGAACGCTACGGCTGCGCCGCAGCTCACCATCCACCGCGCCGACCTGCTCGCCGCATTGGCCGACATGTTCCCGGCCGAGCAGGTCGCGCTCGGCAAGCGCGCCGAGACCATCGTCGCGGATGAAAAGGGCGTGAGCCTCTCGTTCACCGACGGCACCAGCGCCCGCGTCGGCGCGCTGCTCGGCGCCGATGGCATCCACTCTTGCGTGCGCACCGCCATGTTCGGCGCAGAGAGCCCGCGCTTCACCGGCATCGTCGCCTACCGTGCCGTGGTGCCCGCCGAGCGCGTGGCCGGTGTGCCGAACCTCGGCGCCTTCACCAAGTGGTGGGGTCCGAACCCGCAGAGCCAGATCGTCACCTTCCCGCTCAACCGCGGCAAGGACATCTTCATCTTCGCCACCACGCCACAGGACACCTGGCACCTCGAATCGTGGACCGCGCCCGGCAGCGTCGACGAGCTGCGCGAGCAGTACGTGGCCTACCACCCCGAGGCACGCGCCTTGCTCGATGCCTGCGACACGGTGCTCAAGACCGCGCTGTACGAGCGCGACCCGATGCCCGCCTGGGCGCAAGGTCGCATGGCGCTGCTCGGCGACGCCGCCCATCCGATGTTGCCCTTCATGGCGCAGGGCGCCGGCATGGCCATCGAAGATGCCGTGGTGCTGGCCCGTCATCTCGAAGGCGTGGCGATGACCGACATGGCCGATGCATTGCAAGGCTACGAAAAAGCCCGTATCGAGCGCGCCGGCCAGGTGCAGCTCGGCTTACGCGGCAACAACTGGCTGCGCGAAGGCGGCAACGCCGACTGGGTCTATGGCTACGACGCCTGGGCCGTTCCGCTCGGCGCGCCCGTCGCTGCCACCGCCTGATTCATTCCTCTCACTCCCCCGGAGGCCCACGATGCAACAAGACCGCTATCTCCAACCGCACCAGGCGCGCCAGCGCCCCGCGACCACTTATGAAGACCTGCTTGGCGACGTGATCGAACGCGCCTTTGGCGAAGGCATCCATGACCTTGCAGGCCTGGTGCAGCGGCTCAACGACAGCGGCTTGGCCACGCCCGGCGGCCAGCCCTGGACCGAAGCGCTGTACCGCAAGGAAATGGCCGTGCTCGGCGCCTGAGCAAAGACAGAGAGAGAACACCATGACCATCGCCATCACCCCCGTTGCAACCGCCCAGGCAGACCCGGTCGACCACCTGCTCGAGATCGTCCTCAAGGACCTCTGGTACCCGATCTGCCCCTCGCACTTCATCAAGGAGAACCCCGTCTCGCTGCGCCGCCTGGGCCGCAAGCTCGCGCTGTGGCGCGACGGCGAAGGGGTGCTGCATGCGCTCGAAGACCGCTGCCCGCACCGCGGCGCGCCGCTGTCGCAGGGCGTGGTGCTGGGGGACAGGCTCTCGTGCCCGTATCACGGCGTCGAGGTGCGCCACGACGGCGTCGTCACGCGCGTGCCCGGCAGCCCGGGCTGCAAGCTCGAAGGCTCGCAGGCCACGCGGCATTTCCATGTGCAGGAGCGTGCCGGTGCCGTGTTCCTCTACAACTCGAAGGAGTCGGTCGACATTCCGCCGCCGTTGGTGCTGCCGGAGCAACTCACGGACGACGCCGAGTATTCGTCCTTCCTCTGCTACACCGAGTGGAAGGGCGACTACCGCTACGTGCTCGACAACGTGATGGACCCGATGTACGGCACCTACCTGCACAAGCAGTCGCATTCGATGGCCGAGGGAGACTCGAGCGCTAAGTTCGGCATCCGCGCTACCGACATCGGCTTCGTGTTCGAGAAGGAAGGCCAGTGCAACGTCAACTTCGACTGGACCGAGTGGGCCGACACCGGCATCCACTGGATGCGCCTGGAGATTCCATACCCGAAGACCGGCGGCCCCGGCGGCAACTTCATCATCATCGGCGCCTTCTCGCCGGTCACGAAGGGCGTGACGGCCACCTTCTTCTGGCGTGTGCGCAAGCTTCAGCCGGGCTGGGAGCGCGATACCTGGCGCTTCCTCTACAAGAACCGCCTCGAGGCGCGCCACTGGCATGTGCTGGAGCAGGACCGCGTGATGCTCGAAGAGATGGAGCCCGACGCCAACCAGCACGAGAACCTGTACCAGCACGACCTGGGCATCGTGCGCCTGCGCCGCCACATGCGTGGCCTCGCACAAGCGCAGCTGGCGGAAGCCACCACGGCCTGACCGGGAAGCGAGCGCGCCATGTCTTCTCCCACGCTGAACGCCCTCGTGCACACCATGCGCTACGAGGCCGACGGCATCGTGAGCGTCGAGTTCCGGCCGGCCACGCCGGCCGTGGATTTTCCTGCCTTCGAGGCCGGCTCCCACATCGACCTGCACCTGCCCAACGGGCTGGTGCGCAGCTACTCGCTGTGCAATCCGGCGAGCGACCGCCAGCGCTACGTGGTCGGTGTGCTCAACGACCGCAAGAGCCGCGGCGGCTCGCGCTATGTGCACCAGCAATTGCGCGTGGGCATGACGCTGCCGATCTCGGTGCCGCGCAACAACTTCAAGCTGCAGGAGGGCGCCGACCGCTCGGTGCTCGTGGCCGGCGGCATCGGTGTGACGCCCATCTGGTGCATGCTGCAGCGGCTCGTGGCCATCGGCAAGCCGGTGGAGCTGCTGTACTGCGCACGCACCCGCAAGGAAGCTGCGTTCTGCGATGCGATTGAGGCGCTGGCCAAGGAAAAGTCGGTGCAGCTGACCTGGCACTTCGACGACGAGAAGGGCGCACCGCCCGGCCTCGCGGCGCTGCTGGCCGGCAAGGGCGCCACCAGCCACTACTACTGCTGCGGCCCGACGCCGATGCTCGATGCGTTCGAGCGGAGTTGTGAGCAACTGGGCTACGCCAACGCACACATCGAACGCTTCGCCGCAGTGCACGTGGAGGCGCCCAGCGCCATGCAGAGCTACGTGGTGCAGTGCGCGAAGAGCGGAAAGAGCGTCGAGGTGCCGGCGGGCAAGTCGATTCTCGACAGCCTGATCGACGCCGGCCTGAACCCCGACCACAGCTGCAAGGAAGGCGTCTGCGGCGCCTGCGAAACAGCTGTGCTCGAAGGCGAGGTCGATGCGGCCGTCACCTACACACGCGGCAGCGGCACGGGTGCGGGCAGCACGGTGCAGCTGAGCAACAGCGGCAACATGTTCAGCCGCCTCGGCTTTCGCGGCACCGAAGACCTGGGTGGCGGGCTGTCGGCCAACTTCTGGCTCGAGATGGGCCTGCAGAACGACACCGGCACGGGCTTTCCTTCGAACGCCAACAACCAGGCCAGCGGCGCAGGGCCCACGGGTTCGCTGAGCTTCAACCGCCGTTCGACGGTGAGCCTCGCGGGTCCGTTCGGCGAGGTCCGGCTGGGGCGCGACTATGTGCCCACCTTCTGGAACACGGCCATCTTCGATCCCTTCGGCACCGGCAGCGGCATCGGCGCCAACCAGATCTATTTCTCGGGCCTCGGTGGCCTGGTCTCGCCCGTGGGCACGCGCGCATCGGACAGCATCGGCTACCTGCTGCCGGCCAGCCTGGGGGGCTTCTATGGTCAGGTGATGTACGCGATGGGCGAGAACAACTCCACCTCGGTGGTGCCGGGCACGCTGGTGTCGAACGAGCGCGACGGCAACCACACGGGCCTGCGCCTGGGGTATGCGAACGGCGACCTCAACATCGCGATTGCCACCGGCAGGACGCGCTATGCGAGCGGCGACCTGCGCGTGACCAACCTCGGCGCGGCCTACACCTTCGGTCCGTCGCTGTCGAACCTGAAGCTCACGAGCGAGCTCTACACCGAGTCGAAGGGCGCGCTCGTCGGCTTCCAGCTGCCCATCGGCCCTGGCGAGATCAAGGCCTCGTATGCGCGCTACCGGCTCGAACCCGCCGCCGCGGCACTGAAGCCAACGTCGTCGAAGCTGGCCATCGGCTACGTGCACAACCTGTCCAAGCGCACCGCGCTGTACGCCACGGTGGCCCGCATCAGCAACAGGAACGGCGCCGCGCAAGCCCTGGCAGGTGCGATCACCATGCCCAACCGTGCCTCCACCGGCACCGAGTTCGGCATGCGCCACATGTTCTAGGCGCTCCGCGCAAAGAGCAGCACCACACCCCGCAGGAGAGGCCATGCAGAGCAAACACTTTCGTTGGTATGGCGTCGTCACGCTGTTCGTGATCGTCGCCATCTCGTACGTGGACCACATCAACATCGCGGTGCTGATCACCGATGCCGCGTTCCTGAACCACGTGGGCATTGCGGCGAACGACCGCGTGAGCCAGGGCTTCCTGGCGACAGCCTTCATGCTCGGCTACGGCGTGTCGGCCTTCGTGCTGACGCCGTTCTGCGCGGCGCTCTTCGGCGTGCGGCGCAGCCTGGTCTATGGGCTGGTGCTGTGGGGCGTGGTGACCTGGGCTTCGCCGATGTTCAACAGCTACGGCTTGCTGCTGGCCTCGCGCATCCTGCTGGGCGTGTCGGAAGGGCCGCTGTTCTCGCTGGCCTCTTCGTACATCAAGGCGCACTTCCAGAGCGACGAGAACGGCAAGCCCAACGCGCTCGTCAACATGGGCACGGGCCTGGGGCTTGCCATCGGCTATCCGCTGGTCGGCTACCTGCTCGCGCAGTTCCAGTGGGACACCTCGTTCCATGTGCTCGGCCTCATGAACATCGCGCTCGGCATTCCGCTGGTGCTGGCCTTCGTGCGCATGCCGCCTGCGAAGAACGATGCGGCCGGGCCTTCATCCTTCGGCGAAGCGATGGCGCGCGTGGGCGGCATCGTGAAGGGCGCGCTGCAGACGCGGCACCTCTTCCTCATCACCTTGCTGACGTCGGCGGCACTGGCCTACCTCTGGGGCAGCAGCAACTGGTTGCCCACCTACCTGCACGAGGCGCGCGGCTTCTCGTTGCGCGAAATGGGCTGGCTCGCTTCGTTACCGCAGTACGCCACGGTGCTTGCGGTGCTCGTGAGCGGCGTGCTCATCGACCGGATCGAACGCGAGCACGTGCCCTTCATCTTCATGGCTGCGAGCGTGGGCGTGGCGCTGTCGGTGCTGATGGCCATCAATGCGCGCGACCCGTATGCCGCGGCCTGTTGCCTCGTGGCGGCCAACTTTTTTGGGGCCTGCAAAGCCCCGCGATCCCGAGCACGATCCAGTACTGCTCGCGGCCCGAGCACACGGCGAGTGCCTTCGGCGTGACCAACGGTGCAGGGAGCCTCGTGGCGGGCTGCATGCCGGCGTTGATGGGCGGTGTGATCAGCGCGGTGTCGCACGGGTCGTCGGCCGCAGGCACGGCAGGTGCCGTGGCCGCATCGGCATCGGGCTTCTTCGCGGGCTTCGCACTGTTGATCGGGACACAGGTGGTGGTGTTCGGTTGCGGCCTTGCGTTGTGGATGCGTGAACGCACGCGCAGCGTTGCGGCGGTTGCGTCCTCGCAGGTTTTGTAGCGCCTGTAGCGCTTTGAGTTGCGGAGTGTGACTGCATGGTCACACTGAATGCGCGCGATGTTCATCGATGAGGCGCCGCATCTGCCTTGTCCGCAGAACCATCTTCGTATCGCACGGTATGCACTCGACCCGATGACTCCATTCGTCGGATCGCGCGCGAACATTTTGAGAGCGAAAAGTTCCGCAATTCGTTGAGATGTCGCATTCGATCAGCTAAAACTGGCGCACACCAATGGATGGGGGAATGCGCGTGATACCAACGAGAAGAGACGCAAGAAGTCTGATCCTGACGAGCACAGCCCGTGCCGTTTCTGCTGCGCACGAACGGCTGACACGGCCGGCGCCGATGCGCGGGCGCTAAGGCACACCGCCCAGCCTCAAGGCCGACCCCCGCATTCGATCCACCCGCACATCGACGGGAATGGAAGCCATCACCCCCCGCATCCTGGGGCCTCCTGCATCGCCTGCAGCGTGGCTTGGTGGGGCACGTTCGTGCCCCACCGGCCGAAGACAAACCGTGGCGTGATCGTGTTGTCCTGACGAACGTGTGGTTCGCCAGGAGGGCGCGGTGCTGCCTGTTCGAAGTGTTGTTCATTCCATCACCGCGCGTGCCCGCGCAGCACCGACTACCCGTCGATGCATGCAGGGCGGCGCATGTCCTTACCAAAAGGCGATCATGAAAAAACTCAGCAATCCCCTCGTCAATCATCTTGCCATCACCGCAGTGACCCTTGCCGTGCTCACGGCTTGCGGGGGCGGAGGAGACAGTGGCTCTTCGTTCGGCGCCGGCGTTTCGTCGGGCCCGATTTCCTCGGCCCCGGCATCGTCGCCCGATGGCGTCGGTGCGGCCAAGACCCCCGATGACGGCGTGCCGAACGCGGTCGCGGCCGATGCCTCTCTTGCCGCGGTCGACAAGTCCGCCAAGCCGATGGAACTGCCCGACACCATCTGGCCCAGCAACTACAAGCTGTGGTTCCGACCCGATGCCGCACTCAAGACCTTCGTGGGCCGTGGCGACGTGGAGATCGAGGTGCTCAAGCCCGTCGATGCCATCGTCGTTGCCGCGCACAACCTGAACTTCGCGAAGGGCCGCACCACGCTGCGCAAGGTGTCGAACCCGGGTGAAGCGATTCCGCTGATCCCGACGCCGCAGACGCTGGGCGACTTCGTCCAGCTGCGGCTGAACGATGGCCAGATCGCCAAGGGCAAGTACCTGCTGCACATGGAGTGGGACGGCAAGATCCAGTTCTCCGATGCGGAGTACTGCCCGCCCGCAGAAGTGGCGCGCAACCCGTTCTGTTCGGCAGCGACCGGCATCTTCAAGGTGGGCCTGTCCACGCCCGAAGGCGTGAGCAGCGATGCCATCGTGACGCAGGGCGAAACCAACTACGCGCGGCAGTGGTTCCCGGGCTGGGACGAGCCGGCCTTCCGCCACACCTTCGAGATCTCGGCCGAGGTGCCGGGCGACTGGAAGACCGTGTCGAACGGTGCGCAGAAGACTGCGATCAAGCTGCCCGACGGCTACCAGCAGGTGTCGTTCGAGAAGACGCCTTCGATGTCGATGTACCTCACCTTCTTCGGCGGCGGCAAGTTCGACATCCTGGCGGACAACTTCAAGAACCCGCTCGACGGCAGCGACATGCCGCTGCGCTGGTTCACGCCGCCGGGCCGCGCCGACTGGGCCAAGTTCGCGATGGAGTGGACCAAGGTGTCGATGTACTACTACTACTACTACTACTACAAGTACAAGTACAAGTACAAGTACACCGGCATTCCGCTGCCCTTCAAGAAGTTCGACACCGTGGCGGCCAACGACAGCTACAACAACAAGCCGAACACCGGCTTCGGCGGCATGGAGAACTGGGGCTCGATCTTCGAGATTGCCGACTCGGTGCTGACCAAGTCGGGCGACACGCCCACGCTGTATTCGGTGACGGTGGTGACGCACGAGGTGGCGCACCAGTGGTTCGGTGACCTGGTCACGCTCGACTGGTGGGACAACGTGTGGCTCAACGAATCGTTCGCGCGCTGGTTCGAGAGGCGCACCACGATCAAGTTCCACCCCGAGTACTACAGCTTCTCGGACTACGTGCTGGACAAGCACAACGTGATCGTGGCCGACCTGAAGAGCACCGCGGTGCCCGTGCAGCGCAACCTGAACGACGCGGGCTCGTTCGGCTTCATCAGTCCGTCGATCTTCGTCTACAACAAGGGTAGCCACGTGCTGGAGACGATCCAGAACTACATCGGCGAAGAGGCGATGCAGAAGGGCCTGCAGATCTACCTGAAGGACTATGCGTACGGCAACGTCACGCCCACGCGGCTGTGGACTTCGCTCGAGAAGGCCACCGACAAGAAGGTCAGCGACATCGGCGACAGCCTGATTCGCCAGACCGGCATTCCATTGCTGACGCTGGACGCACAGTGCGCGGGCAACAGCACCTTCGTGAACATCACGCAGGAGTCGTTCCCCAACCAGAACCAGTTCCCGACGTCGACGTGGACCATTCCCGTCACGCTGGCGTACGGCGATGCGATGGAGCAGCGCAAGACCTTCGTGATGGCCAACAACGCCACGCAGCTGGAGCTGCCGGGCTGCACGGCGGTGCTGGCCGGACCGACGGGGCAGGACTACTACGTGAGCAACTACAGCGCGCAGTCGTGGAGCGACCTGCTGGCCAAGGCGCAGAGCTTTGCCCCCAACAAACCGCTGCTGCTGAACGTCGAGCGTGACGCGTTCCGTCTGCTGCAGGTGGGACGCATCACGCAGGCACAGTACGACCAGATCAAGGGCGTGCTGAACCTGCCGGCGACGTTCCTGGCCAAGACGGACCTGAGCCAGCAGAAGATGGCGGCGGTCGCTACGGGGGCCGAGAAGGAAGAGTACCCGCACGCACTGCGCTTCCAGGGCAGCCTGAAGCTGCGCGACAACGACAAGCGCTGAGCTTCAAGGCCAACGCATGATGCCGCCGGGCACGCCATGAAAAGCGTGCCTGGCGGTTCATGCCTCACACCATGACCATCATGAAAAATCTACTCAAATACATCGTGGCGGGCGCCTGCGTTTCGCTGCTGGCCGGCTGCGGCGCGAGCAGCGGACCCGAGGCCGAGCTGGTCGGCGTCTATGCCATCAAGAAGAACGGCGAGCTCAAGGAAGTCGTCAAGATCGAGCGCCAGGGCGACCGCTACATCATGCGCGACAAGGTGCGCACGCCCGAGTGGAGCGAACCCAAGATGCAGATGCAACCGGTGACGCGCGAACGCTGGAACAAGATCACCTCGGACAGCGAGAACACGAAGTTCGTCGGCGTGTCGAGCAACCAGCTCGCGATCTTCAAGGTGCCGCCGGGGTGGCAGAAAAGCAGCTTCAAGACGGAGACCGGCTACTTCCTGTTCTATTCGCAGGGGCCGGTGGAGGCTTACACGCTTTGACGGGCTTGTTTGGGGGCGCTGCTGTTCGGGGCGCGCTCACGCCGACGGTGTGCTCTGCTCCGCGAATGTCCCCCGGCGCGGCCTAGGGCCGCATGCCTCCTCCTTTATTTCGCTGCGCAGAGCACACCGCCGGCGTGATCGCTCAGAGCACTGGTTG
>CAMATD010000074.1 GCA_945860785.1 Variovorax sp. YR752 | reverse complement strand
GACTGGAACCGCGTGGTCGACATGGGCAAGGATCTCGATCCGGGCAATCCGCTGTACGAATCGGGCACGCCACGCAGCGCGAGCCAGGCCGAAACGGCCGCCTTCGCAGGCGCCCTGGCGGCGGCTGCCAAGCCGGTCGCCGCGGTGCCTCCGCCCGCAGCCCCCCCGGTTGCCGTGGCACCGCCGCCGGCCTTCGTGCCCTCGGTTGCACCGCTGGACTTCGATCTCGACCTGAGCCAGCCCCCGGCACCCGCACCCAGCCATGCCCCGGTCGGCGCCAGCCTGCCGAAGTCGGCCTATGCGCCTGCTCCGACTGCCGCACGCCCTGCCGCGCCGCTGTCCAACAGCCACGCCGCTGCGCCCGTCGATCTCGAGAACGATTTCGACACGGCCCCCGGCGCCCTGACACCCGACACCCGTCCGACGAGCCTGAGCGATGCGGAACACAACACCCGCCCGGCCATGCTGCGCAACGCGCTGCCTGCCGACTCGGGCTTCATCGAGTTCGACATGAGTGCGCTGGCAGCCCTCCCGGCCCGCTCGGCCGGTGGCGCCCCCGAAGCGGCACGCGCCGCCAACGCGCACGACGACGAGGACGACAGCCCGCACGCCGTCAAGCTCTCGCTCGCACGCGAACTGCAAGCCATCGGCGACGTCGAAGGCGCTCGCTCGCTGGTCGAGGAAGTCGAAGCCGAAAGCGCCGGCGACCTCAAGTCGCAAGCCAAGCAACTGCTCGCGGAACTGCGCTGAGCGATTGCCGTTCCCGTTCCTGAATTCGTGAGGCTGGCGCTCGGCATCCGGTACAACGGCCAAGCGTACGAGGGCTGGCAAAGCCAGCGCTCGGGCCGCACGGTGCAGGACAAGCTGGAAGCAGCGCTCACGAAGTTCGCCGCACAGCCCATCGGCACGCTGTGCGCCGGCCGCACCGATGCCGGCGTGCACGCACTGATGCAGGTGGTGCACTTCGACACCGAGGTCGAACGCGAACCCTTCTCCTGGATGCGCGGTACCAACCGCTTCCTGCCCGACGACGTCGCCGTGCAGTGGGCCCAGCCGGTGCCCGACGAGTTCCATTGCCGTGCCAGCGCCCTGGCACGCCGCTATCTCTACGTGCTGTCGCAATCGCCGGTACGGCCCAGCCTGGATTCGGGCCGGGTCGGCTGGTCAATGCATGCGCTCGACGACGATGCGATGCGCGCCGCGGCCGCCTTGCTGGTGGGCAAGCACGACTTCAGTTCATTCCGCGCCTCGGCCTGCCAGGCGCGCTCGCCGGTCAAGGACCTGCGCCGCATCGAGATCACGCGGGTCGGCGAAGGCGAACGCTGCCGCTGGCACTTCGAGTTCGAGGCCGACGCCTTCCTGCACCACATGATCCGCAACCTGATGGGCTGCCTCGTGCGCATCGGCCGCGGCGACGAGCGACCCGAGTGGATCACCGAGGTGCTCGAGGCGCGCAGCCGCAAGGTGGCGGCGCCCACCTTCTCCGCGGATGGTCTGTATTTCCTCGGTCCGTTGTACGACGCCAAGTGGGGTCTGCCGGCCGAGGCCACACTGCAGGCCGGCGGCGCTCCTTATGATGGTCCGCCATGACGTCCCCTCGCACCCGCATCAAGATCTGTGGCCTCACGCGTGAAGCCGACGTGGATGCCGCGGTCGAAGCCGGCGCCGACGCGATCGGCTTCGTGCTCTACGCGAAAAGCCCCCGCGCCGTCACGGCCGAGCGTGCCGCTGAACTTGCCTCGCGCCTGCCGCCCGTCATCACGCCGGTGCTCTTGTTCGTGAACGAGGATGCTCCCAAAGTCATAGCATCCCTTGCCCGCGTGAAGGGCGCCATCGCGCAATTTCACGGCGAAGAAACGCCCGAGCAGTGCGAAGAAGCCAGCGGCCCCGGCCGCTTCCGCTACATGCGCGCCGCCCGGATTCCGCTGGGGGCTGCCGGCGCCGGCTTCGACCTCGTAAAATACGCGTCCGATTACTCCCACGCCCAGGCCATCCTGCTCGACGCCCATGTCGAAGCTTATGGCGGTGGCGGCAAGGCATTCGATTGGTCACTTCTTCCACCCGCCGTCGACGCTCACCTCGTCTTGAGTGGTGGGCTCACACCTGCAAACGTGAGCGATGGCATTCGCATCCTGCGGACACGCTGCAAAACGCTGTCCGTTGATGTGAGCTCGGGCGTCGAAATCGACGGCCCGGGGAACAAGGGCCTGAAGGACGTCGGAAAAATCCGGCAATTCGTCGCCGCCGTGAGAGCGGCCGACGCCTCCTTCTCCAGTTAGCCGCCGCACCCGATCGCTATTCGGGCGGCGGCCCACCGATCGAGAACCATGCAAAGCAATTACCAGCAACCCGACGCCACCGGCCATTTCGGCAACTACGGCGGCACCTTCGCGAGCGAAACGCTCACCCACGCGATCAACGAGCTGCGCGACGCGTATGCGAAGTTCAAGGACGATCCGGCGTTCCTCGCCGAATTCCACTACGAGCTCAAGCACTTCGTCGGCCGGCCTTCGCCGATCTACCACGCCGCGCGCACCAGCCGCGAGATGGGCGGCGCGCAGATCTACCTGAAGCGCGAAGACCTCAACCACACCGGCGCACACAAGATCAACAACGTGATCGGCCAGGCGATGCTCGCGCGCCGCATGGGCAAGCCCCGCGTGATCGTCGAAACCGGTGCCGGCCAGCACGGCGTGGCCACCGCCACCATCTGCGCGCGCTACGGCCTCGAATGCGTGGTCTACATGGGCAGCCAGGACGTGAAGCGCCAGAGCCCCAACGTCTACCGCATGAACCTGCTCGGCGCGACCGTGGTGCCCGTCGAATCGGGCAGCAAGACGCTGAAGGACGCGCTCAACGAGGCGATGCGCGACTGGGTGACGAACGTGGAAAACACCTTCTACATCATCGGCACCGTGGCCGGCCCGCACCCGTATCCGACGATGGTGCGCGACTTCCAGAGCGTGATCGGCACCGAGTGCATCGCGCAGATGCCCGCCATGCTCGCGGCCGACGGCATCACGGGCGAGGCAGAGGGTAAACAGCCCGACGTGGTGGTCGCCTGCGTGGGCGGCGGCAGCAACGCGATGGGTATCTTCCATCCGTACATTCCGTTCGCCAACACCCGGCTCATCGGCGTCGAAGCTGCCGGCGAAGGCCTCGACAGCGGCAAGCACTCGGCCTCGATCCTGCGCGGCAGCCCGGGCGTGCTGCACGGCAACCGCACCTACCTGCTGCAGAACGAAGACGGCCAGATCACCGAAACGCACAGCATCAGCGCCGGCCTCGACTACCCGGGCGTCGGCCCCGAGCATGCGTACCTGGCCGACATCGGCCGCGCCGAGTACGTCGGCATCACCGACATGGAGGCGCTCGAAGCCTTCCACTATCTGTGTCAAACGGAGGGCATCATCCCCGCACTCGAATCCAGCCACGCAGTGGCCCACGCGATGAAGCTTGCGAAGACCATGCGCTCTGACCAATCAATCCTGGTGAACCTCTCGGGCCGCGGCGACAAGGACATCGGCACCGTCGCCGACCTGTCGGGCGTCGACTTCTACGACCGGCCCTCGATGCGCGGTCTGAGCGTGAAGGGAGGCAAGTGATGAGCCGTATTGCCGCCACCTTCGACGCGCTGAAAAAAGACGGGCGCCGCGCCCTGATTCCTTACGTCACCGCAGGCTTCCCCTTCGCCGACATCACGCCCGAGCTGATGCACGGCATGGTCGAGGCGGGCGCCGACGTGATCGAGCTTGGCGTGCCCTTCTCCGACCCGATGGCCGATGGCCCCGTGATCCAGAAGGCCGGCGAGGCCGCGCTGGCCCTGGGCATCGGCATGAAACAGGTGCTCGCCATCGTGGCCGCCTTCCGCCAGAAGGACGCGACCACGCCCGTGGTGCTGATGGGCTATGCGAACCCCGTCGAGCGCTATGACCTCGTGCATGGCAAGAAGGCCTTCATTCGCGATGCATCGGCTGCCGGCGTCGACGGGATTCTGGTGGTCGACTACCCGCCCGAGGAGTGCGAAGACTTCGCCGCGGAGCTGAAGGCTGCGAACATCGACCTGATCTTCCTGCTGGCGCCCACCAGCACGAACGAACGGATGGCGCAGGTTGCACGCATTGCGAGCGGCTACGTCTACTACGTCTCGCTCAAGGGCGTGACGGGTGCCGGCCACCTCGACACCGAAGCCGTCGGCCAGATGATCCCGCGCATCCGCGCGCATGTGAGTATTCCGGTCGGCGTGGGCTTCGGCATCCGCGATGCGCGCACGGCACAGGCGGTCGGCTCGACGGCGGATGCCGTCGTGATCGGCACCAAGATCATCCAGTTGATCGACGGCCAGCCACGCGAAAAGGTCGTGCCTGCGGTGCGCGAATTCCTCGCCGGCATCCGGGAGGCGCTGGACGCCCTGCCGGCGGCTACCCCCAAGAATGCGGCTGGCCGATAATCTCGGTTGCCCTCACCCCAGCCCCTCTCCCCCAAAGGAGAGGGGAGCTAATTCCGGAGTCCTATGAGCTGGCTTGAAAAACTGCTACCCGCCAAGATCGCACAAACCGACCCTGCCGAGCGCCGCCAGGTGCCCGAGGGCCTGTGGATCAAATGCCCGGCCTGCGAGACGGTGCTCTACAAGACCGACCTCGAGCACAACCAGAACGTCTGCCCCAGCTGCAGCCACCATCACCGCATCGGCGCCCGTGCGCGGCTCGACGCTTTCCTCGATGCCGAGGGACGCTATGAAGTCGGCCAGGAAGTGCTGCCGGTCGACGCGCTCAAGTTCAAGGACAGCCGCAAGTACCCCGAGCGGCTCAAGGAAGCCCTCGAGAACACCGGCGAGACCGACGCACTGATCGTCATGGGCGGCTCAGTCCACAGCATCAGCGTGGTCGCGGCCTGCTTCGAGTTCGAATTCATGGGCGGCAGCATGGGCAGCGTGGTCGGCGAGCGCTTCGTGCGCGGCGTCGAGACCGCCATCGAGCAGAAAGTGCCGTTCATCTGCTTCACCGCCACCGGCGGCGCACGCATGCAGGAAGGCCTGCTCTCGCTGATGCAGATGGCCAAGACCAACGCCGCGCTCACGCGCCTCGCGAAGAAGGGCCTGCCCTACATCAGCGTGCTGACCGACCCGACCATGGGCGGCGTGAGCGCCGGCTTCGCCTTCGTGGGAGACGTGGTGATCGCCGAACCCAAGGCGCTGATCGGCTTTGCCGGCCCGCGCGTGATCGAGTCGACCGTGCGCGTGACGCTGCCCGAAGGCTTCCAGCGCGCCGAGTTCCTGCAGACCAAGGGCGCCATCGACTTCATCAGCGATCGGCGCGAGCTGCGCAAGACGATTGCGAGCACGCTGGCGATGCTGCTGCGCCAGCCGGCGGATGCAGTGACCTGAGGTCCGGCGGCTGCCTGCCTGCTTCAGGCCAGGCGCATCAAAAGCTGCCAGAAATTGCGCGCAGACTCCGCCTAGGTCAGGGTGCGGATGACGGCCGAACTGGGGAGTTGTCCCGTCCGCGCCGAATCCAGCACTCCTTCAACCGCCTGGGCCAAATCATTGGCCTCGACACCGCTGAAGTAGCTGGCGTGCGCGCCCGCAATTTCGCGAAATACGGGGATGTCGCGCAACAACAGGGGCACGCCCTGCCGGGCAGCTTCGACGATCTGCAGGCCGAAGCCCTCGTCCTCGCTCGGCACCAACAGGCAATGGGCCTGCATCAGCAGCGCCTGCAGCAAGGCGTCGCTTCCACCGTTGAACCAGAAGAGCCGGCGACCCTGTTCGGGATAGACTGACAAGACTTCGACGAAATCTTCCATCAGCCAAAGATGCTTGCCGAGGATCACTAGGCAAACCTCGCTGCCGTGTGCCCACAGCTGCTCGAAAGCGGCCAGTGCTTGGCGATAACCCTTGCGCGGCTCGATGGAAGAGATGGCCAGAAACACTTGCCGCCCCTCGAGTCCCGCCAGGGCAGCTTGTTCCGACCGACTCGGCGCAACGGTCTGCTTCTTGAAGTCGGCGCCCAGGTGCGACCAGCCCAGCAAGAAATCCGGCTTGAGTTGCACCTGGTTGGCATCCACCAGCGTTTGGAATTCCTGCGCAACCTTCTGGGAAATGCAAAGGACACCGTTCAGCTCGAACAGCAGGCGGGCATAAACGTGCGACTGCTCCACCCAGTCGGCGGGGGCATGCTGGCTCCTGAATATCGCCAGGAAGTCGAGCACCAGGGCGCAGACCTTGACCCCCTGGGCCATCAGCTGCTGGAAATAGGCATGCCGCGTGTTGCTGAAAAAAATGTGGCTGGCCGCGACCAGGAACACGTCGCCGGCTCTCGGCTTGGGCAAGTCCTTCGGATGCAGAACCCCGCATCGCTGAAGCACCCGCTCGAAATCGGCATCCAGCTCGTAGTCGGTGCCCGGACGCGGACAGCACACCAGTACCAGTTCGAAATTCGGGTCGTCAAGCTGCAGCAGCCATTGCCCGATGAGCTGGTGCACCACCCGCCTGGTGCCACCCACAAACTGTTCGGCGCTGTGGCCCGAGGTGTCGATGAAAACACGGCGGCGTCCCGACCGCAGCGTCAGGGCCTGCAATTCAAGCGCCTGGGCTTCCGACCGCGCCTTCCAGTGGTTGAGGTGCGACAAGTAGATGGCTTCGGCATGGCGCATGTAGCCGTCGAAAACATTCGGCGGATGCGCAAACCGGGGCTTCAGGTCCGCGTGCTCCTGAGCGAGGTAAAAACGGTTGATGCCGTCGGTGTACACATGGTCGTACGCTTGGCTGGTGACCAGGTCTTCCCACTGGCTCGAAGCATCGATCAGCGAGTTGGGCGCCGTCGCTTCGATGACCAGGATCCAGGGTCGAAAGCGGGAAAAGTCGGCCCCCAGCAGCACGTCCTTTTCAAAGCCTTCGACATCGATCTTCAGGAAATGAATGGGCCGATCCGCATGCTCGGCGCAGATGTCGGCCAGGGTGACCATCGGCACCCTGCGATGCACGGAGCGGTGGCCTTCGGCATGGTGCCTGGCGGCGACTTCGGCATCGCCCGTGGACCAGCCGTGAATCTCGAACTCCCAGAACTCCAGCTCTCCGGAAGCATTGCCGGCCGCACAGTTCAAATTGATGTCGCGCGGCCTTTGCGCTTGCAGCGCGTTGAAATGGAACAGCAGGGGCTCGACGTTGCTGCCGTTCCAGTTGCGCTCATAGAAGGCCAGCGTCACGGAGTCACCCACCGGGTCGTTCGCCCCGACGTCGATGTAGAAGCCGTTGGCGACGTCCTTCAACGCCCGCCACAGCATGACGTCTTCGAGATTTTGCGAATAGGAGGTGAACGCGCTCATTCGCAGAGCATACGGGGGGTTCAGCAGCGAAGCGACTGCATCACGGCCAAGTTGCCACCCCGACAATCAAGTTGTTCACAACAATCGCGATCACCTGCAACACCACGATGGCCGCCAGCGGCGACAGGTCGACCCCGCCGATCAACGGGATGAAGCGCCGGAAGGGCCGCACCAGCGGTTCGGCCAGCCGGGAGATCAGGTCGAGCAGCATCGGCGACGCGGTCGGTATCCACGAAAGCACGGCATAAACCACCAGCAGTGCCGTCAGCCCCGAAACCCCCAGCTGCACCAGTCCGACCAGCGACACCAGCGGCAAAATGGCAATTCGGCTCAGGTTGCCGATCAACAGCCACAGCAGCAGAAACTTCACCATCACAAGCAACCAGGCGGCCACCAGGCTCGCCAAGTCCCAGCGCTTGACCGAAGGCACGATGCGCCGCAGCGGCAGCACGATCCAGTCGGTGATCGCGAACACGAAGCGTCCGAGCGGATTGCCGAACGGCACGCGGTGGAACTGCATGTAGAGGCGCAGCAGGCAGGCGCCGCCGAGCAGGCCGACGATCACGTCGAGAAGAAACGAGGGAATCTGGTAGAGCATGGGGCGCGGTCGTGAGCGGAATGCGATGATAGCCATGCAAGGTTTTTCGATGACGACACAGCCCCTTCTGCATTCACTGCCATTGTTCCCGCTCGGTACGGTCCTGTTCCCGGGCGGCGTGCTTCCTTTGCGTATTTTCGAGGTACGTTACCTCGACATGATCGGCAAATGCCGCAAGGCCGATGCGCCTTTCGGCGTGGTCAGCCTGACGAGCGGCAGCGAGGTGCGCAAGGCCGGCGCCGATGCGGAAAGCTTCGCCGCTGTCGGCACGCTGGCCGTCATCCGCGAGTTCGATTCGCCGCAAAGCGGCCTGCTCCAGATCGAGTGCGTCGGCACGCAGCGCTTTCGCGTTCGCACGACCGAACTGCAGAAATACGGCTGGTGGGTGGCCGAGGTGGAGGCCGTGATCGACGACGTCGCGCTCGAAATTCCCGGCGACCTCCAGCACACTGCCACCGCGCTGCGGCGCCTGGTCGACACCCTCGAAGAACGCCGCCGCGGACAGGGCAAGGAGACCGTGCGGTTGCCCATCGGCGAGCCCTACCGGTTCAACGACTGCGGCTGGGTCGCGAACCGCTGGTGCGAGCTGGTGCCCATGCAACTCGAGCTCCGCCAGCGGCTGATGGAACTCGACAGTCCGCTGATGCGCCTCGAACTGGTCAGCGATCTGCTCGCACGCACGGGCATCACTGAATAGCTCGCTATATCTTTCGTAGCGTATTGCACAGGATTGATGGGCGCTGGGAGGCAGTTTCGTTCGAACCCGATCGGCTAAAATGCCGGGCTCGCGCACGCTCCTGTTGCGCATCACCCGCTCCCCATGTCCGACCACCTGACCCCTCCCATTCCCACGCCCGCTGCAGCCCCTGTCGCAGCCCCTGCCGTCGATGAGAACAAGCTCATCGCCGAACGCCGTGAAAAGCTGAAGCTGCTGCGCACCGCGCAGGCCGAGGGCAAGGGTGTGGCGTTTCCCAACGACTTCAAGCCGGGCCACCGCGCCGCGGCGCTCGTTGCGGCGCACGGCGCGGTCGAGGCCGAAGCCCTCGAGGCACAGGCCATTCCCGTGAGCGTGGCGGGCCGGATGATGCTCAAGCGCGTGATGGGCAAGGCCAGCTTCGCGACGCTGCAGGACGCGACAAGCCGCATCCAGCTCTATGTCACCCGCGACGCCGTCGGCGAAGAAGCCTATGCCGAGTTCAAGCGCTGGGACCTGGGCGACATCCTGGGCGCCGAAGGCACGCTGATGAAGACCAAGACCGGAGAGCTCTCGGTCAAGGTCACCAAGCTGCGCCTGCTCACCAAGAGCCTGCGTCCGCTGCCCGGCGACTTCTACGGCATGGCCGACCAGGAGCAGAAGTACCGCCAGCGCTATGTCGATCTGATCACCGACGAATCTGCACGCACCCGCTTCACCGCACGCAGCAAGGCCGTGAGTGCCCTGCGCGAATTCATGGTGGCCAACGACTTCCTCGAAGTCGAGACGCCCATGCTGCACCCCATTCCGGGCGGCGCGAACGCCAAGCCCTTCAAGACGCACCACAACGCGCTCGACCAGGAGATGTTCCTGCGCATCGCGCCCGAGCTGTACCTCAAGCGCCTGATCGTCGGCGGCTTCGAGCGCGTGTTCGAAATCAACCGGAGCTACCGCAACGAGGGCATCTCGGTGCGGCACAACCCCGAGTTCACGATGATGGAGTTCTACGCGGCCTACTGGAACTACCGTGACCTGATGGACTTCACCGAGACGCTGATCCGCACCATCGCCGACAAAGCCGTGGGCACGCAGCAACTCACCTACTGGGGCAAACCGGTCGACCTGACGCAGCCCTTCGAGCGCCTGACGATCCGCGAAGCGATCCTGAAGCACACCGAAGCCGGCGATGGCGTGGACGACAGCGCCTGGCTCATCAACGCGCTGCGCAAGATCGGCCTGAGCGAAGAGAAAGACAAGCTCTCGCAGCGCAGCCTGGCAAGCCTGCAGGTGATGTACTTCGAAGAAACCGTCGAAGAAAAGCTCTGGCAGCCGACCTTCATCATGGAGCACCCGACCGAGATCTCGCCGCTGGCGCGCGCCAACGACGAGCGCCCCGAGGTCACCGAGCGCTTCGAGCTCTACATCACGGGCCGCGAGTTCGGCAACGGCTTCAGCGAGCTCAACGACGCCGAGGACCAGGCCGCGCGCTTCAACGCGCAGGTCGCGGCCAAGGACAGCGGCGATGACGAAGCCATGTTCTACGATCACGACTTCGTGCGTGCACTCGAATACGGCATGCCGCCCACCGGCGGCTGCGGCATCGGCATCGACCGGCTGATGATGCTGCTGACGGATTCGCCGAGCATTCGCGATGTGATTCTGTTCCCGGCGCTGCGCCGCGAAAGCTGACCCAAGGAGGACCGACTGCCATGCCCGAAAACGACTCGAACAAGACTGCGACGCCGTACGGCATCGAGATACCCGCAAGCGCCGAACTGCGCGCCTTCCACGATGCCGCAAACCGCCTGTTCTTCGAGTCGCAGGGCATGCTGCCTCCTCCGGCGCAGAACGACGCATGGGCCGCGGTTGCGCGCAACCATAAGAACAACATGCGCCTGTGGGCAGAAGAAGATCTCGCGCGCAGGCGCCAGGTTGCCGATGCCGACATCGTGGCCAACAAGCGCCACATCGACGGCTTCAACCAGGCACGCAACGACGCCATCGAACAGATGGACGACCTGATCCTGATCTCGATCGGCCCCGACCGCCTCAATGCGCAGGCCCGCCTCAACAGCGAGACCGCGGGTTCGATCATCGACCGCCTGTCGATCGGCAGCCTGAAGCGCTACCACATGGCCCAGCAGATCCTGCGCACGGACACCGACGCAGCGCACCGCGAGACGTGCCGCGCGCGCCTGTCGCGCCTGGAAGAGCAGACGGACGATCTGCTGGCTTGCCTCCAGGCCCTGCTGCAGGACTGCGCGGCGGGCCTCGCCCGGTTCAAGACGTACCGCCAGTTCAAGATGTACAACGACCCGAATCTCAATCCGTGGCTTGTCAAGGAGCGCGGCCAGAAAGGCTGACGCTCGGGCGCCCTACAGCGCCAGCAGTTGCTGTCTCAGGTCTTCCACGGCGCTGCGCCAGTCGCCCATGGCCGGCTGGCGCACCAGGCGGACCGACGGATACCACTCCGACCGGGTTTCCTCGTTGAAGTGACGCCAATCGAGCGACCGCCCGGCCAGGAACCAGGTCGGAACACCCTGGGCCCCTGCCATGTGCAGCGAATACGAGTCGATGGTCACGACGCCGTCCAGCCCCGCGAACAAAGCCCCGGTGTCGTCGAATGTGGAGGTCTCCGCAAGCACCGAGCACTGCGCGTTCAGGCCCGACCGAATGAACTGCCGCAACGCCACGCCTCGCTGGGTGATCACCCAATGCACGTTGGGCAACCTGAACAATGGCAGCAACGTGCCCAAAGGCACGCTGCGGAGACTTCCGTCGCTCATGTCACTGTGCCATGCGATGGCGATGCAGCGGCGTCCGGCCGCTCGCTTGCGGATCAGCGCGAGCTGGGCATCGGCCAAGCGGCTCGGCGGCGCCGTGAGATATCGCTGCGTCGGCAATGCACCATGCTCGAGGAACAGGTTGCAGCACAGGCCGAAGATGCTGGTCCAGTAGTCGGTGGAGTGAATCTCGTCAACCGACCCGATGCGCACATCGGGAACGCTCTGGAACAGGCCGCGAATGCGCTCGCTGGGCAACGCAAGCACGACCTCCCTTGCCCCCATCTCGCGCATGATGCGTGCATAGCGGATGAATTGAATGCAGTCCCCGACGCCGCCATGTGGCCGAACCAGGATCGATTTGCCTTCGAGCGATTCGCCCTCCCACATCCTGGAGAAATCGGCGTTCGGGTCCGGGTAGTACCGGGCCCAGAACTCTCGGCTGACGTAGCTTCGATACTGCGCCATCCCCTGCCGGTCGCCGAGGCACATTCTGTCAAGGCCAACTTGGTAGGTGAGGTATCTGTCTCCCGGCAGTTCCGCGAGAGCGGCCTCATGGCTGGCACGTGCCTCCTGGGTGAGGCCCAGCATCCAGAGGAAGATGCCTGCCCAGGCCCTGTCCGAGCCGTGGGCCGTGCGGTAGGACGCAAGATAGGCTTGCGCCATCTCGCGCCCCATGTCGATCTGGCCAAGCTGCGCGCAGCAGACCACGAACTCGCGTAGGAAAGAATGCCGCCCGCAGAAATCGTCCCTGGTCAACTCGATGCCCCGCTGGGCTGACAGCAAGGCCTGGTTGAACTCCATTTGCCCCATCAGGCTCAGGCAGAGCGCATTCTCCAGCTGAGCATCCTGGGGCTGTTCGCGCAACAACGCGCGGGCCAGGGCTTCTGCCTCCTCCGGACGGCCACTGTTTGCCAGCGAGGCCAGGCGGGCACGCACATCCTGCTCACTCATTGCAGCTCCCTTGTCAAAAAGTGCGCAACACGATGTCGGGGAGATGAGGAGCGCAAGGGGTGTCCAATGGTCCGGGTATCGGGTCGAAGGAGGGAACGAACCGGTCGCGGTCGTTGCGCAGCAATATCAGCTTCACGACATCCGGCACCGGCACGCCTTCGATGATGCGAAAGGCCGCGCTGTTGTTCGCGTGCAGGTGAACGGGCGTGTGCTGGCTCGTCAGCAATGCCATGCGGCGCAGGAACAGGTCCAGATTGGCGGGCTCTTCGAGCAGGCAAAAGCCATGCAGTTCGGCGGTGATGATCCTGAAATGGGAGAGAAGCTCGCCCGTGCAGGAGTTCAAGGCGCCCCACTCCGTATTTCCGACGTTGAACTTCAGGACCATGTCGAACGAAGAGCCCAGCGCCTAGTCAGCCAGGATCTGCGCCAGGCTGACCATGCTGGTCGAATTCTCGGCCGCCCAACCCATGCGGTGAAAATGAAAATTCGCATGCGCCGCGGGCAATTGCTCGATCGTATGGTCGTACTGGTAGACTTGGATGCCGCGCGTGGCGAAATGACGATCGAAGCTGACGTTGTCCCCCACACCAATGGAAACAACGGCGCTCAGGCCTTCGAGGTCATCCGGAAGGACGTAGCCGCCGGCACCCTCGTCGCCCACCCGCATCTTCTGTAGGCTGGCCGGCTTTTGCGGCCGCATCATGCCCAGCAACTTCACGATGTTTGACGGGCTGATTCTCGAGGTCATTGAATAAGTTTATCGCACGCAAGTCGATGCTCTGGCGGGCCAATCTGGGGCCTCGCGCAGGCTGGCAGGACGGGTTCACTACACTCCTCGGGTCCCGTCGGCATCGGAGCGGGAGCCCTGCCCCCGCCGCACACTTGCGGCATCAACCCGGCGGCTCCCCCCGCTATCACTCATTTCCTTGCACCCGCACGCGACCCACCGATTGAATGAAGTCTCAGCATCTCGACACACTAGGTATCGACTTCGGCACCTCGAACTCCGCCATCGCCTGCGTCCCTGAAGACGGTGTGGCCCGCCTGCTGCCGCTCGAAGGCACGGCCGACACCATGCCCACGGCCATTTTCTTCAACGCCGAGGAGCGCAGCACGCATTTCGGCCGGGAAGCCATCGCGCTGTACCTCGCGGGCACCGAAGGTCGCCTGATGCGCTCCCTCAAGAGCCTGCTGGGCAGCGCCCTGATGCAGGAGAAAACGGCCATCCACGAAGGCCTAGTGAGCTTCGAGGACATCATTGCGCGCTTTCTTCACGAACTGGCGACACGCGCCAGCCACGAGCTTGGCAAACGCCCCGAACGCGTGGTGATCGGCCGCCCGGTCCATTTCGTCGACGACGATCCGAAGCGCGACCTTCGCGCCCAGGAAAGCCTGTTCCAGGCTGCGCGCATGGCGGGCTTTCGCGAGATTTCCTTTCAGCTCGAACCGATCGCCGCAGCCTTCGACTACGAGCAGCGCGTGCGCCGCGAGTCGCTGATCCTCATTGCCGACATCGGCGGCGGCACCTCGGACTTCACCGTCGTGCGCGTCGGACCGGAACGCATCGCACGCAAGGACCGCAGCGACGACGTGCTGGCGACCAGCGGCGTCCACATCGGCGGCACCGACTTCGACCAGCGGCTCAACCTGGAACGCGTGATGCCGCAGCTCGGGCTCAGGCACACCGGCGCGCAAGGGCGTGAAGTTCCAAGCAGGGTGTTCTTCGAACTGTCGTCCTGGCACCTGATCAACTGGCTCTACGCGCCGCAAGCCATCCGCCAGGCCCGGGAGCTGCGCAGCAGCTATCGCGATACGCACCTGCACGACCGCCTGATGGCCGTGCTCGACGGCCGGCATGGCCACCGTATTGCGAACGAGGTCGAACGGGCCAAGATCGAGAGTTCGGTCACGGAAGCCGACGTGGCCATCGACCTTTCATGCGCCGAGTCCGGCCTTGTTGCATCGCTTTCCCCGGCGGCAATGGTTCAACAGCTCGCTGCGCCACTAGAGAGCGTGGTCACATGTGCCCATGCTTGCGTCAAGCGCGCGGACCTGCGCAGCGGTGATCTCGATGCGATCTATTTCACCGGTGGTTCCTCCGCGTTGCGCCCGTTCCAGCAAGCGATGCGCAAGAGCTTCGCCGGTGTGCCGCTGGTGGAAGGAGACCTTTTTGGCGGCGTCGCCGCCGGCCTGGCGTACAGCGCCCGCTCTGGCCGCACCTTGCACACGGCATGAAATATCTCGCGGCCTATGGACCGGCATTGCAGGCGCAAGTGCGCCTGCTGATGGCCGACGACGGCCTCGGTGCGCTGCTGCAGCGGCGCTACCCCGACAACGCGCACGGCATCCGCACGGACAAGGCGCTGTACGAGTATGTGATGGCGCTCAAGACCGAGTTCCTGCGCAACGCCGCGCCACTTTCAAAGGTGGCGTTCGACAGCAAGCTGCACGTGATCCGCAACGCGCTCGGCACACACACCACCGTGTCGCGCGTGCAGGGCGGCAAGCTCAAAGCCAAACGCGAAATCCGTGTCGCCGGCCTTTTCAAGGAGGTGCCGAAGGAGTGGCTGCGCATGATCGTCGTGCACGAACTCGCGCACATGAAGGAGCGCGATCACGACAAGGCTTTTTATGCGCTGTGCACCCATATGGCACCGGACTATCACCAGCTCGAACTCGATCTGAGGCTGTATTTGACGTATGTCGAGAGTGGAGGCGTCTCGCTGTGGCCAGAGCCACCATCTGCGCACACCTGAGAATTTTCAGCCGGCCTGCAGCGATTGCCAGTCCGCATCGGCCATGTAGGCCGAGCGGTAAGGCTCGCCGAGCGCCAGGAAGTGCAGCAGCAGCAAGTCGGCGCCAAACACCATCGGTGACGTATTGACCGACACGAAATCGACCACCTCGCGCTCGCCATCGAGCCCGCATTCGCGCAGCAACGCATTGATGTGGTACTGGTCACCCATGCTGCTGTAGACAGCGGACTTGTCGGGCACGTCCTGGATGCACTGCCACATGCGATCGAGCAGCGCCGCGTTGTCCGGCGTATTGCGAAAACCGAGCAGTCCCGAATTGATGCGCCAGTCTGCAATGTCCTTGGCGAACAGGAGATCGCGGTTGGCAAGTAGGCTGTCGAACCGGCGCGCGGGACTCACGAACAGCATGTCGGCATCGATCCAGATGACCCATTGATGCTGTGAGAGGTGCCGTCGGAGCATCCAGGGCTTGGTCCAGTTTCCTGAAATGTCCGGGCCGAGTTCGGGCGGGATCGCACGATAGACATGGTATGCATAGCCATGGCGATCGCAGTAGCGCTTGACGTTGTGCTCCGACACGCGCGCGTAGGTGGAAATGTGATGCGTGTAGAGCGTCACGCAAGCGATCGGCGCGTCGGCGTTGTAGCTCGAGAACGCTTCTTCGGACAGCGCCGGATAGGTGGGCGGACGCAGGATCGGCTGACCGTGCATCAGCGCGCCGTTGATCTGTCGCACCAGGAAGTTCTGAAGCCTGAGGTCGTGCTGCCAGCCGCCGGAGAGCAGCACCCCGTGCCTGACCACGATGGGCAACGGCGCCAAGCTCACCACGAAGATGTGGGCGTTCTCCCAATTCGGCGTCCGCCAGCTCACGTAGACATAGGTGCCCGCCACCATGGCATTGCAAGGCTGCACATCGACCGTGTGCAGCCGCGCCGACTCGTCGAGCCGATCGGACTGGAACGCAATGACGCGGGTCGCGTCGCCAATCATCTCGAGCAAAAGGGTGCGGTGCGCGGCCGTGTTGCGCAGCACGAACATGCCGGTCATGGCCCAACCGGACAGCTCGCCGGAAGGCGGTCCCTCCACGATCAGCGCGTCGCGGCCCTCCAGCAAGGTCTCTATGGCGATGGGCCGCAGCACGACCGCCGTGCTGTCCAGAAACAGAAGCCAGTCACCCTCCGGCAACTCCCGCAGGTGACGCAATATCTGGCTGTATTTGAAAGCGTCCCGCATCGTCGGAGAAAAGATGCCGTCGCTCTCGATGCTGCGATGCGGATAGCCATACAGGCGGCAGTAATGTGCATGGTTGCGCAGCACATCGTCATTGACAGAACCAAAGAAGCTCAGACAGAGCGGCATGGTGCAACGCCTCCTATATGGACGACGGCAGCAAACGCAGGGCGTCTTGATGGGCACCCGACCTCGCAAGCGCCCCCCGTTCGGGGGCCGGCACTTGCGGCAATAGCGCACGTCGTCGCAGCTCGCTTTCGGGGTTGGCTTGCCAGCGCTTGTTGCGCACAGCGGTCGCGAAGCCTTCGAGCAATTCGTCGAGCGGCTGCCCATCGCCGATGCTCTGATTGCACAACAGGGCCAGATCGCAGCCGGCATCCAGCGCTGCCAGCGCGGCGTCGGTGTAGCTCAGCAGCTTGCCATCGATGTAGCGCCCCGCCTCCATGCTCAGGTCATCGCTGAAGACTGCGCCGTCGAACGCAAGCCTCTCGCGCAAGATGTCTTTCAACCACCTGGATGAAAAACCCGCCGGCCGCTTGTCCACCTTCGAATAGATCACATGCGCCGGCATCACCGCCGTGAGCGTGCCTGCCAGCCAGTCATACGGCCGCGCATCGTCAGCCAGGATCGCCTTGAGGCTGCGCCGGTCGACCGGAATTTCCACATGTGAATCGGCATTGACGAACCCGTGCCCCGGAAAGTGCTTGCCGCAGTTGCGCATGCCCATCTGCAGCATGCCGTGCATCACGCTCTTGGCCAGCAGCGCCACCACGCGCGGGTCGCGGTGGAAGCTGCGGTCGCCGATCACGCTGCTGCCGCCGTAGTCCAGGTCGAGCACCGGCGCAAAGCTGAAGTCGACGCCGCAGGCGCGCAGCTCGGCTGCGAGCACCTGGCCGGCGGCCGTCGCGGCCTGCGTGGCGCGCATGGCATCCTGCATCCACAGCTCACCGAGCGAACGCATCGAGGGCAGTCGCGTGAAGCCGTCCGTGCGAAAGCGCTGCACGCGCCCACCTTCGTGGTCGACGCAGATCAGCAGGTCGGGGCGGATCGCCTTGATCTCGGCATTGAGCGCGGTCATCTGCGCGCGGTCCTGCCAGTTGCGGGCGAAATGAATCACACCGCCGACCAGGGGATTGGCAAGACGCCGGCGGTCGGCGTCGTTGAGTTCAGTAGCCGCCACATCGATGATCAGCGGCGCATGGGTGCTTGTCGTCAGGGTCATGCTTCGTTGTCGTTGCTCTTCTTGCGCTCCACCACGACGAAGCTCGCGGCGTATTCGGTTTCGTCGGTCACGGTCACGTGGGCCGTGAGGCCCTTGGCCTCGAACCAGTCCTTGAGTTCGCCGTGCAGCACGATCACGGGCTTGCCGCTGCGCCGGTTGGCGATTTCGCACGAGCGCCAGGTCATCGGCATGCGCATGCCCAAGCCAATGGCCTTGCTGAAGGCCTCCTTGGCGGAGAAGCGGGTGGCGAGATAGCTCAGGCCGCGTTTGGGCCAGCGTTCGCTGCGGGTCTTCCAGACCGCGAACTCGGCGTCGCTCAGCACCTTGCGGGCGAAGCGTTCGCCTTGGCGCTCGAAGGTCGCCGCGATGCGACGCAGGTCGCAGATGTCGGTGCCGATGCCGTAGATCATGCAGCCCCGGCGTTCACTGCGCCTTGCCGATGCAGCGCAGGTACTCCCGCGTGGTGGCCGTGTAGCCGAGTTCGAGCGCGTCGGCGACGAAGGCATGGCCGATCGAAACCTCATGGATGCCGCGCACGGCGCGCAGGAATGCGGTCAGGTTGTCGCGGCTCAGGTCGTGGCCGGCGTTGACGCCCAGGCCGGCAGCCTGCGCCGCGCGAGCCGATTCGACATAGCGTTCGAGCACAGCCTGCTCGTTCGGCGTCCCGCGCGATGCGGCATAGCCTTCGGTGTAGAGCTCGACCCGATCCGCACCCACGGCCTTGACCGCAGCCATCATTTCCGGCACGGGATCCATGAACAGGCTCACGCGCACACCCAGCGCCTTGGCTTCGGCAATCAGCGGCCGCAGGCGCTCGGCGTCTTCGGGGAAGCTCCAGCCATGGTCGCTGGTCGACTGGGATTCGCTGTCGGGCACGAAGGTGGCCTGGTGCGGCCGCAGCTCGCGCACGAAGTCCATCAGGTTGTGGAAGGGGTTGCCTTCGATGTTGAACTCGATGCCGGGCCAGTCCTTGGCGAGCAGCGACCAAAGGTCGCTCACGTCGTGCGCGCGGATGTGGCGCGCATCGGGCCGCGGGTGCAAGGTGATGCCCTGGGCGCCGGCGGCCAGGCATGCATTGGCCGCAGTCAGCACGCTCGGAATGCCCAGATGGCGCGTGTTGCGGACCAGGGCCACCTTGTTGAGGTTGACCGACAGCGAGGGGGTACCGGCGTTGCCTGAAGTGCTCATAGTGCTTGCAGATCTCTCATCATTTGCCGCGTGCGCAGCGTGGACACGCCGCAATGGTAGTTGAGCAAGGCGCGCAGCTGGTTTCGCAGGGCGCTGTTGCTGCCGGTGTTCATGGTGGCGATCTCCCGCAGCGTCGCGGTGAAGGGGGCGCGATCGTCGAGCACGGCCTGCAGGGCCTGCCAGTCGGTGCTGGCCAGCCCGGCCTCTTCGTCGGCCGCCAGGCGCAAACCGGCTTCCGGCACCAGGCTGTAACGCACATCGGCCGCGAGGGGCTCGAGCGTGAGGGTCTGTGCATCGAGCGAGGGCAGCAAGCCGACCTCGCGCAGCAGAATCAACTCGAACGCACGCAGCGCCGCGGCCTGGGTGGCCGCCTGGGCCCCGACGTGGTCGCCCGCCAGCACCTGCACCACCCCTGCGTAGGCGTCGAACAGCGCTTCATGCGCATCGTCCCGCGCCAGCAGGCGCAGCAGCAGCTCGTTGACGTAGTAGCCGGAAAGCAGGGCCTCGCCGGTCGGCATGACATGACCGCCCATCCACTCGGCGCCCTTGAGCGTGCGGATCTCGGCGTCGCCGCCGTAGTTGAGCTGCAAGGGCTGCAGCGGCAGCAGCACGGGCCGAAAATTGGAACTCGGCCGCTTCGCCCCCTTGGCCACCAGCGCGATGCGCCCGTGGTGGCGGGTGAAGACCTCGAGAATCAGGCTCGATTCGCTCCAGTCGTAGCGATGGAGCACGTACGCCGGTTCGTGCGAAACGCGGTGGGCAGCGGCCACTTCATTCGTAGCCGAAGGAGCGCACGCGTGCTTCGTCGTCGGCCCAGCCCGAGCGCACCTTGACCCACAGCTCGAGGAACACCTTGGCGTCGGCCAGCTTCTCGAGTTCGACCCGCGTTTCCATGCCGATGCGCTTGATGCGCTCACCCTTGTCGCCGATCACCATGGCCTTGTGGCCGTCGCGTTCGACCACGATGGTGGCGGCAATGCGCAGCAGGCGCTTCTGGCCCTTCTTCTGCGGCGGCTCTTCCTCGAACTTGTCGATGATGACGGTCGAGGTGTAGGGCAACTCGTCGCCCGTGAGGCGGAACAGCTTCTCGCGCACCAGTTCGCCAGCCAGGAATTTCTCGCTGCGGTCGGTCAGCTCGTCCTCCGCGTAGAACCAGGGCTGCTCGGGCAGGTATTTTTCGCAGATGCCGAAGAGGCGCTCGACGTCCTTGGCGTTCTTGGCCGACATCGGCACGAACTCGGCGAAGCTGTGCTTCGCCTGCATGGTCTGCAGCCAGGGCGCGATGTCGCCGCGGCGGTGCACGTTGTCGAGCTTGTTGGCGAGCAGCACGGTCGGGATGCCCTTGCCCAGCAGCTTGAGCACGCGCTCGTCGGCCGGCGTGAAGCTGCCGGCCTCGACCACGAACAGGATCAGGTCCACATCGCCCACCGCGCCCTGCACGGTCTTGTTGAGCGACTTGTTCAGCGCGTTGGCGTGCAGGGTCTGGAAGCCCGGCGTATCGACGAACACGAACTGCGTCGCGCCCAGCGTGCGCATGCCGGTGATGCGATGCCGCGTGGTCTGTGCCTTGCGCGAGGTGATGCTGATCTTCTGGCCGACCAGCGCGTTGAGCAGCGTCGACTTGCCCACGTTGGGCTTGCCGACGATGGCGATGAGGCCGCAGTGTTGAGGTCCGCTTGCCACCGTATCGCTTGCTGCGTCTTGGGGTTGCGCTACTGGATTAATAGCATCGTTCATTGTGATTTCACGCGCCGCCGCGTGCCTTGAGCCGGATCAACATGGCGGCCGCGGCAGCCTGCTCGCCGGCGCGGCGCGAGCCGCCGATGCCGCGTTCGCGAAGGCCCAACTCGGGCACCTCGCACTCGACATCAAATGTTTGCTTGTGCGCTGCGCCCAGCGTTGCGGCCACGCGGTACACCGGCAGCTTCATTTTGTGACCCTGCAGCCATTCCTGCAATTCGGTCTTCGGATCCTTGGCCGCAGCTTCCATGCGCGGGTTGATCTCGACGGATTCGTAGAGCCGGCGCACCAGCGCTTCGGCGGCCGCAAAGCCCGCATCGAGATAGACCGCGCCGATCAGCGCCTCGAGCGCATCGGCAAGGATCGAAGGCCGGCTCGGTCCGCCCGAGCGCGCTTCGCCTTCGCCGAGCCGCAGCAGGGGCGAAAGCGCCAGCTCCAATGCCAGGCGATGCAGCGTGTCCTGCTTGACCAGGTTGGCCCGCACGCGCGACAGATCGCCTTCGGGCAGGGCCGAGAGGCGGGTGTACAGCAGGTGCGACACCGCGAGGTTGAGCACCGAGTCGCCGAGAAACTCGAGGCGCTCGTTGTGGTCGGCCGAAAAACTGCGGTGCGTAAGCGCGAGCTGAAGCAGCCGCGGGTCGGAGAACGAATGCTTGAGGCGCGCCTGCAGCGCGACGAGGCTGCCGTCCACCTTGTTCGACGCCGCGTTCAGCGGGTCTCGCCCTTGTACTTGAGCGTCAGGTAGGCGGGATCGAACAAGGGAAGTTCGCGCTCGTAGGAATACGACACGACGACCTTTTCGCCGACCTTCTTGATCTCGAGGTCCTTGCCGGTGACCGACTTGAAGTCGTCGATGGCCTGGGCGCGATTGAAGATGGCGCGCACTTCGGGCACGGTCGTGCCTACCTTGGCCTTGTTGGCGGCTTTGTCGATGGCCTGGTATTCGATCAGCGTCGGGATGACCTGCGCGATGACCACGCCCAGGCACCCCAGTACCGCCGCGACAAACACCAGACCGATGAACGAGATGCCGCGCTGGTGCGCGGCCCTGCTGCGGACCGACCGATTATTTGCTCTCATGCCCTCTTACCCCTCGAACAGTGCTGACTGCTTATTGAAATGGACCGATACGACCAAGATCGCCGAAGTTCATCCAGACGAAGAATGCCCTGCCCACGATGTTCTGGTCCGGCACAAAGCCCCAGAAGCGGGAATCCGCCGAATTATCGCGGTTGTCGCCCATCATGAAATAGTTGCCGGCCGGCACCTTGCAAACCACGCCTTCGACAGAGTAGCGGCAGTTCTCGCGAGACGGAAAGTCGCTGGCGCCCGGCACGAAGGAAGGCGCGCCTTCATCGTTGAGGATCTTGTGCTGCTTGCCGCCGAGGTTTTCGTCGAACTGCTTGAGCAGGCGCATCGATTCGCCGTCGAGGTAGTCGGGTGCCGCGTCCTTGGAAACCGGCTGGACGTTGATCGTGAGCTTCTTGTTGAGGTAAGCCACTTCGTCGCCCGGAATGCCGACCACGCGCTTGATGTAGTCCATGCTCGGCTTGGGCGGATAGCGGAACACCACCACGTCGCCACGCGCCAGCGGCGTGCCGGCGGTGATCTTGGTGTTGAGTACCGGCAGACGCAGGCCGTAGGTGAACTTGTTGACCAGGATCAGGTCGCCGGTCAGCAGCGTGGGCATCATCGAGCCCGAGGGAATCTTGAAGGGTTCGTACAGGAACGAGCGCAGCAGGAACACCACCAGGATCACGGGGAACAGGCCGGCCGTCCAGTCAAGCCACCAGGGCTGCATCAGCAGCCGGTCGCTGGCCTTGGCATCGGCGGTGTCGACCTGCGTGATGCCCTGCCCGGCGAGCCGCGCGTTGCGTTCGGCCATCGAGGCCTCGAGCGTTGCGGCGGCGTGCTCCCACTTCGGGAGGAAATAGAAGCGCTCGGCCAGCCAGTAGAGGCCGGTGACCACCGTGGCCAGGAACAGCAGCAACGCGAAGTTGCCCTCGATCGCGCCGGTATACCAAGCGCCGACATAAGCGGCGAACGCCGCAAGGACCAGGGTAGTGATGAGTGCCATTTTTTTGATCAGTCTTCGACTTGCAGAATCGCGAGGAAGGCCTCTTGCGGGACCTCGACGGAACCGAT
>CAMATD010000073.1 GCA_945860785.1 Variovorax sp. YR752 | reverse complement strand
ATACCCACGGTCGATTTCTTCAGGCGCTTACCGCCGTTCTCGACAGCGGCCCGAGGCGCGGCAGCACGGCCATCACCAACCCGAGCCCCGCGACTCAGTCGATCAGTTCGCCGCCCTCGCGGAACGGGAACGGGCCCGGCCAGTCGCCCAGCACCGCCGTGTGCGTGACCAGCGCGGTGCCGTTCCACCAGTGGAGCTGGTATCCGGGCGGCTCCAGGCAATAGCTGTCGCCGCCGCCGGGCTTGAGCTCCAGTGCGATCTGATGCGCGGGGCTCGGGCAGGTGGTGGCCACGCTGCCGGCGAAGCGCTGCACGATCGGGCGGTGCAGATGGCCGCACATCAGGCGCTCGACCTGCGGGTGGCGGCGGATCACGGCGGCAAGCGGCGCCGGGTCGGCGAATCCGACGCCATCCATGAAGCCGACACCGGTGACGAACGGCGGGTGATGCATGATCACCACGGTGGGCTTGTCGGGCGACTGCGACAGCGTGCGTTCGAGCCAGTCCAGCCGCTGCGCGCACAGCTCGCCACCGCTGGCCATCGGGATCACCGTGTCGAGGGCGACGATGCGCAGCGGCCAGTCTTCGATCGCGTACTGCACGAAGGGCGCCCACTGGCGCAGATAGTCATGCGCGGGAAAGCCCGCGCGCAGCGCCTCGCGCTCGTCGTGATTACCCGGAATCAGATATACGGGCTGCCGCAGCGGTGCCAGCAGTTCGGCGAGCAGCGCGTACTCGTCGGGTCGGCCGAAATCGACCAGGTCGCCGGTGACGACGATCACGTCGGGCTGGGGATCGAGCGCGCGCAGCGCTTCGACGCAGCGCTCGAGCGCGCCCGCGGTGTCCACGCGCTGGTAGGCGAGCTTGCGCTCCGCCTTGATGTGCAGGTCACTTATCTGGCAGATGAGCATGATCGACGCCTGGTTTCCCCTGTTTCTGCAAAGTATCCCCGCATTGCATGCGAGGCTCGAAGCTGTCCCCGGCGTGGCCGTGCGGTACGTTCAGGCTTCGGGCCAGAGGATGCGCTCGGCAGGCAGCGACAGCCGCACCGCGTCGCCCGCAGCGAAGCTGCACCGGGCCTCGGTGCGTACCGTGATCGGATCGCCTGCGCCGAGATCGACGCTGAGGCGAGTGTGATCGCCCAGGAAAAACGCCGAAAGGATGCGCCCTTCCATGACCGCTGGCGAAGCGCTGCCGTCGTGAATGTTCACATCCTCGGGCCGGAACATGATCTGTCCGCCCGGCGCGGTACCGTGCCACGGAATGCGTGTGCCCGATCCGATCAGGTAGCCGTTGTCTGCGCGGACCGACACGTGATTCATCGCGCCGATGAAGCCGGCCACGAACGCACTGCACGGGTGCTGGTAGATCTCGCGCGGCGTGCCGATCTGGGCGATACGGCCCTTCTGCATCACTGCGATGCGGTCACCCAGCGCCATCGCCTCGGCCTGATCATGGGTGACATAGACCGTGGTGATGGCGAGGCTGCGCAGCAACCGGTCGATCTCCACCCGCAGAATCTCGCGCAGCTTCGCATCGAGCGCGGTCAACGGTTCATCGAGCAGCAACACCCGAGGGCGCGGCGCGATCGCGCGGGCCAGGGCCACGCGCTGGCGCTGCCCGCCGGAGAGCTGATCGATGCGCCGGTGCGCGAGTTCGGTGATGTGCATCATCTCCAGCATCTGCGCCACGCGGCCGCGCCGCTCGGCCTCGTCGACGCGGCGCACCTTCAGGCCATAGGCGACGTTGTCCGCCACGCTCATGTTCGGAAACAGCGCGTAGCTCTGGAACACCATGCCGACGTTGCGCCGCTCGATCGGCACCTCGGTCACGTCGTCGCTGCCGAACCAGACACGGCCGCCGGCATCGGGCTGATCCAGGCCGGCCACGATGCGCAGCGTCGTCGTCTTGCCGCAGCCCGACGGGCCGAGGAACACCAGCGTCTCGCCGGCTTCGATCGTCAGATCGGTGGGTTCGAGTGCACGCGTGCCGTCGTCGAAGGTCTTGCCGGCGCGTTCCAGCCGAATGGGTATGCCGTCAGGAGCGGACATGTGCGGGAGCAGCCCGATGCGAGGGTTGTGCCGGTTGCGGCGGCGAACGGACGTCGAAGTCGGCGTCGTCGGAGGGTGGCCGCTGCGCTGCGCGTGGCGTCGATGCCCATTGCAGCGCGATCAGCAGCGGGATGATGATGACGAAGAAGATCAGCGTGTAGGCGCTGCCCACTTCCAGCCGCAGCGAAGCATAGGTGTCGGCCAGGCCGACCGGAAGGGTCTGGGTAAGCGGCGTGTGCAGCAGCAGCGTCATGTTGAACTCGCCCAGCGACAGCGTGACCACCATCAGCGAACCGGCGACGATGCCGGAGCGGCAGTTCGGCAGCACGATGCCGAAGAAGCGCTGGCTGAACGAGGCACCGAGACTGCGCGCGCCCTCCTCCAGCGTCCGCAGGTCGATCGATGACAGCACGGCCAGCACCGAGCGCACCATGAACGGCAGCGTGAACAGCACGTGCCCGACCAGGATGAACAGCCAGCTGCGACGAAAGCCGCCGAAGGTGCCGTAGGTGACGATCAGCGCCAGCGCGGTCGCGAGCCCCGGCACCGCGATCGGCATCACCAGCAGTTCCTCGATCGTGCGGGTGAACGCGTTCTGCGTGCGCGCCAGGACGTAGGCGGCCGGCACCCCGATCAGCAGCGTGCAGGCGAGGCAGGCGAGTGCAATCTTGATCGAGAGGAAGATCGTGTGCCGGTAGTCGGTCCACACCTTGACCACCCACTCCAGCGTCACGCCGCTCTGGATGCCGATGAAGTAGTTCTTGGTGACGCCGGCGAGCATCGACATGCCCACCGGCACGATCAGGAATGCACACACCAGCAGCGTGAAAGCAAGCTGCGCCCAGAACCAGCCGCTGTGGCGGCGACGGGTCACTGCCGTGCGCTCCGGCCGCGATGAGCGCCAGGGTGGGCGAGCTCCAGACTCATCCCGCCGCCGCCACCGAACTGCCGGCGAAGCTGCGCGCCAGCGCCAGGGCCGCCCAGGTGATTGCGCCGAGCACGAACGACAGCGCCGAAGCCATCACCAGGTTCGCCTGCAGCGTGAACTCGGTGTAGATCACCATCGGCAGGACGTTGATCCGGGTGGCGAGCGTGAACGCGGTGCCGAACGCACCCATCGCAGTGGCAAAGCAGATTGCACCGGCCGAGATGAACGCCGGCTTGAGCCCGGGCACGATCACATCGGCGACCACCCGCCACGGCCGTGCGCCGAGCGAGCGTGCGGCCTCCTCCAGCCGCGGGTCCAGCTTCTCGGCCGAGGCCATCACGGTGAGGATGGTGCGCGGGATCGAGAAATACACGTAGCCCATGAACAGCCCGGCCATCGAGTAGGCGAACACCAGGCGCTCGTTGAACAGCGCATCGGTGATCTCCGGGATGAGTCCCTGGCGGCCGGCGAGCATGATCACCATGAAGCCGATCACCACGCCGGGGAAGGCGAGCGGCAGGGTGAGCATGGCGGTGACCAGCGCCCGGCCGCGAAAGCGGTTGCGTTCGAGGAACACCCCGGCGATGCCCGAGATCACCAGCGTGGCGGCGGTCACCGATGCCGACAGCAGCACCGTCGACACCAGGCTGCGGAAGTAGCGCGCATCGGTGACGATTGCCAGGTACGCACTCCAGCCAGTGGGGCCGGTACCGCCGATCACGAACAGGCGCACCAGCGGCAGCAGGAAGAAGGCGGCGAACACGATGGCCGCCGGCGCCATCAGCGCCAGCAGCAACAGGCGTTCGCGGCCACCCATCAGCGTGCAGCCCCCGTCAACCGACTTCCTTCTGATAGCGCTCCGCGATCACCTTGGTCGCTGCGGCGAGCCGGAACACGTCTAGCGGGGTCGAGCGCTTGTACTCCGCATCGGGCAGGAAGCGCGCGCGCACTTCGGCGCTCATCGCCTGCGGAAACACCGGGCGCAGGTAGGCATTCGCCCAGTGCCGCTGCCCCTCGTCGGAGAGCACGAAGTCGAGGATGCGCCGGCCGCTGTCCGGGTTCGGTCCCTTGGCGACCAGCGCCATGATGTAGGGAAGCGCCTGCGTGCCTTCGCCGGGGATCACGAACTGCACCGGCGCCTTGTCGGAGTACTGGCCGCGGTAGGCGTTGAAGTCGTAGTCGAGCAGGATCGGAATCTCGCCCGAGAGCACGCGCGCGTAGGCGGTCTGCGTCGGCACGATTGGCTGGTTCGCCTGCAGCGCCTTGAAGAACGCGATCGCCGGATCGAAGTTTTCGTAGCTGCCGCCCAGTGCGAGGTTGACGGCGACGACGCCGACCTGGCCGACGGCCGCACTCGCCGGGTTCAGGTAGCCGACCATGCCGCGATACTGCGGGTTGAGCAGGTCCTTCCAGGTCTTGGGCACCGACCGTCCGCGCAGCGCGGCGGTGTTGACGAACAGGCCCAGCGTGCCGGAGTGGATGGTGAACCAGAAGCCGTCCTTGTCCTTCAGGCTGTCCGGGACTTCCTTGAAACGCTGCGGCATGAACGGGGCGACGAGGCCGGATTCGCGCGCCTGCGGGCCGAACTGGCCACCGAGATAGACCACATCGGCCACCGGATTCGCGCGTTCGGCGGTCAGTGCAGCCATCGCCTGCCCGGAGTTCTTGTTGTCCGGTGGCACCGACACATTGATGCGCTGGTTGATCAGGCGCAGCATGCCGCCCCAGTCGGCCCACTCGGGCGGGCAGTTGTAGCAGATCGCACGTTGCTGCTGCGCCAGGGCGGCGGGCAGCGCGAATCCGGCTGCGCCGAGTGCGGCGGTGGCCTGTACGAAATGGCGTCGTTGCATGAATGTCCTCCGGTGGCACGGCGTCAATCAACACGCGTCAGCTGGCAGGCTACGTCATGCATGTTGCGGTCACGTTGCAACCGCGCTGCTGTGTGCATCGTTGCTGTGCGCGGCGGCGACCGTCCAGGCGTAGTCGAGCGGCACCGGGTCCACGACGTCCTATAGCCCGATGTCCGGGTCGTCGTTGATGCCCGGGACCACTCGCGGCTATGTCGGCTTCGGCAAGGTCGGCACCACCTACGCCTGGACCGGCCAGTCGGTCACCGCTCCAGGCATGAGCTCAGGCGACGAACACAACTTCGGCCTTGCATACGGCGTGGGCGCCGGATTCAACCTGACCGCGAATGTCCAACTGGTCGGCGAATGGGAGCAGCATCGACTCGATTTCCGCAGCGGCCGGGAGAACGTATCGATGTACTCGCTGGGTCTGCGCTACAAGTTCTGATCTTGTAGCGAGGACACCCGTCGCGCTTCGACAGCGAAACGATCTGGGAGTCAACGCAGGTCGTACCAGTGCCCATGGCTGCGGTGGCAGGGTCGCTGTCGTCCGCCCATGCCAATGTCAAACGGCGGGGCGAGCGGGTGGGGCATCATCGCCGTCAGGTCAATGCGTCAGTTCGTCACAGACCACTTCTATGAGCCGACGCGCTTGTTCAAGATCGAAACGGGATTGGTGAGCGAGGAGCAGCGTGCCGCGCTCGTCGGCTTCAGGCGCAAGGATCTTCAGAAGCAACTCGATTGCAGGCTCGTCTAGCAAGTCAGCCATGTCGCGAGCGAGGAGGCGAGCGCCAGCTTCGATGTGGTCGTAATCGACCGCATCGAACAAGTCGGGGTGCAGGTCACCGACTCGATCGATGTTGTTGCAGTCCATGTAGCTCCGCAGATACAGGATCAGGTCAGGCGCATCCTTTCCGGGCAGGGACAGTTTTCGGTCTTCCCACGCGGCGATCTTCAAGATCGTCAGCGCAGCGATGGAAGGAACGCGTGTGGGCGAGCACTCGGGCAGGCGCACCCACTGCGTGGCAGCGAAGGCTTCACGCATGCCAAGGCAGCCAAGCACCGTGCCTCCATCCGGGGGCCATGCAATGGTTCTATCGTTTCGCTCGATCCCGCCGAAAGGGACAAGGTCCAGCGGGAGCCCGCTCTTCCGGTGACACAGCTTGTGTGCTGCTGCGCCTGGTCGTGTCGAGAACTCTCCACCCAAGATCAGGTTGTTACGCAGCGATTCGAACTGGGGCCAGTCCTTCACCATGACGGCGAAGTCCACGTCCTCGGTCCTGCGTCGCACATCGATTCCGTGTGCATGAGCGAGCATGATGTCGCGGGCGGCAGCACCCATGAGAAAGAACTCCAAGCGCGCGGGAATCGCGACGGCTTGAAGCGCAGCCATTACCCGGCCAAGCGGAGCGAGGTCAGCCTTGCTTGAGAAGTCGAGCGACATAGGCGTCGTAGATCATCTTCGCCGTCTCGATGCAGCGTGCATCACCGGTCGCGAGCAGATCGGCGTAGACGAGAATCGGTGGTGCGATCATGGGATGCGCTGGATCACCAGGAAAGGTCCAGAACCGCTTGCGGACCTCGACGATGGCAGCGTGTCCAGGCGCCGGGTCGCGGGCGAATCGCTGGCGGCCGGCGAGCAAACCAGGGAGTTTCTCTGCGTACAGGGTGAGCTCACCAGGATGCAGGTAGTTTGTCAGCAGTGCGGCGGCCGGCTCCCCGCCCCAGATTGCATCGTACTCGGCAAGCGGCCAGTCTTTCCAGGCGTCTGGCGCAGGAATGTAATAGCGGCCAATCAACAGACGCGGCCGCAACACGCGGGCGTAGGCGGTCACCCACTGGTCGAGCAGTTGTTCGAGGTTGTACAGGCGACGCGTGCCTCGCTTGCCCTTCAGGTCAGCGACGAACCCAAGACGCTGAAGATCTGGGATGACCCATCCTACAGTGCCGTGGGCGACGCCAGCCATCGCGGCGAGGTCGCGGTAGGGTCGATTGATGGCACCCGGATCGCAGAGCAATACGAAGAGAACCTGGAGCCCCGTCGGTTGGAATGCCCGGCCAATTTCCGGCTTTTCAGGCCGGGCGGCGGCCTTCTGACCCTTTACCCAGATATAGAGGTTGGGCTGATCGAGGTAGGCATTACCGGCGGTATCGAGAAACGGAATTCGCCGGGCTTTCAACTCGTCGGCGAGCGCGGGCGTGACCTGATCCGCGACGAGCAGGGCTCGCGGGCCTGGGCGCTCCAACTTGACCAGCACTGCGCCGAGCGTGGCTGGCCACAATGTCTGCACGACTTCGGCGGCATACAGGGCAGTTTGATCGCCGAGTCCGATGCGAACGAGCACGTCGGCATGGCCGTCGGCGAATCGCGGTTCGGGCGCGATGAGCTCAGCCGTCAATCCGTGCGCGGTCGTCGCCGCGAGAGCAGCGGCGAGAATCTGGCGCTTTCTTTCGTGCTGAGGGATTTTGTCCATTTTCTGAGTTTGTCCACCATCAATGGACAACTGTCAATACTGGACGATCGATCTGGAGCACCCTTTTTGTCCAACCAATACATTCGTCCAACAAAAGTGGACATGTATCATTGATGGACGCCGGTAAGCACACCCCTTGCTGATATGCACTGATTGCCGCGAAGGTAAGGTGCCGGTCTCTGCATTACGGCCATGCTATCCTCGCGCACGAAGCCGTTCGTCGGCGCCCCCTTCCCGCGTGTCCGAAAGACCGCCTTCGATGAACAAGTTCAACGTAGTGGCAAGCGTCGGAACGCATCCGGAACCGACCGGCCCCTCACACGCACCCGCGTGCATGGACGAGGTCACCGACTCGCGGCTGTTACATGGCGGGGGTAACGACAACCCGCGCGACGATCCGTGCCTGCGCACGGGCAGGAGCCGCGCGCGATGAGTGCGGTTGCCACCCAGTGGCTCGCGGTCGCCTCGCCGCCACTGGCCTTCTTCGTGGCTCTCGCGTCGCTGACGTGGCTGCTGGGCCCCGGGCGACGCTGGATGCCGGTCGACCATCCGAACGGGCGCTCGCTGCACAGCACGCCCACCCCCCGCTCGGGCGGCGTGGCAGTGATCGGCGCGAGCCTGCTCGCAGCGCTCGCGATCGCGCCAGCGTGGCCGTTGGCTGGCTGGCTGGCTGTCGGGGCTGGCGTGCTGGCCGGGATATCGCTGATCGACGATTTCCGCGGCCTGCCGGCGCTGCTGCGCCTGGCGGTGCATCTGGCCGTCTCCGCGCTGTTCCTGCTGCTCGCGCCCGGTGCCGTGCACTGGCCGGCGGGATGGCTGGGCCTGCTCGCGGTGCCGGTGGCCGTGCTCGCGCTGGGCTGGGCCATCAACCTCTACAACTTCATGGACGGTGCCGACGGGCTCTCCGGCGGCATGACCGCGATCGGCTTTAGCGCGCTGGCCGCGGGCTTCCTGCGTGTGGGCGACACTGATCCGGCAGCCCTGTCGGCGGCCATCGCGCTCGCCGCACTCGCCTTCCTGCGCTACAACTTCCATCCCGCGCGCATCTTCATGGGCGACGTGGGTGTCGTGCCGCTGGGCTTTCTTGCCGGCGCGCTGGGCGCCATCGGTATCGCCGCCGGCTACTGGCCGGTCTGGTTTCCGGTTGTCGTCTTCGCCCCCTTCTGTATCGATGCCTCGGTCACCCTGGCGCGCAGGCTGCTTCGCGGCGAACGCGTCTGGCACGCCCACCGCCAACACTACTTCACGCGACTGGTGCGCTCCGGATGGACGCATCGGCGGGTCGCGCTCGCCGAGTATGCGGCGATGGCCTTCAGCGCCGCGATCGCCCTGGCTGCGCTCGAGTGCGCCGGGGGCATGCGCGTCGCGCTGCTCGCGGGATGGGCGGTTGCGGCGGTTGGGGCCATGGTGTGGATCGATCGCAGGTTGCCGGCGCGGCGGGGGGAGTGAACGGGACGGCTCGCTGTGCCGGGCTCATCCGCCCCACTTGCCGAACTGGCACACCCAGCGCCAGTGCGTAGTCGGGAACACCATGCGTCACCACGGCGCCTACGCCCACGAACGCATACTGCCCGATCGTGATCCAGTGGAACAACAAGCGACAACGTGCGCGTCCGCTCGCTTTCCTGACGACTGCACCACTGCGCGTTCACACTAAAGACCAACCCATAGCACCACTAAAAGCACCACAATCGCCGAGCGTCGGATTTCCTTACAACATACGCACTCTCGACTTCACGACAACAACTGTTCCGTACTGGTCGGGCATCAAAACAAGACCCTCTGCCTTATCAGCAAAGAATTCGTCCACTGCCTGCTTAGTCCCAGGATAATCTGGATCGCTGTAATTGTGAAATATCATGACACCTCCAGGAGACATCCTCGGATAAAAGTAAGCACAAAACTCCAGCGCGGGATGGTACAAGTCAGCGTCAAAATGAGCCAGAGCAAATTGAACCTCTGCATTCACGTTTTCGACAGTATCCGGAAATCGTCCAACGCAAAACTTTATGTTTCCCATCGGACACAGCGCTCGCCGAACGGTATCCAATGAGTTATCTGAAAAGTTTTCGGGCGGAATATAGCCAGAATTAATGGCCCCTTCAGCTCTCAAATCTTTCGCATCAAACCCATCAAACGTATCAAATAAATAAATCTCCCGCGAACCAGCCAAGCGCGCCAGTATCCGCGCTGTGTCACCACGATAAACGCCCACCTCGGCAAACGCTCCACCTACAGAACGTGCGTCTAAGGCTTTAATATTCATAATTAAAAGATATACGCGTGCAGGATCCTGAGACAAGCCAATATCTGCAGCGCTCCAATCTCTGAGTACTTTCCTAGCTTCAGCAAGCCGATCAGTCCGAAGCTCATCCGCCGGCCTCCATTGGAGATAAAAATCCCCGTAATAATATTTCTTTACAAACAATAGCACCCGGTGCATTGTTCGATCACGCAAGAATCGACTCACGCGCCGCCAACGATCCTTGGGTGTAGTGGCGAGGAATTTATTTATGAGCAACACGATTCACCCCCAAAGGCTAAAGCTTTCGCGTGACTGCATATTTAATTTTTAATCGACCATTTAATTAGTAGCGAATTTTTCTAATGAGCAACGCTAAATGACGATTTTTCTTAATAAAGCGCCAGATAGCGTACGGACTTAGAAGCGAACAGAGACTCATTACAGTTGCATCAATACGGCCGTACAAACCACGCACAGTGAGGGGCGGCTTACCGTAATCATCGAGCCTGAAACGTCTATATGCCTCAACCTCGGCAATAATCGCTAGCCGCCTTGAGCCTGAAGACGAAGAGCCTGACTGATGAATGGTGTCTGCAGAAAATACGATAACATCGCCCTTCGCAGCCTCTACAGAAAAAGGCGCCAGACCGTTCGGGATAGAAGAAATCCGAAGCTGGTTATCACCTGTTTCCTCATCCTCGACTATGCGCTCATGAGGCTGAGTGCCAAATTTATGACTGCCAGGAAATACTTCAAGGCAGCCATTGCCTGAGTTCATATCTTCCAAACACACGAATACGGCGAATCCTACGCGCCGGTCTGCTAGTTTTTTGTACCCATTATCCTGATGTGGAAACCAATCCACCACCGCTCCTGGCTCTTTGAAGGACAATTTCGAGTGCGTAAACGTCAAGCACTCGCCAGATGGATACAAACACTCAATCAGCGAATAAAAATACTCAGATCTATAAAGACGGAGTGCAGGTGACTCACTGTCTCGAAAAATATCAATGATATGCCTTGGCACACCATCCGAATTACGAAATGCCGACTCATGACTCGAGCGATTGGCGTTCTCATTATAATAGTCAAAGCACTCATCTAACATTTTCGCATATGCCAACGACTTTCCGCGAAAATGACAGTACCCATGCTCTAGATAAAAAAACCTCGCAGTAGCGCACGCTTTTTCGAAAACCATACCCTCAACCGTTACCATCTCGCCAGAGCCGTACATTTTCTCGGTCATTTGTGGACGCTCTCAATAAGACCTTCAGTCGCTAATTAAGTGCGTGCGCCAGCAGAGCAGCCAAGATAATTCTGCAGGCTTTATAGTTAAGGCGCTTATAAGCACAGCGTAGGTACGAACTCAATCTAAGACGATTGATACCATTCGGCCAGATGGGCCTATCCACACGCTGCTACAGCCTCTGATAGCTTCGATACCACCTTATCTTGATCAGAGTCGGTCAGGTAAGGGCTCATCGGAAGACTCATCACCTGCCGTGCAACCTCATCGCCGACGGGCACCTGCACTAGATGGTCCTGCACAGCAGGCTGTCGGTTCAGTGGAATTGGGTAATGCACTGCCGTAGGCACGCCTGCCTCGGCCAGACGTTTCTGAACCAAATCGCGGAATGGAACTCGTACCGTGTACTGCGCCCAGACGCTGACGCTCCAAGGTTCAACGAAGGGCGTACTGGCTACTCCGACCTCTCCGAGCAATCGGGCGTAGCGCGACGCTACTCGCTGCCGCTGTTCGATCTCCTCGTCCAGAATCAACAGCTTCTCAAGCAGGATCGCCGCCTGCAGGGTATCCAGCCGACTGTTCACGCCAATCCGAATGTGGTGGTAGCGCCGGTCCTGACCGTGACGTGCGATCTGACGAATCACCCTCGCAAGGTTGTCGTCGCTGGTGAAGACCGCCCCGCCATCTCCATAGCAACCGAGGGGTTTGCTGGGGAAAAAACTCGCACAGGCAATGGTACTGAGATTGCAGCTGCGGCGCCCCTTGTAGGTAGCTCCGAAGCTCTGGGCTGCATCCTCGACCACCGGGACTCCTTGGGCTGCAGCTACGCCCGCGATGGCGTCCATATCCGCGCACTGGCCATACAGGCTCACCGGGACGATGGCCTTCGTGCGTGGAGTGATCGCCGCCTCCAGCCGCAACGGGTCCAGGTTGTAGGTGCGTGCATCGATATCCACGTATACCGGCCTCGCCCCGAGAAGCGCTACAGTCTCGGCCGTTGCAATGTAAGTGAAGCCCGGCGTGATCACCTCGTCCCCTGGCCCGACGCCCAGCGCCATCAGGGCAACCTGCAGCGCATCGGTACCGTTCGCCACGCTGATGCAGTGCTTCGCGCCAGTGTAGTCCGCGAGCCGGGACTCAAGCTGAGATACCTCCGGCCCGAGAATGAACTGCCCATGGTCCAGTACCCGCTGGATAGCCGCGTCGATGCCTGGCTTGAGGCGCTGGTACTGGCTCTTAAGGTCAATAAATTCCATCTGTGGAGATCTCGTGCTCACGCGACCATGCTGCACTGTCCGCCACGCAGTTCATAGCGCTGACCAGTGTGGATGCAGGTCGCGGTGGCATCGCCGCGCAAGGGAAGTTCAAGGCGCTCGCCGTGCTGGCTTATCCAGCCTGCATGCCTCGCCGGCACACCCACCATCAGTGCGTAGTCGGGGACATCATGCGTCACCACAGCGCCCGCACCCACGAACGAATACTGTCCGATCGTGACTCCGCAGACGATAGTCGAATTCGCGCCGAGCGTCGCCCCACGACGCACCAGAGTGCGCCGGTATTCGTCCTTGCGAACGATGGCGCTTCGGGGGTTGTGAACGTTTGTGAACACCATGCTAGGTCCGCAGAAGACATCGTCCTCGAGCGTCACCGCGTCGTAGACGCTTACGTTATTCTGCACCTTGACATTGTCGCCTATGCGCACGTCATTGCCCACGAATACGTTCTGGCCGAACGAGCATGCGCGCCCGATACGCGCGCCTGAGCTGATGTGAACCCATTGCCAGACCCGGCATCCGTCGCCGATCTGAGCGCCCTCATCGACAATGGCGGTCGGATGTATGGTCACGCCCATCAGTACTCCAGCGGAAGGGAAACCGTCCTGCCATCACGCGCAGACCGATAGGCTGCGATCAGCAGTTCCAGAGATTTCAGGCCCTCGCGACCGTCGGTCTCCGGCTCGGCATCGCCGCGCAGCACTTCCACGACATTCCGGTAGTACAGCGGGTGCCCGAACCCGTAAACGGACGTCGTTTCGTAACTGGCTTCCTTCACGAGCCCGTCATAGTCCCTGGGCTCGTCGAACTGCCAAGTCTGGATGTCATTGACTGCCACGCCGCCCACTCGTACCGTACCCCGTTCGCCAAGGATGGTGATGCTGCCCTCGAGGTTCTCCGGGTAGGTGAGCATGGTGACGCTCATGGACCCGAGCGCGCCATTGCGCCACCTGACGTTCAGCACCCCGGTATCTTCGACCTCGATGTCACGGGTGGTGCTCATCATCGCCTGAACCTTCTCCACTGGCCCGATGAGCCAGTCAAGCAGGTCAACATAGTGGCTGGCTTGGTTCATGAAAGCACCGCCGTCGAACTCCCAGGTGCCCCGCCAGCCGTTGCCTTGATCGTAATAGGACTGAGGGCGAGTCCAGAATACGTTGATGTGCGCCATGTGGATCCTGCCAAAGCGCTTCTCCGTGACGGCGCGCTTGAGCAGTTGCAGGGTCGTGTTCCGCCGGTTCTGCTTGACTACGAAAAGCCGTACTCCCGCCTCGTCGCAGGCGCGGACCATGCGAACACCGTCGTTCCAGCGCGTAGCCATTGGCTTCTCGGTCATCACATGCCGCTTATAATGCGCAGCCAGCACCGTCTGTTCCGGGTGGATACCGCTGGGCGTACAGAGCGCGACAAGATCAACCTGCTCCGCCTCGAGCATTTCCTGTAGGTCGAGATAGCCCGGCACCGCATATCGATCCGCGTGCTCTCGGAGCACAGCCGGGTCAATGTCGCACACCGCTACGAGTTCGAGATCGGCGGCATGTCTTTCGATTGAGCCGAAGTGGTTTCTGGAGATGCGGCCGCAACCAACCACCGCGATTCGAATCCTGCGGTCCGTGATCGTTGGATAGCGGTGCATGAGGAGTCCTGATGTCTACAAGCGAAAGACGGTGAAGCCAGCAGTCTGCACCGCTTCCCGACTATACAGCGACTTTACGTCCGCGAGCACTGGGCGTTCGTTGCGGCATAGCGCCCTGAGGGCACCGGGCGCCATGGCGCGGTACTGATTGTGTCCGACGGCCACCACCAGAGAGTCCACCTTTGGCATTCCGTCTAAGTTGCCGAGACGGATTCCGTACTCGTCCAGCACATCCTCGGCGCTGGCCCAGGGATCGGACACCACGACGGTGGCGCCCCAGTTCTCAAGTTCCCTGACCAGGTCCACCACCTTGCTGTTACGGATATCCGGGCAGTTCTCCTTGAAGGTGATGCCTAGCACGCCGACGGTGCTTCGCGCCACGTCGATACAGTTGCGCAGCATGAGGCGAATCACGTTGCGCGCCACGTAGCGCGCCATGTTGTCGTTGATACGCCGACCGGCCAGGATGACCTGCGGGTGGTAACCGACTTCCTCCGCCTTGTGAGTGAGGTAGTAGGGGTCGACCCCGATACAGTGACCGCCCACCATCCCAGGACGAAATGGTAGGAAGTTCCACTTACTGCCTGCTGCCTCCAGCACTTCGAGGGTGTCGATATCCAGGCGTTCGAAGATCACCGACAACTCGTTCACGAAGGCAATGTTTAGGTCCCGCTGGCTGTTCTCGATGACCTTGGCCGCCTCGGCCACTTTCAGGCTGCTGGCCTTGTACGTGCCAGCCTTGATGATCTCGCGGTAGAGCGCATCCACCGCCTCCGCCACCTCAGACGTGCTGCCGCTGGTGATCTTTCGGATGGTGGTAAGCGTGTTCACCTTGTCGCCCGGATTGATGCGCTCGGGGCTGTACCCGCAGAAGAAGCCCTGGTTGAACCTGAGGCCGGAGACGCGTTCGAGCACGGGCACGCATATTTCCTCCGTGCATCCGGGGAAAACAGTGGACTCGTAGATCACGACCGCGCCTTCCTTCATGGCCCGACCAACGGTCTCGCTTGCCCGGATCAGCGGGCCAAGATCGGGCCGGTTGGCCGAGTCGATGGGAGTGGGGACGGTCACGATAAAGATCCCGCACTCGGCAAGCCGGGAGGCGTCGCTGCTGTACTCGAGCCGCGTCGCCAGAGCCAGCGCCTCCGGCGCGACCTCAAGCGTGGCATCCATGCCAGATTTCAGCTCCGCAATCCTCGCCTCGTCGATGTCGAACCCCACTACGGGCCGCACCTTCCCGAACTCCACCGCCAGCGGCAAGCCAACGTAACCCATCCCGATGACTGCCACCGTAAAACTACCGATATCCATGATCTGAGCACTCCCTCCCGCTACCCACGCTTCGAGCGACCCGATAGAACATCAAGGCTTACGCCGATTCCCTCTACTCGCGCTGTCCCGGACGCACGAGTGCCCGGACAGCGGCTAAAGGATGACATCCAGCGCTTTGCGGGAGATCAGGGCAAGCAGTTTAAGCGCCGGACCACCCGATCGCTTGTCGCCAGACTCCCACTGGCGGGCGGTAGACACGCTCGGGTTGAGCGCGGCCACGAACACCACCTGGCTCAACTGTACCCGCTCGCGAAGCGCGCGGATCCGCCCCGCGGGCGTTTCCTCCACCTCAGACCGACACAGCGCATCGAACTCGCGTATGCAGCGCTTGCTGCTGAGCCCAGCCGCGTGCCATCCGTTGGCCAACTCGCGTCTCTAGAGAAGAATCTGGCGATCGCCTTCCCTCGTCGTCATCGCTAACCTGAAAAAGTTCGCCCGCCTCTCGCGCGAGCCAGAATGGATACGTCGAAATCCAACAGCGCGCGCCAGTTCTTGCATCCCCTGACTTCACGCGGATGGATATCGTCTCGCTCGTATCTCTCGAAGCCGTAGATGAAAAACCACCGCCAATCCCGCCTCGAAGCAACTATCGTCCGCGCTCCTACCTGCTCGCTCTGGCAACCGAGCGCCATCCGCTTTCGGGCCAGATAGCCGCCGATGTTCGCATCGGCGAGCCGTCGGCCACTCCACCACCGCGCGCCGCACGTCGAAGCCCTCAGGCCGCGCATTGCGCATGCAGCGACTGAACGTACAGGAAGACGCGCAGTCTGTTTTTTGAGGTTACCATCTAGAAGTATAAATCGAAAGGCAGTCGCGCTGTGGTACCTTAATCCGGACTCGCGGCTGAGGAGTGATATGAACGCATGGTTGAGAAATCGGACATGAAGAAGCGGTCTGCGGAATAGCAGATCGGCGGCTTTCCGAAGGAGGCCGAGTCGTGGTCAGTGAAGGTTACTGCCTAAACTACCAACGGCTGCAAACTCGAGCAATCAACTGTTGATGTGTCGGGGAAACTTACGCTGCCATGTCCCGGTTGCTTATCTATCTGTCCTTCCTGAGCCTACCCGGCGCGGAGGAACTGGGTCTGCTGTCACTGACCTTCGCCTATCTGGCTTGGGCACTGGCCTCCCCGCTGCTGGTAGTGTTGTTGCGCGCGTCGACGGGGCGCGCGGCCGACTCCATTGGCACCGGCGGTACGCTGATCTACCTTTGCCTGCTAGCGGCCTACATTCCTGTGAACCTCGCAGTAAGTCAGTTCAACGGGGTGGACGAGTTGACTTGGCTGTCGCGCTCAGCGCACTTGATCGTGCTGCCTTCGATCTACCTGTGTTTTTCCCTCGAACATGCCCGAGCCGACGTGCTGCTGAAAGATATCGCCCTCGTCGGCGCGATAGAGACCGGGCTTGTGTTCATCGCAGCGCTGTTGTTCCAAGACGCGGACATCGCCGAGTTCCGCCGCGCCACTGACATCGAGGGCGTGATTGTCTACTCGCTGTTCATGGTTTATGCCGCCTTCCATGCCCTCCAGCGCTTCGATCGCACTCGCGCGCCAGCGTGGCTCCTGGCCTACCTGTTGGTGCTGCTGGCTGCCGCGCTTACCGGCACCCGCGTGCTACTGCTTGCTATCGCCGCGCTACTGCTGGCGCTGAAGTCGCGTATGCGTTCAGCACTCGTGCTGCTGGCCATCACCGGAATCGGCTCAGCATTGGCGGCGGCCGGCCTGTTCGACCGCTTCAACCTCGCACAAGACGACAACTTGATCACCATCATGTCCAAGGTGGAGGAGCTGCAGTGGCTGGGCAGTTTCTTCCTACAAAACCCGCTGCTGGGCGTGGGGCTTGGCAAGGCTTATCAAGTGTCACTAGCCTCTTCGGACTACACCTATTCGCACAACATGGTGATGTTCTACTTGGGCTATTCTGGACTGGTGGGCCTGACGCTGGCGCTTTGGCCGCTCCTGCGGCTGACCTTCGTGCCCGGGGCCTGGGTTCTGGTACTGGCGATGCTGCTGTTCTACACGTCGGCGACTACCTACACTAACGTCAAGCACAGCCTGTTTCTGGCTACCGCGCTGCTGTGGGTCTGGCTGGCCCGCGCCGATAAGGCGCGGCGCCCCGCGTTAACGGTGGACCGCGCCGTGCAGTCGGCGCCCACCGCCATGCCGCTGTCCGCGCGCGACGTCCGGTGATGGCCTCGTGTCAGAACCGGCAGCGTTGAACAGAGTCCGCAGCAACCGTCGTGAAGTGGTCCTGGGCTATCTGTTGCAGGTCAGTTCGGCGGCGCTGCTGCTGGCCCAGCATTTCGCGCTGCCGATGTTTCTTGGCATGGTCGACTACGGCCGCATGGCCACCTTGGTCGGAGCCGCCAGCCTGCTGTCGGTGGGCTACGACCACGGCTACAATTTGCTGGTTGTCCGCAACCCCCGCCTAGCTTGGCACTACCTTGCCATCAAGCTGGCGCTTCTGAGCGTAGCCTGCTCGGCCGCTGGCCTCTGGGTCTGGGCCGACGGGCGCGTGAGCCCCTGGCTGATGGCTGCGGCGGGCCTGCACGGACTGAGCTTTGTGCTGTACACCTTCTACGTGCACGTGGACATTGCGCACGGGCAGGTCAAGCGAGTGCTGCGGTACTCGCTGGCTAGTGGCCTGCTGTTGCTGGCCTGCCCTCTAGCACTGCATGCAGTTAGCGCCGACGTGGCCTACGCCCCGGCCCTGGGCGGCGTGCTGTCGCTGGTGCTGACCGTGGCTCTGCGCGGCACCAAGGTGAACGGCCGCGGCCTTTCCTGCCTGCGGCACACGCAGCTGCACTTGGGCCACCTACGACTCACAGCAGTCAAGCAAGCCCAAATCTCGATGGGTACGATCATAGATGGCGCAATCGTCTGGGTGGGCGTGATCTTGGTGTCGACCACCTACGGCTTCGAGGCCGCTGCGGTCTACCGCGTGGCCATGTCAGCCGTGGGCCTGATGACCCAGGCGCTGCCGTTGCCCAAGCAGGTGCTGTTGAAAATCGCGCGGCAGTCGACTGACATCAGCTGGGCCCGCCGCTACGCGCTGATGCTGTTGATCGCGGGCGCCGCACAAGCTTTAGCGATAGTGCTACTGGGCCATTCGGTGCTACTCTCCTTCATACCAGTACATGCAGACGCGATATATCATGCTGTGTTGATACTCAGCGCGGTTCCAGCGCTGCGAGCGATGCTTGAACTGCAGACTATCCTGCACGATCGCCTGAACCAACTCAGTTGGCTTGCCACGTCCGCGCTCGTTTCACTGGCCTTGACAGCGGTACTGCTGCGCGTGGACATATATCTGTTCGTCCTCGCCTTTTACGTATTGCTTTGCGCAATGGGTGCGCGGCCGTTGATCTTCTCTTCCACCCGCGATCTGCAATCGTCTCGCACCTCGGATTAGCCGCCATGTCGAACCCCTCACAGGGCCTGATCCCGGCCTCGGTTATCATCCACGTGCTCAACGAGAAGCTGAACCTGCCGAACGCGCTGGCCAGCGTCTGCAGCCGCTTCGACGAAGTGTTTGTCGTCGACGCTGGTAGCACCGACGGCACCCAGGAAATCGCGCGCAGCCACGGCGCGCAGGTGGTTCAAATCGAAGGCGACCGCACCACCCTGGTCAAGCAGCGTAACTGGGCGTTGGACAAACTTCAGACCCGCCACGACTGGGTCTACATCCTGGACGCCGACGAATCCGTACCCGATGACCTGTGCGAGGAGATCGCCGAGCGCGTGCGCAACCCGCTACCCGACATTGACGGCTACTGGGTGCGCTACAAGGAAATCATCCTAGGGCGGCCGCTCACACGCGCAGCGCTGTACCCGAACTGGAACATGCGGCTGTTCAAGCGCAGCGTTGCGCGCTACGAAGACCGCAAGGTCAACGCCCACATCAAGATCGACCACGTCCGCACCTCGCAGTTGCAGGCACACTTCATCCACGACGACAAGCGCGGATTTGCCTCCTACATTCGGCGCATGGCCAGCATCACAGTAATCGAGGCGCTGAGCCTCGACGAGTTGTTCAAGCCGAATAACGACCTTGTCGGCGCGAGCCTGTTCTCGGCCTCCTTCGTGGCACGGCGTCGCGCGCTGAAGAAGCTGTTCTATCGGCTGCCGTTCCGCCCGCTTATCATTTTTCTTTACCTGTACGTCTGGCGCATGGGCTTCCTTGAAGGCAAGGCGGGTCTGTACCACAGCCTTTACCGCGCCTGCACTGAGGTGCTGGTCAACGCTCTGCGCTACGAGGCCGAGATGGGAAACAAGTGAGTGCGAAGCCCACCTGTATCTGCGGCGCGCCGGCCAACGACGTGGCGGCTATCGGCGGTCCGCGCTTCGGCGAACGCGCGCTGTACGGCTGCCGGGCCTGCGGTCTGGTGCAGTTGTGGCCTTGGCCGGCGGAAGGCGCAATGGACGAGTTGCTCTACCAGGACGAGTCCTACCTGCAGAAGATCCCGCGCGAGGAGTATTTCGGCTACTGGCGCGTCTTTGAGGAGTACCTGCGCGAACGCCATGGCCTGCGCGAGGACGCCGCGCTGCTGGACTTCGGCGCCGGCCGCTGCTGGTACCAGCGCTTCTTTTTGGACGCGGGCTACGGCGGCGCGCAGTCGCTGGAAATCAACCGCCACCTAGTGCGCCACGGCCGCGAGGTTCTAGGGCTCGACCGGGTGCACGTGGATATCAAGGGATTGGCGCCGGCCAGCTTCGACATCGTGGTCTCCAACCAAGTCTTCGAGCACCTGCCCGACCCGATTGGCACGCTGCAGTACGCGATTGGCCCGCTGGTCAAGCCAGGCGGCCTGGTAGTCTTCTCGGTACCCAACTGGGCGGCTTGGAACCGCTTGATGCTGCGCCAGCGCTGGCTGGGCTATTCGCCGGAGGACCACCTGTGGTTCTTCGACCGCGACTCGCTTGCCGCCAACTTGCGGCGCGCACCGGATTTCGAGCTGGTTGAAATGACCGTACGTTCCGCCGTTGGCAAGCCCTACGATGGCTTCCGGCCCAAGGGTCTTGTCAAGCAACTCTACTACGGTACCGCCTGGCGCCTGTTCGAGGCGCTGGGGCATGGCGACCAGCTGATTGCGGCGGTGCGCAAGCGCGCCCAGAACGGCAGCGTCCAGCGTACCAAAAATCATCGATTACCCAGCAAAAGCTCAGCCATGCTCAAGCGCACCTATCAGATCTGCTGCAACTGCATCATGGACACGACCGACTCCGGCATCGTATTCGACGGTCTGGGCCGTTGCGACTATTGCCTCAATTTCGAGGCCAGCGTGCGTCCGCACTGGCATACCGACGCGCGCGGCGAGGCCGAACTGATGCGTATCTCCGCTGAGATCCGGGCCGCTGGCAAGGGCAAGAGCCACGACTGCCTGCTGGGCATCAGCGGCGGCGTGGACAGTTCCTACCTCGCCTACATCGCGCGCGAGAAGATGGGGCTTAACCCGCTGATCTTCCACACAGACGCGGGCTGGAACTCGCAACAGGCGGTGCACAACATCGAGCGCATCGTCGAGGGTCTAGAGCTCGACCTGCACACCGAAGTGGTGAACTGGGAGGAGATGAAGGACCTGCAGTTGGCGTTCTTCAAGGCCTCGGTGCCGCACATTGATACCCCACAAGACCACGTTTTCTTCGCTGCGCTGTACAACTTCGCCGCCAAGCACGGCTTTAAATACATCCTAAACGGCGGCAACATTTCCACCGAGTGCGTCTACGAGCCTGCCGAGTGGCACTATCACGCGTCGGACCTTAAGCATCTCAAGGCCATCCACCGCCAGTTCGGCACCCGGCCGCTCAAGCAGTTCCCGCTGGCCGATATCTTCACCTACCGACTGTACTACCGCTACCTCAAGGGCATGAAGGTGGTGCGGGCGCTGAACTACGTGCCGTATGTCAAGCAGGAATCGATGCAGTTCCTGGTCGACCGTTTTGGCTGGCAGCCCTACGCGCACAAGCACTATGAGAGCCGCTTCACGCGCTTCTACGAGGGCTACTGGCTTCCCACCAAATTCGGCTTCGACAAGCGGCGCGCGCACTTCTCCAGTCTGATCCTCACCAGCCAGATGACGCGACAGGACGCGTTGGCCAATATCGCGGTGCCGGCTTACGACCCCGAGACCATCGATCAGGACTTCGAGTACATCGCCACCAAGCTCGACATCAGCGTAGACGAGTTGCGCGGCTACCACCGCGCGCCCAACAAGAGCTACACTGATTACTCGAATAACATGGCATTAATTCAGTTCGGCGCCAAGGTGATGAAGGCCTTGGGTATCGAGCGCACCATCAAACGATGATACGCGTCGTGGACTACGGCTTGGGCAACGTGCAAGCCTTCATCACTATGTTCACGCGCCTGAACATCGCGGCCGCCCGTGCTCGTACGGCCGACGATCTGCAGGACGCCAAGCGCATCGTGCTGCCCGGAGTGGGTGCCTTCGACCATGCAATGGAACTGCTCGACGCCTCGGGTATGCGCGCCACGCTGGACGACTTGGTGATGCGCCGGAGGGTTCCCATCTTCGGCGTGTGCGTGGGCATGCAGATCCTGGCCAGCAGCAGCGACGAAGGTCAGCGTCCGGGTCTGGGCTGGGTGCCCGGCCGGGTGCGCAGCTTCAAGAGCCTGGGCATCGGCCGGATGATGCTGCCGCACATGGGCTGGAACGACGTGCAGCCAACGCGGCCCTCGCCGCTGTTCCAGGGTCTGGAGCACGACGCGCGCTTTTACTTTCTGCACTCGTTCTTCTTCGAGTGCGATCATGAAGACCACGTACTGGCGCGGGCCAACTACGGCATCGATTTCGCATGTGCGGTGGGCGCGGACAATGTCTTCGGCGCGCAGTTCCATCCGGAAAAGAGCCACCATTTCGGCGCTGAACTGCTCCGCAACTTCGCCCAGGGGTGCTGACAGCATGCTCAGACCCCGCATCATCCCCTGTCTGCTTTTGCACGAAAATGGGTTGGTCAAGACCGTCAAGTTCAAGGAAGGCAAGTACGTTGGCGACCCGATCAACGCGGTCAAGATCTTCAACGAGAAGGAGGCCGACGAACTGGTGGTGCTTGACATCGACGCCACGGTGCAGTCGCGAGAGCCGAACTACCGCCTGATCGGGCAGTTCGCCGCCGAGTGCCGCATGCCGCTGTGCTACGGCGGCGGCATCACCACGGTGAAGCAAGCCAAACGCATCATTGGCCTGGGCGTGGAGAAGATCGCTGTCTCGGCCGCCGCGGTGGCCGACCCGGCACTCATCACCGCGATCGCGCGCGAGGTGGGCAGCCAGAGCGTGGTGGTTGTGATCGACGCCCGCAAGAAGATGATCGGCGGCTGGGAGGTCTGCACGCATAACGCACGCCGCGGCACGGGCCGCGACGTGCTGGACTTCGCGCGCGAGGCCGAACAGCGCGGCGCCGGCGAGATCGTGGTCAATTCGATCGACCATGACGGCGTGATGAAGGGTTACGATCTCATGCTGGCGCGCTCGGTGCGCAAGGCTGTCGGCCTCCCCATGACCGTGCTCGGCGGCGCTGGCTCACACGAGGATATGGCAGGGCTGATCGAAGCCTGCGGCGTGGTCGGCGCATCGGCTGGTAGCCTG
>CAMATD010000072.1 GCA_945860785.1 Variovorax sp. YR752 | reverse complement strand
GATCACGCCGGCGGTGTGCTCTGCGCAGCGAAATAAAGGAGGAGGCATGCGGCCCTAGGCCGCGCCGGGGGACATTCGCGGAGCAGAGCACACCGTCGGCGTGATCGTGCCCCGAACAGCAGCGCCTTAACGTGGCCCCGAATAGATCGCAGGCAGGCTCTCAGTCAGGCGCGTTCATCACCCGATCGAATTCTTCATCTGCAGGAACGTTGTCCGCATCGAGTTCGCTGGCATCCGTGAGATCGATGCCGGTTTCTTCCGAGAGCTCGTCGGTGGCTTCGTTTTCGGCCGAATCGAAATCTTCGACGGACAGGGAGTCGTCGTCATCGACTTCCAGAGGCGGGGCGGAACGCGCGGTGGCGTCGACGTGAATCATGATCGGTTCCTCGGCTGATTGCTGAACGGCCCCCTATGGTGCGCCTGTTTCGACCATTCCGGTTCATCCGACAGGCAGCGTCGGTGTCGGAAAGTTTCCCGCCCGGCCCCACCCGCCCTGCCGTCAGTCCTTGTGCACGTGGCCAAGCTGGCCATGCCCCTCGTCGTGGCCATGGTCATGCCCATGCTCGCCATGCGCCAGCCGGCTCACCAGCGTGACAAGCACGATGCCGGCCACCAGCCACAGGATCTGCGCGGCAGTCTGGCGGGCAGGCAGGCGCTTTTGCAGCTGCGGAATCAGGTCGGCCAGCGCCACGTAGACGAAGCTGCTGCCGGCCAGCACCAGGAAGTACGGCAGCCAGTCGTGCAACTGGTCGACCAGCCACCAGCCGGCGATGCCGCCGAGCATGGTCATGGTGCCGGCGAGCGACACCTTGATCAAGGCCGCGCGCTGGTTGGCCGAGCTCTGGCGCAGCACCACGAGGTCGCCGATGTGGTGCGGAACCTCGTGCGCGAGCACGGCGATGGCCGCCACGAGGCCCAGGCGCATGTCGGCGATGAAGGCCGAGGCGATCAGGATGCCGTCGCCGAAGCAGTGCACGCTGTCGCCGGTGAGAACGGCCCAGCCGCCGGTGCGGGAAGGTGCGTGGCTGTGCGCATGACCGTGGTGGTCATGGCCGTGGTCGTGACCCTCGTGCGCGTCCGCCGCCTCGTCATGGTGGTGCTCATGCCCGTGGTGCCACAGCTCGGCCTTGTCGAGCAGGAAGAAGAACACCAGCCCGAACAGCAGCACCGTGAACAGCAATGCGGGCTCGATGCGGCTTTCGAAGGCTTCGGGCAAGAGATGCATGAACGCGGTGGCCAGCAGCGCGCCGGCGGCCAGGCTCAGCAGATGCTGCGGGTTCACGCCACCGGAGCCGCTGCGCACGCCCACCCGCAGCAGCAACGCCGCCAGCCAGACGCTTCCGATGCCGGCGACCAGGGTCGCCGCGATAATGACTATCAAATTCATAGCTGCTTGCGCAAGAGGAGCGGTCGTCAGGACCGCATACCGTTCATAAAAAGAGAAAGGCTGTCACGGGGACGGCCTTCGGCGGGGAGTGGCTACAGGGCGCCGTCTTCAGGCAACGCCATTGGCTTTGAACCAGGCGGTGGCGCGCTGCCATCCGTCGTCTGCTGCGCTCTTCACGTAGCTGGGGCGGTAGTCGGCATGGAACGCGTGGCCTGCTTCGGGATACACGACGAAGCTCGATGCCTTGGCCGCCGCAGTTCCAGTGGCCAAAGCAGCTTTCATCTTATCAACCGTGTCAAGGGGGATGCCCTGGTCTTTTCCGCCGTAGAGGCCGAGCACCGGCGCCTGCAGATTGGCGGCGATGTCGACGGGGTGCTTGGGCTGCAGTTCGCTGGCCTGCCCGACCAGCCGGCCGTACCAGGCCACGCCGGCCTTGACCTTGCCGGTGGCGGCATAGAGCCAGACGATGCGGCCGCCCCAGCAGAAGCCGGTGATGCCGGCCTTGCTCGTGTCGCCGCCGTTGGCCTTGGCGTAGGCCAGGGCGCCGTCGAGGTCGGCGATGACCTGCGCATCGGGCACCTTGCTGACGATGTCGGCCTGCAGCTTCGGGATGTCGGTGTAGCCGCGCGGGTCGCCCTGGCGCGCATAGAGCTCGGGGGCAATCGCGAGGTAGCCGAGCTTGGCGAAGCGGCGGCAGGTGTCGGCGATGTACTCGTGCACGCCGAAGATCTCCTGGATCACCAGGACCACGGGCAAGCCGGTCTTGCCGACCGGTGCCGCAGCATACGCAGGCACCTCGAAGCCGTTGACGGTGTACTTGATGGGGCCGGCTTTCAGGCCTTCGGCCGAGGTGACGATGGCGGTCTGCGCCACCACCGGCATGACGGCGGCGGCGTAGCCCACGCCGATGGCGGCCTTCAGGGCGGTGCGGCGCGTGGCGCCCTGCTCGGTGCTCTCGCCGGGGCGAAGCGAATCGAAGTCGGAACGGCTGTCGTCGAGTTGGGACATTGGAGGGGCTCCAGTTGAATCGTCGGACAAAGGGCGCTGCGCGCAAAACGCACGCCGCAATGTAGGCGAAATCGGCCCTGGGCCTCTATGACCGGAATTTCAGTGGGGTTGGTGCGCCCCGTAGGCGCGGCGAGCCAATGCGGCCGCCAGCACCTGCGCCTGATCGACCAGGTTCAGGCCGGCCACCGCGGCCGAGCCCTGCAGCCCGAGCGGCACCTCGGTACAGCCCATGATGATGGTGACCGGCCCGTGCCGCTCGGCGAGCCGCAGCGCGACCTGCGAGAAGCACTGCTCCGCAAGCGGCATGTTGCCGGCCTTCACGCCGTCGAAGATGCCGCGCATGATGGTCTGGCGTTCGTCGGCCAGCGGCACGTGGCAGCCCAGGCCGGCTTCGGCCAGTGCCTGTTCGTAGAGCCGCACGCGGTAGGTGCCTTCGGTGGCCATCAGCGCCACCTCGGTCGCGCCCTGCCAGGCCAGTTGCTGCGCGGTCTCGCGCGCCATGTGCAGCAGCTCGACCTGCGGAAAGCGCTCCTGCAGGTTGGCATGCCAGGCATGCGCGGTGTTGCAGGCGATGGCCACGGCCCGGCTGCCGAGTGCAGCCAGCCGGCCCAGCGCCTGCAACATCGGCTCGAGCGGCTGGTGCGCGCCGCTGTCGGCCGAGGCCAGTGCGTCGGTGCGATCGGGCACCGGCACCTGCGCGAGCCAGTGTTCGGGAAAGGACTGGTCGCGCGCACGCATCTGCTGCGCGCAGGCCTGCACGAAGAGTCGGACGAAGTCGGCGCCCGCCGCGGGGCCCATGCCCCCGAGGATGCCGACGACCTGCGTTGCTGCGACCATGTCTTTTCTCTCTGTGCGGCCTGGATCAGGTCGCAGGCTTGTCGCTGAAGGCCTTCAGGTTCTCTTTCAGCTGATCGCTCATCGGCAGATTCAGCGGCACGTTCTTCGGCGGAATCGGCTGCATGAACCACTTGGTGTAGAGCTTCTCGAACTCGCCGCTCTTCATCATGCCGATGAAGGTGTCGTCCACCAGCTTCTTGAAGGCCGGGTCGTCCTTGGGCAACATGCAGGCATAGGGCTCGACCTGCAGCGACTCGCCCACCACTTCGTAGTCGGCCGGGTTCTTCGAGTTGGCGATCAGGCCGAACAGCAGGATGTCGTCCATCGCGAAGACCACCGCGCGGTCGCTCTCGACCAAGAGGAACGCATCGGCGTGGTCCTTGCTGAGCACGATGTCCATGCCGAGGTTCTTCTCGGTGTTGTACTTGCGCATGACCAGTGCGTTGGTCGTGCCGGTGGTGCTGGCCACGGTCTTCTTCGCAAGGTCGGCGTAGTCCTTGATCTTCGAAGACTTCTTCGTCAGCAGGCGCGTGCCGGTGTAGAAGTGATTCACGGCAAAGGCCACGTCCTTGCCGCGCGCGGAGTTGTTGGTGGTGGAGCCGCACTCCAGGTCGACGGTGCCGTTGGTGATCAGCGGAATGCGGTTCTGCGAGGTAACCGCCATCAGCGAAACCTGCAGGTTGGGCTTGTTCAGCTTCTTCTTCACCGCTTCGACCACGGCGTTGGAGAGCTCCACCGAGAACCCGACCGGCTTGTTGGGGCCGTCCAGGTAGCTGAAGGGCACCGACGACTCGCGGTAGGCGAGCGTGATCTTGCCGGACTCGGCGATCTTGGCCAGCGTGTCGGCGGCTTGCGCGCCGGTGGCGGTGAAGAGCACCGCGGCAGCCATGGATGCCATCAAGACGGAGAGTTTCATTCGAGCCTTCATTCGGTTGGATTGAACAGACGGCCAGTGTAAGAAGGAGTGACACATCGCGACAATTCCAAATAACCCCGGGGTCATGCCCAAAGGTTATGGGCGGGGGTTCTTTTGGCATTTCCGGGCGGCGCGGGGCGCCCCTACAGTCGAAGCCGTCTTTCCGTCTTTTCTTCACTCCCGGAAAGTTGCCTTCATGCATGTGTGTGTGCTCGGTGCCGGCATCGTGGGTCTGGCCACCGCCTGGCAGCTCGAACGCCAGGGCCACGAGGTCACGGTGATCGACCGCGCGGCCCCCGGCGCCGGCGCGAGCGGCGGCAATGGCGCGCAGCTGAGCTACTCATACGTGCAACCGCTGGCCGATCCTTCCATCTGGAAGCAGTTGCCCAAGCTGCTGCTCTCGCCCACCTCGCCGCTCAAGCTGCGGCCGCAGCTCGACCCGTTGCAATGGCGCTGGGGGCTGACCTTTCTCGCGACCTGCAATGCGGAGACTTCGCGCGACACCACGGCACAGCTGCTGGCGCTGGCCGCGTTGAGCCGCACCGGGTTCGAGGCGATGCAGGCCGACATCGCGCCCGATTGCGACTTCTCGGCCACCGGCAAGCTGGTGCTCTACGCGAGTGCGTCGTCGCTCGAAGGCGCCCGCGCGCAGGTCGAACTGCAGCGCACGATGGGCAGCGAACAGCGCATCGTCACGCCCGACGAGTGCGCCTCCATCGAGCCCGCGCTCGCCAGCTACCGCAGCCAGATGGCCGGCGCGGTCTACACGCCGAGCGAATGCGCGGCCGATTGCCTCAAGGTGTGTGCCGAGCTGATGCGGGCACTGAGCGCACGCGGCGTGCGCTTCCTGCTCGGCACCGATGTGCATGGCTTCGCGCGCAGCGAAGGCCGCATCGCCGCGGTGAACACCAGCGAGGGCGACATCGAGGCCGATGCCTTCGTGATGGCGCTGGGCTCCGCCTCGCACAAGCTCGGGCGTGCGCTGGGCGCGTACCTGCCGGTGTATCCGCTCAAGGGCTACAGCATCACGGTGGAGGTCGATCCCTCACCCGGTGCGGCGCCGAGCGTGAACGTGACCGACAGCGCGCGCAAGGTGGTGTTCGCGCGCATCGGCTCGCGCCTGCGGGTAGCGGGCATGGCCGAACTGGTGGGGCATGACGCGAGCATTCCGACCACGCGCATCGAGACGCTGTCGGCCGCCACGCGCGCCCTCTTCCCGCATGCGAGCCGGCTGGAGGAACTGCATCCATGGACCGGCATGAGGCCGGCCACGCCCAAGGGGTTGCCGATCATCGGTCGCCTGCTGAGCGCGCCGTCGAACATGCTGTTCAACACCGGCCATGGCGCGCTGGGCTTCACGCTGGCCTTCGGCTCGGCGCTGAAGATCGGGCAGGCCCTGCAGGCCTGAGCGAAGCCTGCCGCCTCAGTTGGCCGTGACCAGCTTGAGCCCGATCACGCCCGCCAGGATGAGCGCAATGCACAGCAGCCGCATCGGCGCGGCGGAGTCGCCCAGCACCATCATGCCCACGATCGCGGTGCCCGCCGCGCCGATGCCGGTCCAGACCGCGTAGCCCGTCCCCATCGGCAATGTCCGCAGCGAGAGCGAAAGAAGAACCACGCCTCGACAGGCCGGCGGCGATCGTGAACAGTGCAGGCACCAATCGCGTGAAACCGTCGGACGATTTCATGGCGAAGGCGAAGGCAATTTCAAGAATGCCGGCGACGCTGAGCAGTGCCCATGCCATGGCGTTTCAGGCCCTGGCAGCGGCAGCAGTGGCAGCGGCAGCAGTGGCAGCGGGCGTCGAGCGGAACGTGACCCCGAAGCGGTTGAAGGCGTTCATCAAGCCGATCGCATAGGCATAGGTGAGATCGGCCAGTTCCTTGTCGTTGAACTCGGCGATGACGGCTTCGTAGTCGGCATCGGGAACGCCCGTCTCGGCGACGCGCGTGACGGTCTCGGCCCAGGCCAGCGCGGCGCGTTCGCGGACATTGAACACCTCGCCGCCTTCGCGCCACACCGCCACCAGCACCAGCTTGTCGACCGCGAGGCCGGACTTCAGCAGGTCGCGGGAATGCATGTCGATGCAATAGGCGCAGCCGTTGATCTGCGAAACCCGCAGGTAGACGAGGTCGACCAGTTCCTTGGGCAGGCCGCTTTTCTGGACGGCGACATACACCCCGCCGAAAGCCTTGTAGACCTCGGGCGAAACCTTGGCGTATTCGATGCGATTGCTCATGGAGAGTCCTTGTATTTGCTGGGTTGGAAAGGACTCCATCGTCGTGGATCTTGGTCTAGTACAGAAGGTCCATGAATGGCATTCAGTTCTAGACCATGATTCCCGGGATCACATCAAGGCCAGGATGCGCCTCCCAAGCTTCTCGGCCGTGGCCCGGGAGTCGATGTTCGTGAAGTTGACGAGCAGGGCCGAGGCGCCCTTGCCGCTCTGCGTCCATTCCGACAGCGCCTCCGCGAACAGGCCCTCTTCCCGCATGCGCACCGCGAGCTTGCGGTCCGATTGGCGGCCCTGTAGCCGCAGGATCAGGTGCATGCCGCCGGGCAGCGCGTCGATCCGCACGCGCTTGCCCAGCGCGCTCGCAAGGCCCGCGCTCGTCGCTTCGCGGCGCTCGGCGTAGAGCTTGCGCATCCGCTGGATGTGGCGCGCGAAGTGCCCCTCCTTGATGAATGCCGTGACGATGGATTGCGTGAGCTCGGGGCTGCCTCCCGCAAAGGTCTGGATGACCTGCTCGAACCGTTCGACCTGCGGCTGCGGCACGACGAGGTAGGCCAGCCGGATGCTCGGAAAAAGCACCTTGCTGAAGGTGCCCGCATAGAGCACGCGCCCGTCGCGGTCCAGGCTCTTCAGCGCGGGCAAAGGACGGCTCACGTAGCGGTATTCGCCGTCGTAGTCGTCCTCGACGATCCATGCGTTGTTGCGCCCGGCCCAGTCCAGCAACGCCAGGCGGCGGGGCAAGGACAGGGACACGCCGAGCGGGCTCTGGTGCGCCGGCGTGACCACGGCGGCGCGTGCACGCGCCGCCAACTTGATACCGTCGGCAACGACCATGCCCTCCGGGTCCACCGGCACCGGAACGGCGGCGATCTGCATGTGCGCGAGCAGTTCCCGCGTGGGCGGGTAGCCCGGGTCTTCGAGCCACACGCGGTCTCCCGCTTTCAGCAAGGCGAGGCCGATCAGCTCGATGGTGTGACGGTATCCCGAGGTCACGAATACCTGCGATGCAGCGCAATGGATGCCACGCGACACCTGCAGATAGGCGGCGATTTCCGCGCGCAGCATCGGCAGTCCGTAGACGGAGGGATGCGTCATGTCGGATGGCTGCATGGCACGCACGCACCGCGCCCCCAGGCGGGCCCATATCTTTCGGGGAAATTCGTCCAGCGCAGGCAAGCCCATCTGGAACGGAAGAATCGAATCCGGGCGGAAACCGATCGAAGAAGTCCCGCTGTCGGCCGGAGGCGGCAGGCTCGCCACAGGCGTTCGCGGCTTGAGGCCCGGCGTCACGATGGTTCCGGCCTGCCCACGGGCCTGGATGTAGCCCTCGGCAGCCAGCAGGGAATACGCGGCCTCGATGGTGCCCCTTGCCAGGCCCAGTTCCTTGGTCAGCGCACGTGCCGATGGAATCCGATCGCCGGGCTTCAGCAATCCGCTGGTGATGGCGCTGCGAAACCGCTCGTAGATCTGCCGGTAGAAAGGTTCGGCCGCCGTGGGGTCCAGGGGCGAGATGTTGCGGGTCTTCCCGGCGGTCATGGAGAGGCCTTTTTATCGGCCTGTCCAGGATGAACGCGCCGCGGTGATGCCAAATTATGGATCAGTCCCAATCCTCATTCATGGATCTATGACATAGGCCATGTGCTTCCTAGACTGCCTCTTTTCACAAGAATCCGGAAGTGGTCGTGATGAAGATCCTGCATGTCGTCTGCAGCCCCCGCGGGGAAGCCTCCGAGAGCTACGGGCTCTCCCGAAAAATCGTCGCGCTGTTGCGGGATCGCGCGCCGGCTGCAACGCTGGTGAACCGGGTGATCGGCGGCAATGCCCTGCCTCACATCGACGCGAACTACGCGCTCACCCAGCATTCGGCCACAGCGGAAACAACGCAAAGCGACTCCGTTGCCCAGTCCGACGAACTGATTCGCGAACTGGAAGATTCGGATGTCGTGGTCATCGGCACGCCCATGCACAATCTGAGCGTGCCCTCCGCACTGAAGGCCTGGATCGATCACGTCGTCCGGGCGCGCCGGACATTCAACACAGGCCCGGGCGGCAAGGTAGGCACGCTGCGCGACCGTCCGGTGTTCGTCGCCGTGGCGTCGGGCGGAAGATTTTCCGGAGCGCACGCACGCCAGCCGGATTTCCTGACGCCGTACCTGACGACCATCCTGGGCATGGTCGGACTGAAGGACCTGAAATTCTTCTCCGTTCAGAGAACAGGCCTCGGTGAAGAGGCCGTCGCCGAGGCCTGGGCCCATGCGGACGAGGCCCTGCAGGCGCACTTCTCTTCGCTCGGCTAGAGCGCTTCCTGGATCGCCTGCTGCATGCAGCGCGTGATGCCGCGCACGGCGACCGAATCGGGCCGCCCCGCAAACCGCAGCGCGCGGATCGGCACCGGGATGTGCGGCTCCAGCATCAGCACGTCGACCTTCTCCCGGTCCGCCGAACGCGCCGTGCAACCGTCGACCAGCGCCACACCCAGTCCGTGGTGCGCCATGGCCAGCGCCGCGTGATAGGTCTGCACCGTGACCACCGCCTGCTGGAACCCGACACCGGCCTGCCGGCAAGCCTGGCTCAGGCTGGTGCCGACGGGGTCGCGGCTGTCCAGGCCGATCACCGGCCGGTCGACCAGATCGTGCAGCGCCACCGAGCCGTTGCGCACCAGCGCACGCGGCAGCATGCCCCTGGGCGCGATGCAGACCATGCGGCTGTCGGCCAGCGTCTCCTGCGTGAGCGAGGGGTGCACCGCGGGGCTGAAGACGAAGCCCACATCGGCCTCCTGCAGCAGCAATGCCGACATGATCTGCGGCGAATGCAGCGACTCGACGGTGATCGCGTAGCCCGGATGCTTCTCGCGAAAGGCCTTGAGCGCGCGCGGCAGGATCTCGTAGCTCAGCGCGAGCACGCTGAGGATGCGCAGCTCGCCCGCGTCGCTCCCGGCGCGCAGGTTGGCCGCGAGCCGCTGCACTTCGTCGAGCTGCGCGAACAGTCGCTCGATGTGCGGGTACAGCGTGAGCGCCTCGGTGGTCGGCGCGAGCCGGCCCTTGGCGCGCTGGAACAGCAGAAAGCCCAGCTGCAGCTCCGCATGCTGCAAGGTGCGGCTCACGGCCGGCTGCGTGATGTTGATGAGCCGCGCCGCCGCGCTCACGCTGCCGGTCAGCATGATCGCGTTGAAGACCTCGATGTGGCGCAGCCGCATGAATGGGTCGGACGGATCAGTTGCCGCCGGTTTTGCCGCGTGCGATGTCCATCACCATGCGTGTCGCGAGGTAGAGGCGCGGCTCGATGGAATCGACCAGCACGTATTCCGCATCGGCCGAGTGCGCGCCGAAGCCCTGCAGGCCGAAGCGCTCGACAACGGGCGCCTTGGTCTTGAGCGAGGCGAATGCGGCATCGGTGCCGCCGCCGACGGCCTTGTCGTCGGCGCCCAGCGGTCGGCCGAGCTCGTCCTTGTAGATCTGCTGCGCATGCTTCGCGAGCGCGATCGAGGCCGCGGTGGCTTCGAGCGGCGGGCGGCGGCGCTCGAACTTGAGCTCGACCTTGGCCTCGGGAATCAGCTGCTTCTTCACGCGCTCGTTGACCTGCTGCTCGATGCGGTCGTAGTCGACCACCTTGAGCACGCGCACGTCGGCGCCCGCGGTGGCGGCCGCCGGAATCACGTTGCGGTTGCTGCCCGACTTCGAGATGGTCCAGTTCATCTTAAGGCCGGTGACCGGGTCGGACAGGTCGCGCATCTGCAGGATCTGGTGCGACAGCTCGTAGAGCGCATTCACACCCAGCTCGGGCGCCGAGCCCGCGTGCGAGGCCTTGCCGGTGACGTTCAGCGTGACCGAGGCGATGCCCGCGGTGGCGAGCGAGAGCTTGTCGTCTTTGATGGAGGCGCCTTCGAAGGACATCACCGCATCGTGCTCGCCGCCCAGGCGCGTGAGGAGCGCGCGCGAACCGGGCGAGCTGATTTCCTCGTCGCCGTTGATCAGTACGGTGAGCGTGCCGTATTCCTTGAACTTCAGCGCCTGCAGCATCGCGACCGTATGGGTGATGACCGCCACGCCCTGCTTGTCGTCGGAGATGCCGAGGCCATAGGCCTTGTCGCCCTCGATGCGGAAGGGCTGTCTGTTGAGCATGCCGATGGTGTAGACCGTGTCCATGTGCGCGATGAGCAAAATCCTCTTCTTGCCCGTGCCCTTGAAGGTGCGCGCACCACGCGGCCGATTTTCTCGGGCGTGTCTTCCATGCGGTAGGCCTCGGCGCTCGGGTCGATGAGCTCGACCTCGCCGCCCAGGGCCTTGAACTTAGCGGCGATGAGGTCGGAGATCTTCTCCAGGCCTTCGAGGTCGCGGCTGCCCGATTCGATGGAGACCAACTCCTTCAGCGTGTCGAGCAGCGCGGGCTTTTCCTTGGCGGCGAGCGAGGCGATGCGGGCATCGGGGGCGGCGAGCAGAAATTGGCGGGGCCGGAGTTTCATGGGCGTGGTTCTTCTTTCGTTCGTTGTCTCTTGTCGACGAAGCGGTGGATCAATGCGCCTTGTCCCAGTTGGGACCGACGCCGATCTCGGCCAGCAGCGGCACCTTGAGCGCCGCGACGCCGGCCATCAGGCGCGGGATTTCGGTGCGCACCCATTCGACCTCGGCCTCGGGCACTTCGAACACCAGTTCGTCGTGCACCTGCATGATCATCCGGGTGGCGCGCTTCTCTTCGTCAAGCACGTTCTGTACCTTGATCATGCTGAGCTTGATCAGGTCGGCCGCCGTGCCCTGCATCGGCGCGTTGATGGCGGCGCGCTCGGCACCGCCGCGGCGCGGACCGTTGGGCGAGTTGATCTCGGGCAGGTAGAGGCGCCGGCCGAACACGGTCTCGACATAGCCCTGCTCCTTGGCGAGCGCCTTGGTCTCGTCCATGTAGGCCTTCACGCCCGGGTAGCGCGCGAAGTAGCGCTCGATGTAGGAGGCCGCGGCCTTGTTCTCGATGCCGAGGTTGCGCGCGAGGCCGAAGCTGCTCATGCCGTAGATCAGTCCGAAGTTGATGACCTTGGCATAGCGGCGCTGCTCGCTCGACACCTGGTCGGGCGTGGAACCGAACACCTCGGCGGCCGTCGCGCGGTGCACGTCGATGCCTTCGGTGAAGGCACGCAGCAGCGATTCATCACCGCTGATGTGGGCCATGATGCGCAGCTCGATCTGCGAGTAGTCGGCACTGGCGATCACGCTGCCCGCGGGCGCCACGAAGGCCTCGCGCACGCGGCGGCCTTCGGGCGTGCGGATCGGGATGTTCTGCAGGTTCGGATCGTTGCTGCTCAGGCGCCCCGTCACCGCCACGGCCTGCGCATAGTGCGTGTGCACGCGGCCGGTGCGCGGGTTGGCGAGCTGGCCGAGCTTGTCGGTGTAGGTGCCCTTGAGTTTCGAGAGGCCGCGGTGCTCGAGGATCTTGGCGGGCAGCGGATAGTCTTCGGCCAGTTTCTCGAGCACTTCTTCATCGGTGCTGGGCGCGCCGCTCGGCGTCTTCTTGACCACCGGCAGGCCCAGCTTGGTGAAGAAGATCTCGCCGATCTGCTTGGGCGAGCCGAGGTTGAAGGGCTGGCCCGCGATCTCGTAGGCCTCCTGCTCCAGCGCCATGATGCGCGTGCCGAGTTCGTGGCTTTGCGCAGCGAGCGTGGCGCTGTCGATCATCACGCCGTTGCGCTCGACGCGGTAGAGCGCTTCGCTCGAATCCATTTCGAGCTGGTAGATGAAGCGCAGCTTTTCGTCGGCTTCCAGCTGGGGCCAGAGCGTGCGGTGCACGTCGAGGGTCTGGTCGCTGTCTTCGCAGGAGTATTCGGCGGCCTTGGCGATGTCGACTTGGCTGAACGAGATCTGGTGTGCGCCCTTGCCGCAGAGGTCTTCGTAGGTGATGCCGCTGCGGCCCAGGTGGCGCTCGGCCAGGCTGGAGAGGCCGTGCGGCTTGTGCACTTCGAGCACGTAGCTCTGCAGCATGGTGTCGTGCGCGTAGCCCTGCACCTCGATGCCATGGTTGGCGAACACATGGCGGTCGTACTTGATGTGCTGTCCGAGCTTTTTCTTCGCGCCGTTCTCGAGCCAGGGCTTGAGCCTGGCGAGCACTTCGTCGATGGGCAGTTGCGCGGGCGCATCGGGGTAGTTGTGCGTGAGCGGGATGTAGGCCGCTTCGCCGGGCTCGACGCTGAAGCTCACGCCGACGATCTGCGCGATCATTTCGTCGAGCGAGGTGGTCTCGGTGTCGATCGCCGCAAGGTCGGCCGCTTCGAGCCGGGCGAGCCAGGTGTCGAACTGTTCCCAGGTCGTGATCGTGTCGTACTTGAGGTTGCTCGCGGGGGCCGCGGCTTCCATCGCGGTCAGGTCGGCGGGTTCGTCGAACAGACCGCCCTGGTCGGTGTTGGCCTTGGTCGCCTTCTTCTGGATGTTTTCCTCGATCAACTCGGGCGGAACGGCCTGCGCTTCGAGCGACTTGACGAGGCTCTTGAAGCCGAACTTCTCGTAGAAGGGCTTGAGCCCCTCGGTCTGCGGCGCACCGACCGGCAGGCCCTCGAGCGACGGCAGGCCGGCGACGTGTCCGTCCAGGTTGCAATCGGTGCGGATGGTGACGAGGCGCCTGCTCAGCGGCCGCTTGTCGAGTGCCTTGCGCAGGTTCTCGCCGGCGGCGCCCTTCACTTCGGCCGCGCGCTCGACCAGCGCATCGAGCGAGCCGTATTCGAGCAGCCATTTGGCAGCGGTCTTGGGCCCGACCTTCTCGACGCCGGGCACGTTGTCGACCGTATCGCCCACCAGCGTCTGGTAGTCGACCATGAGGTTGGGCGGCACGCCGAACTCGGCCGTCACGCCGGCGATGTCGCGCTTCTTGCCGTTCATCGTGTCGATGATGGTGATGTGCTCGTCGACCAGTTGGCTCAGGTCCTTGTCGCCGCTCGACACGATCACCTCGACGCCCTGCGCCGCCGCAATCTTGGCGAGCGTGCCGATCACGTCGTCAGCTTCCACGTCGGGCACGCTGAGCACCGGCCAGCCGAGCATCCTGACCACTTCGTGGATGGGGTCGATCTGGCTGCGCAGGTCGTCGGGCATCGGCGCGCGGTTGGCCTTGTATTCGGGGTACCAGTCGTCGCGGAAAGTCTTGCCGGGCGCGTCGAAGATGCAGGCCGCGTAATCGGCGCGCACTTCGCGGCGCAGCGCCGTCATCATGTTGATCATTCCGCGAATGGCGCCGGTGGCCGGGCTCTTCGGGTCGCCGGGCACGGCGCGCAGGTCGGGCATGGCGTGGAAGGCTCGGTAGAGGTAGCTCGAGCCATCGACGAGCAGCAGCGTTTTCTTGTCGGTCATCGGGCCATTTTGCCGTGCCCGGACCGGCGCACAGAACCACGGCGGCGTGCGCTGCCGGCCGACACCCCGAAACCAGGGGCAAGCCTACAATCAAGGCATGCCTAGCTCCACACTCTTGGTCGCCCGCCGCATCCTGCTGGCGCTGGCTTTTGCCGTCCCCTTTGCCGCCGCGCAGGCGCAGCCCGCGCCCGCCCAACCGGCGGCCACCCCGGCCCCGGCGGAACCGCTACAAAATCAGGAGCGGGCCGACGGCCGTCGCAACCAGAAGGTCGAGAACATCCACACCGAGGACAGCGGCGCCTCGGTCGACGAGGTCCGCTATGGCGGCCGCACGCAGAGCATCAACGTCAAGCCCAAGTCCAACATGCCGGGCTACGAGGTGCTGCCCAGCGATGCAGCCACCGGCCGTTCCGGCGCATCCGAAACGGGTGCCAACGGGCCGCGCGTCTGGAACGTGATGAAGTTCTGACCGTGCGATTCCCCGTATTTGCAGCTCAACGCTGAGCATCAGCCATGGCAGTTTTTACCGAAGTCCAGTTCGGCGAGGCGGACGCGCTCGTCCAGCGCCTGGGGCTGGGCGCCCTGCGCGACCTGCGCGGCATCCAGGGCGGCATCGAGAACACCAACTACTTCGCGACCACCGAGTCCGGCGAGTTCGTGCTGACGCTGTTCGAACGCCTGGGCGCCGAGCAGCTCCCTTACTACCTTTGTCTCATGAAGCACCTGGCGGCCCGCGACCTCCCGGTGCCCGGGCCCGTGGCCGATCCGGCGGTGGAGCCGCCGAAGGGCCATGCGCTGACCATTCCCGCGCAGGCGCCCTGCGAACTGCTGCATACCGTGGCGGGCAAGCCGGCGGCGCTGGTGCAGCGTCTTTCGGGCCACAGCGAGCTCGCCCCCAGCGCAGCCCATTGCGCCGAACTGGGCGTAATGCTGGCGCACATGCACCTGGCGGCGCGCGACTTTCCGCGCATCCAGCCGAACCTGCGCGGCCTCGCATGGTGGAACGAAACCACGCCGGTGGTGCTGCCCTACATCGAGGAATCGCAGGCGGCATTGCTGCGTGCCGAACTGGCCTACCAGAACCACCTTGCCGAATCGTCGGCCTACGCGGCGCTGCCGCGCGGACCGGTGCATGCCGACATGTTCCGCGACAACGTGATGTTCGCGACCGATGACGAGCCCGGCTCGGCGCCGCGCCTGACCGGCGTGTTCGACTTCTATTTCGCCGGCACCGACACCTGGCTGTTCGATCTCTCGGTGTGCCTGAACGACTGGGCCATCGACCTCGCCACTGGCGAACACGATGCCGAACGCGCCGACGCGCTGCTCTCGGCCTACGGAACCGTGCGCCCGCTGAACGCCGCCGAGCGCGCCCTGCTGCCCGCGATGCTGCGCGCCGCGGCGCTGCGCTTCTGGATCTCCCGCCTGTGGGACTTCCACCTGCCGCGCGAGGCGAGCATGCTCAAGGCCCACGACCCCACGCACTTCGAGCGCGTGCTGCGTCAACGCGCCACCCACCCGCATGCCATGGCACAAGCGCTCGAGCCGCTGCTGGCTGCCTGATCCGAAAAAATGAAACTCAACCTCGTGCCGGCGCGAACCGGCGCCGAATGGGTCCGCCTCGGGCTCAAGACCTTCTGGCGGCAACCGCTGGCTTTCATCTCGCTGTTCTTCCTGCTGATGGCAATGATCTCGACGGTGTCGGTGCTGCCGGTGCTCGGCAGCGTGGTCGCACCGATCCTGCTGCCTTTCATGACGCTGGGCCTGATGGTTGCCACCTCGGTGGCCTACACCGACAACGCCGAAGGGCTCGGCAGTGCCGGCGATGCGAAGCGGCCCACCGGCTCCGCGATGTTCGTGGCGGTGTTCGGCGCGATGCGCGCGGAATGGCGCTCGCTGGCGGTGCTCGGCGTGATCTCTGCGGTCTATTTCGTCCTGGCGGTGCTGGTGACGGCGGCGGTCGATGGCGGGCAGCTCGCACGCGCCTACCTGCTCGACGACGCGCTGACGCCCGAAGTGATCGCCAGCAGCGACTTCCAGCTGGCACGCATGCTCCTGATGTGCCTCAACCTGCCGCTGTCGCTGGCCATGTGGCATGCGCCGGCGCTGGTGCACTGGCACCGCGTGGAGCCGGTGACGAGCATCTTCTTCAGCGTCGTTGCGCTGTTTCGCAACTTCGGCGCCTACGCGCTGTTCGGCGTGGCGTGGTTCGGCGTGTTCCTGCTGGCCGGCATTGCCATGGGCCTGGTCGCCACCGTGCTGATCGGGGTGGGCGCACTGGGTGCGGGTGGCGCGGCTGTTGCCGTTGGCAACATCCTGATTGTCGGCACGGCGCTGGTGCTTGCGGCCATGTCGCTGAGTTCGACCTGGTTCACCTTCCGCGACACCTTCGATCCGAACTGACCGCGGCCGATCAATCGGCCGCCGCGTTGTCCTTGCGCAAGCTCGCGAAGAGCGACCACGCCATGCCGGCCAGCAGCAGCAGGCCGATGCCCAGCGCACCCCAGAGCCACCACTTGCGCGACGGATCCTGCCGCGCCGCATCGGGGATCGGCGCCAGTGCGGTTGCGGTCACGGCGGCCTCGACTGCAGCCACCGGCAACGCGACCGCGGCCTCGTCCGCCACGACCGGCTTGTCCGCGGCGTCACCCGGAACCAACGTCGACAGCGCGAGCGGCGCGCCCGGCACAGCCCCTTCGACCGTGCCCGTATCAGGCGCAGCATTCCACGCCAGCGAGAACGGCGCCCCGCCCTGCGCGAGGAACACGAGCGTGCGCGGCGTGGCCCCCACTGCGATGGTGGGCGGCGTCGCGCCGAGCACGCTCACCGGGCCGGAAGTGCGCAGGCGCAAGCGCGAATACACCGCACCATCGAGCGCCAGCACGGGCGAGCGTGCTTCGCCGCCGGCTTGCGCGAGGCGATACACCACCGTGTCGACCAGCAGCGCTTCGCCCGGGCCGATGGAGGACGAAACCGATCGCCGCTGCTGGTGCCGCAAGGCATAGAGCGGATTGCGGGGCACCGGCTGCGGCGGGGTGGCAGAAGCCGGCACCGGATCGAGCAGGCCCGAAACGCCGACCTGCGCCAGCGTGTTGATGTCGGCCAGGTCGATGCGCAGGCTCTGCACCGGCAGGCCGCGCGGCAGCAGGTAGTCGCAGTAGTCGGCGGCGCAGCGCTCCGGCTTCAGCGCACCGGACCATTCGAGCGGCGCCACCGGTTCGATCTCCTGCACGCTGTCGATGTCGACCTTGGTCAACGGCACGCCGTGCTGCGGATCGCTCCAGCGCAGCCGCAGGAAGCGTGTGCGGAGGCTGCCCAGATCGACCGCCAGGCGCTCGATGGTCTGGCCGCCATGGGCCAGCCGCACCAGCTGTTCTTCGGCGCCGACCGGACGCCATGGCCGCAGGTCGTCGCTGACCTCCAGACGGAAGGCGAACAGGCCGCGCGCATCGGGCGCGACCTCGAAGCGGGCCTGCAGCAGGTTGCCCTTGACCTGGCTCACGTCGATGAGTCACTGCGCCGCATCGTCGTTCGCCTTGCGATTGGCGGCGGCCTTGTTGTCGAGCGCCAGCGACCCGTCGGGTCGCACCGAGAAGGCAAGCGCCGTGTCACCCGATGCCATGCCCGCGGCACTGCCGGGCAACGCGAAGATCGGCACCTCCTGCGAGGCGGTGCGCGGCGCCGCGGCTTCGTTGCGCAGCCATGCGTAAGGCACGGCGTGTCCGGCGGCATTGCGGACCCGCAGGTCACGCAAGTCGCCATAGGCGACGCGGCTGTAGATGGCGAGCGGCAACGTGAGCCGGTGGTAGGGCCCTGCGCCTTGCAACGAGATGGGCGCGGTGGTGACCGGCTGTGCCTGTGCCGCACCCGCCGTCGCCATCACTGCGACAAGGGCGAAGCCCAAGCGGAAAGCGAGTCTTGCGCCGCCGCTCATGCCGTGCCTCCTTCGGCCGGCGCCTTCTGTTCCTTCGGCGCCGCCTCTTCCTTCTTCGGCGGCACGGGCGCGAAGTAACCCACCAGCAGCAGCAACGCACCCACGGCGATGAACGACACGATGCGGAACAGCCCGCCGCGGTCCGCCAGCTCGACGAAGAACAGCTTCAGCACCACCACGCCGAGCAGCGCAGCGCCCGCGACCCACAGGGTCCGCACCCTGCGCGCATGGCCGAGCACCATTGCGATCACGCCGCAGATGGCCCAGGTGATCGACAGCGCCGCCTGGGTGAGCCACGAGGCATAGAGCGCGTCGAAGCGCCACTCCACGCCGGCGTAGTGATGGCAGGCGCGCAGCACCATGCCGGTCAGCAGCGCGAGCCCGGTGACGCCGATTGCGCCCTTCGCAACCATCGGCTGCACGCGCGCGAACGAGGCCGGCGGCAAGGCGCGCCACCAGAGCACGAGCGCGAACAGCACGAGCCACTGCGCGAGTTCGAGCGGATTCAACAGCGGCACATAAGGCAGCGGCGCTGCATCGCCGGGGCTGACGGCGTTGGTGACCCAGACCCACGCGAGCAGATAAACCACCACCGGCGTCGCAGCGAATTCGAGGTAGGCGCTGCGGTATTCGCTGAGCGGCCAGCGCTGCAGCAGCACGCGCGAACGCAGCGCCCACAACACCAGCGCCGGCACGACGGCCCAGCCCAGCAGTTGCCAGCTCGACCACTCGGCACCGATGCGGCCGAGCTGCCCTTGGCATTCCCGCGCCGCCGGCAGCAGGAAGAGCCAGAAACCCGCCACATGGAACGAGGTCAATGCCGACGCGTCGACCCACCGTTTCTGCGCACGGAGCAGGCGCAGATGCCACAGCAGCGCCAGCGGCCAAGCGATCCAGCCGAGCGCGCTCGATGGCACGTAGAACAGCGTCGCCCCGCTCGCAATGCCGTAGACGGCAATCAGGCCGAAGCCCGGCAGCGTGGCCAGCGTCGCCTTGCCGAGCTGCGACCAGTCGCGGCGGTGGGCCACGAGCGCGGCCAGCACGGAAGTCACGAGCACCACCGCCATGGTGGCGGCGAGCACATGGTCCGCCAGGCCATGGCGATGCAGCACCCTGGCGCTTTCGTCCAGCATGCCGAACAGCCACCAGCCCAGGCCCCAGACCACCGGTACCCACAACACCGCGGGGTTGGCGCACCAGTCGTTGATCCAGCGCTTGCGTGCCGCGCCTGTAGTCGCGCCCGCACGCGGCCGCGCTTCATCGCGCAGCCAGTCGCCGGCCAGCAGCGCCGTGAGACCCAGCACCACGGGCGTCCAGAAGCCCAGATGCACGAAGGCCGGACGGACGGCGCCGGTATCGAACACGGCGACGGAGACAAACACGAGCGCGGAAATCGCCTGCAGCAGGCCGGCGAACGCGGCGAGCGGCATGTGCGCCATGCGCAGCGCCACCCACAGCACGACCGTGGCGGTCAGCGGCCACAACAGCGCGGCCTGCGCAAGGCTCAGCTGGAACAGCATCGCGAGATGCAGCAGGCTCACGCCTGCCAGCACGCCCACCACATTGCCGAGCGACCACACGGGCTGCACGCCGCGCGCCAATGCGGCGCGGTGCGCCTGCAGCATCGACCAGGCGGCGCTGCCGAGCACGCTCAAGGCGATCAGGCACGCGGCCGCGGCACCCTGCCAGCCGCTCTCCAACGCTTGCTGCGCATCGAGCCCGTCGCCCATGCGGTGCAGCGTGGCGATGAAACCCGCGACGGCCAGCGCCTGCATGCCGAAGCTCACGTAGGTGAGCGGCAGCAGCGCGAAGCGCACGGCCACGGCGAAGGTGACCGAAGCCAGCACGGCCGTCGCGGCCGCAGCCCATGGCGGCGTCCACCATTGCCAGAGCAGCAGCGTGAGCGCGGCCATGCCGAGCCACGGCATGAAGCTGCCGGCCACGGCCTCGAGGGTGTCGCCTTCATCGAGCTTCGCGCGGCGGTGCATGGCCCACATCGCGAACGCACTCACCGCCACCAGCAGCGGGCCGATCACCGAACCCTGCAGCAGCGGATGCCCGGCGGCCGCATCGAGCCGGGTGGCTTCGAGCAGCTTCCACACCGCACCGGCGAACACCAAGAACGAGAAGGCGCGCGCATAGATGCGCCCTTGCCGCGCCCCCAGCCAGTACATGCCGGCCGCTTCGACCGCCCAGGCCGCGCCGGTCCACTGCCCTTCGAGGCCGAGCGGAATGGCGAGCGTGCCGAAGATCACGCCGACGATGGCATAGGCCTCCGCCAGCAGCGCGAGCCCCTTGGGCTGCGTGGCGAACACCAGCCGGCCCATCACGAGATAGAAGGCCGCGAGCGCCATGGCCGAGAACGCGGCGCCGTCTTCCCACGGACGCATCAGCAGGACCTGCATGCCGAACGCGACCATCGGCGTGCCGAACACGAGCGAGCTGTCGACCCGGCCTGCGCGGCGCAGCGTGTCGAGCGCGCGCGTCGCCAACGGCTGTGCGGGCTGCACCGGCGCGTCGAACAGCGTGCGGCGCGCAAAGAACAGGCCAATGGCTGTGAACAGCAGGAAGAACGCGATCAGGAAGGGCTGCACCGTGCCGTACTGGTCGTCGGTGTAGTACTTGTGCGCCCAGCCGGCCGCCAACGTGAAGGTGCCGACAAAGCCGATCAGGTTCAGCACGCGCCAGGCCTTGAACCAGGCGATCAGCACGATGCCGACATCGAGCACCAGCAGGTAGGTGAAGAGCCCCACGGGCTGGTTCGATCCGGTGGATGCCAGCACCGGCGCCGCGAAGCCTTCGAGCGCCGCGACGATGGCCAGCAGGGGCGCGTTCTGCAGCACCGCCAGCGCGGCGCTGAGCACGGCCACGCCGAACAGGAAGGCGAAGCCCACGCTGGCCGGCAGCAGGCCGCTGAGCTTCATGGCCGCGAGCGTCGTGAGATAGAAGATGCCGATGCCCGCGCCCTGCAGGATCAGCGCGTAGCCCGATCGCTTGTGGCGCAACAGCCAGCCCAGCACCAGCAGGCCCGCGCCAACCAGTGCCACCGCGGCGTAGCGCAGTTCGATCGGCACCGTCACGCGTTCGGCCGTGTAGCGCAGCAGGAAGGCCAGGCCGAGAAAGAGGATCAGCACGCCGAGCTTGACCAGCATGTTGCCGCCGAAGATCAGGTTCGCAATCGGCGCGGGCAGGCGGTCTCGCAGCGGCACCGGTGGGGGCGGCGGCGGGGGTGGGCGACGGACCGGCGCCGGTGCGGCGACCGGAGGAGGCTTGGGCGCGGCAGGCTTGTCGGCGACGACAACGGGCGTCGCCTGCGCAGTCGACATCTCTGCAGGAAGCTCTTTGGCAGTGGCGACTGGCGCCGGAACCTGCATGGTTGCGATGCGCGGCCGTGTCATTTCCGCAGCCTGCGTGGCTGGCGGCGCCAGAGGCAGCGACGGGGTCGCGGTGGACGGGGTGTTCGCCATGGACGTGGCGAGATCGCTGGCCGGCAATGCGGGCGCCGCGACGACTTCGCCCGCGCCCTGCATCAACCGCCGTTCGAGCGAAGCAACGCGCAGCTCGAGCTCCGCCACGCGCTGCAGCAGCTTCATCACGCCACCCGCCGGCGCGGTCGTTGCCGGAGCGCCAACGCTGCTGCCTGCCGATGAGGGATTCAAGGCCGTTGCGCTCTCAGCCTCGGTCCGCTGGGGTTCGGCCTTCTTCTTGCCGAACAACATCGGCAGCGCAAAGGCGCCGATGACTGCGAGGACCAGCGCCGCCGGTGCCGACTCGAACAGTGCCCCGATGATCAGGCCGGCCACGATGCCAAGAAACCACATCCCGAACTCCCCTTGTTTGGCGAGTGCGGAGTGTACGGCCGTTTCCCGGCAGAACGGGCGAGGATGCCCGTCCAGCCTATGCTGTTCGCTATAGTTTCAGTAGCGCCATCAAACCGGCGTGAGCTTGGCCACCGACAGCGCCAGCCACTTCACGCCGTGGCGCGTGAACTTGACCTGCGCGCGCGCATCGTCGCCGGTGCCTTCGAGCGCGACCACCGTGCCTTCGCCGAACTTGTTGTAGAACACCTGCATGCCGGAGCGCAGACCATGCGAAGGCGCGGTCTTCTGCGGCGGCACCGGCGGGCTGGCAAAGGTGTCCTTGCTGCCGCCATAGCTGCCACTGCCGCCGCGCGTGCTCGCATAGCCGCCGCTGTAGCCGAAGGCCGATGGCGTGAAGCTCTGGTTCTTCGGCGTGAGCCACTTGAGCGCGCTCTCGGGCAGTTCCTCGAAGAAGCGGCTCTTGACGTTGTAGCGGGTCTGGCCGTGCAGCATGCGCGTCTGCGAATGGCTGAGGTACAGGCGCTTGCGTGCGCGCGTGATCGCGACGTACATCAGGCGGCGTTCTTCCTCGAGGCTCTCGAAGTCGCTCATCGAGTTCTCGTGCGGGAACAGGCCCTCTTCCATGCCGGTGATGAACACGCAGTCGAACTCGAGGCCCTTGGCGGCATGCACGGTCATGAGCTGCACAGCATCGGCGCCGGCCTGCGCCTGGTTGTCACCCGATTCGAGCGCCGCATGCGTGAGGAAGGCGGCCAGCGGGCTCAGCGTTTCGCCGGTCTCGGCGTCGGGCGCGAGCGGCTCGTCGACGACCGGTCGGGTCAGGTCGATGCCCTGGCTCGCAGGCGACTGGCGCAGCTCGTCGACCGGCAGCGCCACGGCGTCGCGGCCGAAGCCTTCCTGTGTGACGAAGCTCTCGGCCGCATTCACGAGTTCTTCCAAGTTCTCGACGCGGTCGGCACCTTCACGGTCGGCCTTGTAGTGCTCGACGAGGCCGCTGTGGTCGAGGACCAGCTCGATGATCTCGCGCAGGCTGACGCCCTGGGTCTGCTCACGCAGCACGTCGATCTTGGCCACGAAGCCGGTGAGGTTCGCACCCGCCTTGCCGCCGACGACGCTGACCGCATCGTGCAGCGAACGGTTCGCCGCGCGCGCCGCGTCCTGCAAGGTCTCGAGCGTGCGCGCGCCGATGCCGCGCGGCGGGAAGTTGACGACGCGCAGGAAGCTGGTGTCGTCGTCCTTGTTCTCGAGCAGGCGCAGGTAGGCCAGCGCATGCTTGATTTCGGCACGCTCGAAGAAGCGCAGGCCACCATACACGCGGTACGGCACCGATGCATTGAAGAGCGCCGTTTCGATCACCCGGCTCTGCGCATTGCTGCGGTAGAGCACGGCCATTTCCTTGCGGTCGCAGCCGTCGCGCACGAGCTGGCGCATTTCCTCGACCATCCACTGCGCCTCGGCTAGGTCGGTGGGCGATTCGTACACGCGCACCGGCTCGCCCGGGCCCTGGTCGGTGCGCAGGTTCTTGCCCAGGCGCTTCTTGTTGTGGCTGATGAGCTCGTTGGCCGAATCGAGGATGTTGCTGTAGCTGCGGTAGTTCTGCTCCAGCTTGATCTGGTGCTGCACATCGAACTC
>CAMATD010000071.1 GCA_945860785.1 Variovorax sp. YR752 | reverse complement strand
TGCTCCATGGCATCGGCATTGACCGTGATACCACCGCTTTTTTGTCCGGTAGCCTGGTCAGTCTGGCCGCCGATCATCTCGGCAAAGATGCGCAGGGTGTCCTTGAGCGTGTCCACGGTATCGAACAGCGGCTCCTTGTCTTCCTGGTTGTCCTTGTTGTAGGCCAGCGGCTGGCCCTTCATGAGCGTGATCAGCGCCATCAGGTGGCCGACCACGCGGCCGGTCTTGCCGCGCGCCAGCTCGGGCACGTCGGGGTTCTTCTTCTGCGGCATGATCGAACTGCCGGTCGTGAAGCGGTCGGCGATCTGGATGAAGCCGAAGTTCTGGCTCATCCACAAGATCAGCTCTTCGCTCATGCGGCTGATGTGCACCATGCACAGGCTGGCGGCGGCGGTGAACTCGATCGCGAAGTCGCGGTCGCTCACGGCGTCCAGGCTGTTCTGGCACACGCCGTCCATGGCCAGGGTCTTGGCGACCAGTTCGCGGTCGAGCGGGTAGCTGGTGCCGGCCAGCGCGGCGGCGCCCAGCGGCAGGCGGTTGACGCGGCGGCGCACCTCGCCCATGCGTTCCGCATCGCGGCTGAACATTTCAACGTAGGCCAGCATGTGGTGGCCGAAGCTCACCGGCTGGGCCACCTGCAGGTGGGTGAAGCCGGGCAGGATCACCTCGACGTTCTTCTCGGCGATGTCCACCAGGGCCTTCTGCAGGTCGACCAGCAGGTCGCCGATCAGGTCGATTTCGCCGCGCAGCCAGAGGCGCACGTCGGTGGCGACCTGGTCGTTGCGGCTGCGGCCGGTGTGCAGGCGCTTGCCGGCGTCGCCCACCAGCTGGGTCAGGCGGGCCTCGATGTTCAGGTGCACGTCTTCGAGGTCGAGCTTCCACTCGAAGGCGCCGGATTCGATCTCGCTGCGGATCTGCGTCATCCCACGCTCGATTTCGGCGTGGTCCTGCTTGCCGATGATGCCCTGGGCGGCGAGCATGCCGGCATGGGCCAGGGAGCCTTCGATGTCGGCCTGCCAGAGGCGCGTGTCGAAGAAGACGCTGGAGGTGTAGCGCTTCACCAGGTCGCTCATCGGTTCGGAGAACAGGGCCGACCAAGCTTCGGATTTCTTGTCGAGTTGGTTTTGGGTCATGGGAGCCGTCCAGGAGGCAATAATGGGTTGGTCACCCGATGTATCTGTGATGTCTGCAATGCGCAACCCGGCGATTTTATCGGTCACCTCTGCCACCACGTCCCCGACTGCGTCGGAAAGGGCTCGCGCGTCCCTGCGCGGCGGGCCTTCGCTGTTCGACGCTTGCCAGATCGGGGTGGTGCTGCGCACGGTGGTGTTCGTGGAGGCGGTGGTGGCCATTGCCACGCTGTTCGTGGTGTCCACGCCCGGCGAATGGCTGGTGCAGACCGCCACGGTCACCGGCGGCGCCTTGCCGGCGACCCTGCTGTGGCTGGTGGCCGCCTGCGGGCTGAAAAAGCAGCTGCGGCGCCTGCCGCGGCAGTGGCAGTACGCCGCCGGCGCCATTCTTGGCGCGCTCGCCTCGCTCTACGGCTGCGGCCTGCTGCGCCTGACGGGCGTGCTGGCCAGCGCCCCGTGGCTGGCCAGTGCCCTGGCCGGGGCCCTGTTCGCAGGGCTGGTGATGACCCGCGATGGCATTGCGCGCGCGCGGCCAGACGCCCGCTGCCACCACGGCCCGGCTCGAAGAGCTGCAATCGCGCATTCGCCCCCACTTTCTGTTCAACACGCTCAACAGCGCCATCGCGCTGGTGCGCGAGGAGCCCGCCAAGGCCGAGACCATGCTCGAAGACCTGAGCGAGCTGTTCCGCTAGGCGCTGGCCGACCCCGGCGAATCGGGCACGCTGGCCGACGAGATCGCGCTGGCCGAGCGCTACCTGGCCATCGAGCAGGTGCGCTTCGGCGACCGGCTGCGCATCCGCTGGGACCTGGACGCCGCCGCCAGCAACGCCCGCCTGCCGCCATTGCTGCTGCGCCGCTGGTCGAGAACGCCATCAAGCACGGCGTTGAGCCCAGCCCCGACGGCGCCAAGCTGCGCATCCGCACCGAGCGGCGCGGCAGCATGGTGGTGATCGAGGTGGTCAACAGCCTGCCGCCGCTGCGCTGGGCCGACGAGCCGCTGCCGCGCGGCCACGGCATTGCGCTGGCCAACGTGCGCGACCGGCTGCGCCTCTTGCACGACATGCAGATGCAGTTCAGCGCCGGCATGGACCAGAAAAACTACCGCGTACGAATCGCCATCCCCGCCGAATCATGAGCCTCAAGACCCTGATCGTTGACGACGAAGCATTGGCCCGCTCCCGCCTGCGCACCTTGCTGCGCGACTGCCAGTCGCCCGCCGCCGAAGTGGTGGCCGAGGCCTCGCAGGGCGCGGAAGCGCAGCAGCACCTGGCCACGATGGCGCTCGACCTGGTGCTGCTCGACGTGCACATGCCCGGTGTCGACGGCATCGAGGTGGCGCGCGCGCTGCGCAGCAACCCCGACGCGCCGGCCGTGGTGTTCGTGACGGCCCACGCGACGCATGCGGTCACGGCCTTCGAGCTCGACGCGGTCGACTACCTGACCAAGCCGGTGCGTGCCGAGCGCCTGCAGCAGGCGCTGCAGAAGGCCGAGCGCTTTCTCAAGGAGCGTCGCGCGCTGCAGGCCGAGGCCGCACCCGAAACCGTGCTGATCCAGGACCGCGGCCGCGCCGAGCGGGTGCCGCTGTCCGAAGTGCTCTACCTGAAGTCCGAATACAAGTACCTCACGGTGCGCACCGCCACGCCAGCCACATCCTCGACGGCTCGCTCAACGAGTTCGAGGAGCGCTATCCGAACCGCTTCCTGCGGGTGCATCGCAATGCCCTGGTGGCCCGCTCGGCCATCCGCGCGCTCGAGAAATACGACGACGGCGAAGACGCCGAAGGCTGGGCCCTGCGGCTCGATGCGATTCCCGAACCTGTCGCGGTGTCGCGGCGGCAACTGGCCGCCGTGCGCGAAGTGCTCAAGGAAGCGCGATGACCGACGACAAGACCGCGCCTCCCGAGAAGCCCGAGGCTTCGGACGTGGCGCAGCCCGCGCCCGAGCCGCCGGCTGCCGAGCCGGCGCAGCCGCCCGCTGCCGAACCCGCGCCCGAGGCGCCGGCAGCAGAGCTCCCCGCACAGGGGCCCGAACGCCTGCTGCTGCACATGCCGGTCGACGTGCGCAGCGCCTCGCTGGTGGTGCTTGCCGTGCTGGCCAGCGTGTTCGCGCTGCAGTGGGGCCAGGCGGTGTTCATTCCGCTGATGCTGAGCCTGCTGCTGACCTACGCGCTGTCGCCGCTGGTCGAGCGGCTCCATCGCCTGAAAGTGCCGCGCTGGATTGCCGCTGCGGTGATCCTGATCGGTCTGGGCGGCGGCCTGGGCTGGACCGGCTACTCGCTCTCGGGCAGCGCCACGCAGCTGGTCGAGTCGCTGCCCGTCGCGGCCCAGAAGCTCGGGCAGGCCGTGCGCCGCGACAAGGGCGCCAGCGCCACCCCGCTCGAAAGCGTGCAGCAGGCGGCCGCGCAGCTCGAAAAGGCGGCCGAAGAAAACTCCGCGCGCGTCGCGGCGCGCAAGGGCGTGGCGCGCGTCGTCATCGAGCGGCCTTCCTTCAACGTGCGCGACTACCTGCTGAGCGGCACCGTCGGCCTGCTCGCCGCGATGGGGCAGCTCACGCTGGTCGCCTTCCTGACGTATTTCGCGCTGTGTTCGGGCGACACCTTCCGGCGCAAGCTGATCAAGATCACCGGGTCGAGCCTGCAGAAGAAGAAAGTCACGGTGCATGTGCTCGATGACATCACCCGCAACATCGAGCGCTACCTGCTGGTGCAGATCCTGATCAGCGCGCTGGTGGGCGTGACGACGGGGCTTGCCTTCTGGGTCATCGGGGTCGAGAACGCGGCCGTGTGGGGAATCATCGCGGGGGTGACCAACCTCATTCCCTACATCGGCTCGGTGATCGTGCTGGTGGCCGCGGGGCTGGTGGCCTTCCTGCAGTTCAACAGCCTGCAGATGGGCATCATGGTCGGCGGTGTGTCGCTGGCCATTCACACGCTGGTGGGCAATCTGCTGTTACCTGGCTCACCAGCCGCACCAGCCGCATGAACCCGGTGGCGGTGTTCGTCGGCGTGATCTTCTGGGGCTGGCTCTGGGGCATCTGGGGGCTGCTGCTGGGCCTTCCCATCACCATGGTGATCAAGTCGATCTGCGACCGGGTGGAAGACCTGCAGCCGATCGGCGAGCTGCTGGGGGAGTAGGGCCGGCTCAGCCGAGCTGCGCCTTCAACTCGTCGGCGGCCGATTTGAGAATTTCCCGCGAGAGCTTGTCGTCGTTCACAGCGCGCGACAGCGACACCGCGCCGACCAGCGAAGACAGTGCCGCAATCGCTTTCGTTCGCCGGGCCTTGGGCTTGTCCGCAACCGCAAGGCCGGTGAGCAGCTTCAGATAGATATCGACCTGCTGCGTATAGGCGGCGCGCGCCCTGTCGTTGCTGCGCGCCACGTCGCCAGCCAGGGTCGTGACGGCGCAGCTCGTTGACAGGCCGTCGCGGTGCGCGGTGCTGAGGTACGCATCGACCAGCGCGGCCACCAGCGCCGGCCGGCTGAGCTTGGCCGATGCCACGGCCTCGACCGCACGGCCGCCGTCGCGCAGCGCGCATTCGACCGCCTCGGCGACCAGTTCGTCGCGCGAAGCGAAGTGCCGGTAGAAGCCGCCGTGCGTCAGGCCCGCTTCCTTCATGAGATCGGCCACGCCCACGCCTTCCACGCCGGCCTCGCGAAAACGCGCCGCGGCCGTTTGCACGATGCGGTCGTGGCTTTGCGTCTTGCTTTCTTTTGAATGCCCCATATGTGTGAAAAGTCCTCGATCGTGGTGCTTGACGATCTGGATTATGTTCATCCACATCTTCGATGTGGATCGATGATCGTCATTCAGATTTCAAAGCATCCCCCAACAGCCATCGAGGAATCTCCCATGCCTATGATCGACGTTTACGCCGCCGCAGACATGTTCCCGGCCGGCGCCGAGACCGACCGCCAACTCGGCGAAGCACTCACCCTCGCAGTGTTGCGCGCCGAAGGCGTGGCCAAGCCCGGCCCCTTCCATCTCGATAACACCGCCGCGTACATCCATCGCCTGCCGGCCTCGGCCGTGCAAACCGCCACGACGGCAGAGGCCCGCACCGTGCGCATCCAGATCGTCACGCCGCCGGGTTCGCTGAACCGCGAAGGGCAGAAGCAGATCACGAAGGAAGCCACCGAGATCGTCGTGAAGCTCACGGGCGACGCGAGCCAGGCGGCGCGCACGTGGGTGATCCTCACGGAAGCCGCAGAGGGCGGCTGGGGCATGTTCGGCACGGCCTTCGGGAAGGAAGAGTTCGCGGCGCTTGCCGCCAAGGCGAAGGCAGCCGCGGCCGAAAAATAAGCCATGCCTGAAGCCGGACGTCTCCCCCGAAGCTGGGCCTTGTGGGCGGCGGCCAGCCTGCTGGCGCTGTTGCAGGGATGTGCTTCGCTGCCGCCGCCGGCGGAGCGAGCGCCCAGTGCCGCTATTCCCGCGAGCGCGAATGAGGTGCTGGGCCGCATCGCGGCGCAAAGCGTGCCGCCCGGCGCGAGCTCGGGCTTCCGGCCCTTGCCGCTGAGCGCCTGGTCGATGGACGCGCGGCTCACGCTGGTGCGCAACGCGCAGAAAACGCTGGACCTGCAGTACTACCTGCTGCAGAACGATTTCACGGGCCACACGCTGCTGCGGGCCGTGCGCGATGCGGCCTTGCGCGGCGTGCGCGTGCGGCTGCTGGTCGACGACCTCTACACGGCCGACAGCGACCGCATGCTGCTCGCCTTCGCGGCCTATCCGAACGTCGAGGTCCGGCTCTTCAATCCTTTTCCGTCGGGCCGCTCCTTCGCGCTCACGCGCTGGGTCATGGCGCTCGGCGACTTCTCGCGCGTCAACCACCGCATGCACAACAAGATGCTCATCGCCGACGGCGCGTTCGCCGTGGCCGGCGGGCGCAACATCGCCGACGAGTATTTCTTCAGCAGCAACTTCGTCGACTTCGACCTACTGATCGCCGGCGAGGCCGTGCCGCACCTGGCCGCGATCTTCGACAACTACTGGAACAGCCCGCGCATCTACCCGTTGCATGCGCTGGAAACCAGCCGCAAGCCGCCGCTTGAGTTGCAGGCCGATTTCGAACAGCTCTCGGCCGATGCCGTGTCGGCCTACCCGTCCCCGCCGCCCGACAAGCCCGATCTGCTGGGCTACCTGCCGCTGACTGCCGCACCCGCCGCTCAAGCTGCTCCACGGCCACATCGACGTGTTCTCCGACGACCCCGAGAAGGTCAGCGGGCGTGCCGAGGCCGGCAATGATGACACCACCGTCACGGCGCGCGCGGGCAAGGCCATGGCCGAGGCGAAATCCGAAGTCGTGGTCGGCTCGCCGTATTTCATTCCGGGCCAGCCCGGCATGGAGGGCCTGCGCCGTGCGCGCGCGAACGGGGTGCGCGTGGAGGTCATGACCAACTCGCTGGCCTCCAACGACGAGCCCTTTGCCAGCGCGGCCTACGGGCGCTATCGCGTCCAGATGCTGAAGTTGGGCGCCGAACTGTACGAGACCGATTCGAGCTAACTGAAGAACGACTCGCTGATCGCTGCCGCGCTGCACAGCTCCATCGGCCGCTCGCATTCGAAGCTGATCGTGATCGACCGCCGCACCACCTTCGTCGGCTCGATGAACATGGACTTTCGCTCCTCGCGCCTGAACACCGAGCTGGGTCTCCTGGTCGATTCACCCGAGCTCGCGCGGGAGGTGCTGGGCCTGGCCGAGCGCGTGCGCGCCATCGGCAGCTACCGCCTGCGACTGGCGCAGCCCGGCGACCGCCTGCAGTGGGTGGGGAGTGGCGCGAACGGCGTCGAGACGGTCTACGACAGCGAGCCCAACGTGGACTTCGGCACGCGGCTGCAGTTGTGGCTGGTGTTTCCGTTCATCAGCGAGAGCCTGCTTTAGCGGCCGGCCGCGCCTTTGGTCGCACGGTCTTGACGGGCAGCTTCTTCACGAAGGTTTGCGCCGGCTCCAGCGGCTTGCCGTCGTGCGTTCTCAGGTCGAGCTTGCGCACCGGCTTGCCGCTGTCGCGTTCGATCAGCACGGAGTGGGCTTCGCCCTTGCCCATAGAGGTGCTGCTCCCCCCAGTGTCGCAGGCCCACCACCACTGGAAAGAGGCCGCTGCCCTTGGGCGTCAGCACGTACTCCTGGTACAGCGTGCCGTCGGAGGCGGGCTCCAGCGCGAGCACGCCTTCCTGCACGAGGTTCTTGAGCCGGTCGGCAAGGATGTTCTTTGCAACGCCCAGGCTCTGCTGGAACTCGCCGAAGCGCTTCATGCCGTCGAAGGCGTCGCGAATGATGAGCAGCGACCACTGGTCGCCGACGACGTCGAGCGAGCGCGCCATCGGGCACGAATCTGATTTGAGGCTTTTTCTCTTGGCCATGGGTCGTATTAGACGGCGCCGGCCTTCTGGTTGCAAATAAAGACCTGGATGACTACGATCCGGACAGCGATTTGCAACATGCCTTACCTTCAACTCGACGTGAACGGCCACCACGCAGTGGCCGACAAGAAGCGCCTCGCGAAGACGCTCTGTGAAACCTACGCGCAGCTGATGAGCGTCGACATCCGCCGCATCAGCGTCGCGATCCGCGAAGTGGGCGAGGGCGGCGTCTGGCGCATGGTCGATGGCGAACCCGTCGAGGTGTCGGTGCTCATGTGCGATATCCGGCGGGGCCGTTCTGCCGAACTGCGGCTCGAGGTCGCGAAGGCCTTGTGCCGCGATTGCATCGAGGTGCTGGGGCTGCGCGAAGACCGGCTCAATGTCGAATTCACCCAGCATTCGGGCGACGAGATGTACCACCCGACGCTCGGCGGCTACAGCCCCGAGTGGTCGGAGGACGAAACCCGTTGAGCGTGGCGCTCAGCGCAGCGCGCGCTGCATCAGCAATGTGTCGACCCACTGCCCGAACTTGAAGCCGACATTGCGCAGCACGCCAACCATTTCGAATCCGAGGCTTTCGTGCAGGCGCTGCGAGCCGGCGTTGGCGCTGTTGCCGACCACCGCAACTATCTGCGTGAAGCCGCCCTCGGTGCAGTGCGCGATCACCGCCTGCAGCAGCGCCTTGCCGATACCGTGGCCGTGCGTGCCCTGCGCGACGTAGATCGAATCTTCCACCGTGTGGCGGTAGGCGGAGCGGGCACGGTAGGGACTCGCATAGGCGTATGCCGACCACATCGCCATCCTTCATCGCGACGAGGTAGGGCAGGCCGCGCCGGAGCACGTCGGTGCGACGAGCCTGCATCTGGTCGACGGTGGGCACTTCTTCCTAGGAGCACAGGTCGTGCAGCACGTAGTGGCTGTAGATGGCCTGCACCGAGGGCATGTGGTGCGGTTCGGCGTCGAGGATTTCAACGGTGGTGGAAGCAAGAGTCGATGAGGGCATGTCCTCGATCTTGACGATCCGACATCAATAAGTGAAGCTTCTGAGAACTATGCAGGGCATAAGGAATACTTTGGACAAGACACTGAACCTCGACCAGCTCAAGTCTTTCGGACTGGTGATCGAAACCGGCAGCTTCTCCGCCGCGGCCGACCGGCTCGGCCTCACGCAGCCTGCGGTGAGCCTGCAGATCCGCCAGCTGGAACGCAGGCTCGCGGTGCGCCTGGTCGAACGGGTCGGCAAGCGCGCCAGGACCACGCCGGCCGGCATGGAGCTGCTGCGCCATGTACACCACATCGAGACCGCGGTGGACAACGCCTTCGACGCCCTGGCCGATCACGCGAGCGGGGTGACGGGCCGGGTCCGGCTGGGCACCGGCGCAACGGCCTGCCTGCATTTCCTGCCAGCCGTGCTGCGCGGCCTGCGCGAGAAGTTTCCGGAGCTCAGCGTTGTCGTGAGCACAGGCAACACCGACGATCACGTGCGCAAGGTGGAAGAAAACAGCATCGACCTCGCGCTCGTGACCTTGCCGGCCGCGGGCGCTCGTTGACCGTGATGCCTGTGCTCCAGGACGAGTTCGTTGCCATCGGCCGCCGTGATACCTCGCCCTTGAAGGCGCGGGTCACGCCGGTGGACCTGGGCGCGCTGCCGCTGGTGTTGTTCGAGCCCGCAGCCAACACGCGCAGGCTGGTCGACCGGTGGTTCGACAGCGAGGGGCTGAAGCCGCAACCCGTGATGGAACTGGGCAGCGTCGAGGCAATGAAGGAGATGGTGGCCGCGGGGCTGGGCTACGGCATCGTGCCGGCCATGTCGATGGCGGGATGCGGTGCCCACCCCGACCTGAAGACCAGCCGCCTGCAGCCCCGCCTGCACCGCACGCTGGCCATCGTGATCCGGCGCGACAAGCCTGTCAGCAAGGCCCTGCGGTCCGTGCTCGATGCGATCGTGGCGGCCGGGAGGTCGCGTCGCTAGTGCGTGGCCGGTCCGCTCGCCGAATGGCCCCGTCTCGGCGGGATTGCGACGAGCTGGTAGCCTTTCCCATAGACGGCGTTCAATACGAATCCGTTCTCGGCATTCAGATCCAGCTTCTTGCGCACGCTCGCCGCGCAGACGTCTATCACCCGACCGATCTCGCGTTGAGGCGGAGCCTTCCAGATCGAATTCCAGAGCCACTCTCGCGTCAGCACGGTGCCGACGTTTCTGAACAGCTCCGATGCGAAGGCGAAGGATCGCGGTGGAAGATGGATTTCGCGGCCCCGAAGGAACACCGACTTCGACGAATCGATGAATCGGTAGGCGCCTCGCACCATCTCCTCCGTCCTCGCATCCCACGTCGGCCAATCTCCGCGCTGGAGGACTGTCCGCCTTCGTCGCGCCAGTTCTTCGTTCCACGATGGCAGGCCCTCCCAATGCTCGCCTTGCGGGCCGATCAGCATCGGCATGCCCAGCACCTTGCACACTGCGTGCAGGCTTCTGCACGTCAGTTTGTCTTGCGAAGCCAACAGAAGCAGGTCGAAACGCTGCCCGCGGCCCAATGCGGCGAAGAGGTCGGCGCTGCTCGTGAACGTGGCCAGCTGATGGCCCATCGTTCTCAGCCGGTCTTGTACCGCCGTGTCGCGCGCATCTTCTCCATCCAGAAGAGCCAATGACAACGGGCTCCGAAAACTGACCATCATCTGGATTCGCGATTTCGCTGGACCGTCATGCGTGGGCCTTGCTGCCTGCAACGACCCGCGGGGTGAAACGTTCCTCAATCGAACTCATAGCCCACCCCCACGCCGATGTTGAACTTGGTGCCGCTGTAGCCACCGTTGACCTTGTAGATCCACTTGCCGTTGTCCGAGCGTGACGAGAAGCCAACCGCGAGCGCGCTGTAGCCCGAGTAGTTGCCGACCCCCAGGGACAGCAGGGTCTTGCCCGGCGTCATCGCCTGCGGCAGCGAGCTCATGGCCGTGGCCATCGCCACGCCCGAGTAGGCGATGCGCTACGTCGTGCTGATCTGCCCTTGCAGCTGGTTCTGCGCGGCTGTCAGCTGGCCCAGATTGACGGCGTCTGTCGGTGCGATGCCTGGCGCCACATTGGAGATCCGCGTGCCGTTGGGCGCCTGGCCGCTGCCCATGTTGACCTGGCTGTAGTTGACCGTGCCGTCCGGGTTGGTGGCGTACTGCACGCTGCCGGCCGCCACCGCGCTGGATGCGGCCTTCAACTGCGCCACGTTGGTTGCGTCGCTGTCGGCCGTGCCGGCCGCCACGCCTGTGATCTGGCGGAACTGGCCGTTGGCCGCGTCGCCCACGGACACTGCCGCCTGCGTGCTGGTGGTGGCCTTGATCGCAGCCGTCTGTTGCGCCGTCGCGGAGCCTGGTACATAGCCGGTCACGCCTGCCGCTGTGGAAGCCACGGAACCCGAGCCCAGTGCCACACCACCGCTTTGCTGCACCACTGCGCCGAAGCCAATGGCCGTGCCCTTGGAGATGTTCTGGGCCTGGCTCAACGCCGTGCCGCCGGCATCCGCGTTGTCGCCCAGGGCCACACCGCCGCCGCCTGCGCGGGAGTCGACACCGATCGCCTGTGAGCCCGTGGCCAGCGAACCGGTACCGATGGCAATGGCGTTTTCACCCGTGGCCTAGGCGCCGAAGCCGACAGCCACCGCACCGTTGGCCGTGGCCTTCGCGCCATTGCCCGCAGCGAAGGAGTTGTCGCCACTGGCCACCGATTGCGGCCCGATCGCCACCGCTTCCTGGCCGCTGGCCACGGAGTCCGCCGCGGTCGAGTTCGCGTGGAAGTACTTGGTGCCGGTGTTGTAGATGGTGTTGACCGTCGTGCTCAGGCTGCTGACGTTGGTGTTCGTGATGCTCAACCCGGTCGACAAGCTGCCGATGCCGCTTGCCACTGTGCTCAGGCCGGTCGACGTGGAGGTCGACAGGCTGTCGATGCTGCTGATTGCAGTGCTCAGACCCGTCGACGTCGAGGTCGATAGGCTGCTCACGCTGCTGTTGGTCGTGCTCAAGCCCGTGGACAGGCTCGAAATGCCACTGGTCGCGGTGCTGAGGCCGGTAGAGGTCAAAGTCGAGAGGCTGGCAAGGCCGCTGTTGGTGGTGCTCAGGTCCGTGGACAAGCTTGAGATGCCGCTGGTTGCGGTGCTCAAGCCAGTCGACGTGGAAGTCGACAGGCTGTCGATGCTGCTGGTTACGGTGCTCAGACCCGTGGACGTTGAGGTCGACAAACTGCTGACGCTGCTGTTCGTCGTGCTCAACCCTGTCGAGAGACTAGAGATGCCGCTTGTTGCCGTGCTGAGACCGGTCGACGTAGAAGTCGACAGGCTGGCCAGACCGCTGTTGGTGGTGCTCAGTCCCGTGGACAGGCTGGAGATACCGCTGGTCGAGCTGCTCAAATCGGTCGAAAGGCTGCTGACAGTGCTGTTGGTCGTGCTCAGGCCGGTGGACAGGCTAGAGATGCTGCTGGTCGCCGTGCTCAGGCCAGTCGACGTGGAAGTCGACAGACTGCTGATGCGGCTGGTTGCAGTGCTCAGACCTGTCGATGTCGAGGTCGAGAGGCTGCTCACGTTGCTGTTCGTCGTGCTCAAGCCGGTCGACAGCGAAGCCGTCGCGGTGGAAAGCTGGCTGACATTCACAGCGTCTGTCGGAGCGCCGCCGGCAGCAACGTTGGTCAACCTGCGCTCGCTGCCGCTCGATCCCACGGACACTTCGCCGGCCGGCGTGGCGCCGGAGATGGCCGCGCCCGCAAAGGGTGTGTAGGCCGCCGTGGCCTGCAGGGCAGCCAGCGTGCTCGAAGTCTTGCTCGACGAGCCAATGGCAACGCTGCCGCTGTAAGCCGCATTGGCGCTGGCACCGATCGCGACAGAACCCGAGCCGCCGGCACTGGCGCCCGTCCCAAGGCCGATGGCATTCGATGCGGAAGCCGTAGCCGTATCGCCGAAGGCAAGCGTGCCCGCAGCAGCGGCGTTGGAGTTGTTGCCCAGGGCGACCGAGCCTTGGCCGATCGCGTTGTTGGCATTGCCGATCGCCACGGCGCCTTGCGCCGCCGTCGTGCCGGCCAGGTTGCCGGCGGCTGTGTTGTTCCTGCCCAGCGCAACCGCGCCCGCGCCGTTGGCCTTGTTGGGATCGCCGATGGCCACCGCGCCACCCGAGGCCGTGCCGGCGTTCGCGGTCGTGCCCGACGAACCGATCGAGACGTTCTGTCCCGTTGCGCCGCTGGTCACGCCATCGCCCTGGGCGATGCCGAAAGCGCCGCTGACCGTCGCACCACGGCCAACGGCAATCCCGGAAGTGGCCGTCGACGCGACGCTGGACTGCCCCCCGATCGCGATCGCGTCCTGACCGGCCGCTTTGGCCCCCAAGGTGCTATTGGCACCGATCGCGACCGCTCCGCTTCCGCTCGCCGTCACTTGCACGCCGGGGGTGTTGAAAGTTGTACCGCCCAAGGCGGTCGAGTTCAGACCTGCCGCATTGGCTGCCGAACCCAGGGCCGTGCCGAAATTGGCGGTCGCCTAGGCTCCCTGGCCAAAAGCCGTTGCACCAGAACCAGAGGCAATCGTGTTATTGCCCTGTGCAAACGAGTTGGGCCCGAGGCGGCAGCGTTCTGGCCGATTGCAATGGAGGTAGCGTTGGAAGCGTTGGCATTGACGCCGATAGCGATACTGTTCAGCGCGGCTCCCCGACCGAGGCGCCAGAACCAATTGCAATCTTCCCACTCGATGCCCCATTGGCGGTGGCGCCGATCGCCACCGAATTCGCCTGGGAAACCTTGGCACCGAGACCCACGGCAACGCTCGCAGTGGCTGTACTTGCGACCACACTCGATCGACCGATCGCGATGCCGTCCGCCGCAAGAGACTTGGGTCCGTCGCCCTGTTGCGCATTGTTGACCACGCTCGCACTGCCCAATGCAATGGAGTTGGTTCCCGACGCATTGGCGCCATAGCCCCACGCCTGAGAGAGCGCACCGGCTGCAATGGAATCCCGCCCCATCGAAAAGCTGTAGTTGCCAAGGGCCATGGCATTCACGCCAAGGGCGAAAGCGCTGGTTCCCACCGCTGCTGCTGGATAGCTGCAATTCCCGCCGATGGCGATGGACTCCGTGCCATTGGAAATTGCGCCTTGGTTCGCGGTCGTCAGTCCGGTTCTGATGGTGTACGAACTGTCGCTAACGGGTGTGCAATTGGCTGTGCTGCCCCCGATCGCAATGTGTCGGACGCCAGCGCCCGTACCCCCACCCAGGTCTGTCTGCGCATAGACGCTCTGTGACACAGCCAAAGAGAGAAGAAGACCGATGACAGCTGCACCTATCGCCGACAACGCAGCCGCATTCCGCTGTCTCGACGCGCCTGCATCGGCAAGCGTTACCGACCGGCCGGCACGACCAGGCTTACCCTTGGCGAGGGTGAGTTCCGACGCGGCCACCCACGCGCCAAGCGATTCGTTCCATATCGAACGGTAAGTCTGATTCATAGCAAGTTTTCTTTGAGCAATTTCCAAGACGCGGCGGTTGACGCGGCGGTTGACGCGGGGCTGTCCGTCCCGCCTTTGCGACGCGCGCACTGATCCGTGGCGTGCCGTTGGACGGCACGCCCTGGTTCAATCCAATTTGTGATCAGGTCGACGTGGCTGCCGACCGATGTCTCGTCGACGAAGGGCAAACCGGCATGGACCAGGCAAAGATGCGAACTTCAGCGGCTGCCGACCCATTCGGGCCAGTCGGTGCCGGGGAAGCAATCGCCATCTGCGTCGGTCCTGCATCCATCGATCTGCTTACTTTGGTTGTCGAATTTCGAGAGGGGCGAGTCTAGAGGTGCTCAATTGATTATGTGTGTTAACTATTTCTCGCCATTTGTCGCGTTCTAGGGCGTTTGTCTTCAAGCGTTAACTTTCGCGCTACATGTGTGCGGTTTGTCTCACTCGGTGTGCTGTGCCTGGTGTCGGGTGAGACTCGGAAAGAGTTGTTTTTTGCCTCGTCGGCGCAGGAAGGCCGTCGATCGCGCGCGTCTGTCTCGGGCGTTGGCAGAGCGAGGGGGTTCAGGCGCGCTGGCGTGAAATACTGGACGGATGCGCATCCACTTCGGTGCCATTGATTCAAATTGTTGGCGCGTGTGAACCATTTCCTATCGAATGGTTAACTGATCCCCTATCTTCCCGGCTCCGCAACCCGATGGCGACGTCGTGGGCAAGCGGGTTTGAACACGCCTCGCAGAGGGCTTGGTCGAGGCTGCCCGTGAAGAAGGGCGTTGGGATGCCGCCCGCCTTGGATGTGTTTCTTTTCCCCGCAAGCGATGCCGAATTGCACGCCATGTCTCATGAAAGAAAAGCAGCCCATGCTGAACCCGTTCTTGCCCAGCAAGAGCCCTGATGAACCACCCGCATCCAACATGCGACCGGCTTGCATGGGTTGGCTGCCGTTGCTGCTGTACGTGCTGGCGACCGCAGCTTTTCTGGTCATGGCCATGCGCGTGCCGAACATCATTGCGGCGTCCCTGTTCATGACGGCGGCGCTCGTGTCCTTGGGCGCCGGCGTCCTCCTGGGATTGAGCCTCTGGATCTTCCCCGAGCTTCCGCGGTGAAAGGCACCCGCCGGGCGCAGCGCGCACGGCAGCGGCACGCGCTCGGGGCCGGTGCGTCGCGCAGCGGCCGGTGAAACAAAGAACGAAAGAACGCGCGAGCGCCGAGCGTTATTCCGGAATGGCCGCCAGCGGCGCACCGCCGCGCGCACGGCCCAGCGTCCCGACGATGAGCGCAGCGATCAGCACCAGCACCCCGCTCAGCACCATCGCGCTCGAGATGCCGAAGTTGTCGACCGTCAGCCCGCCGATGAGGGCGCCCGAGGCAATCGCCACCTGGAAGCCGCTCACGAGCAGCGCCTGGCCGGCTTCGGGTGCATCGGGCACGGCTTCCATCATCCAGCCGGTGAGCGCCACCGGGATCAGGCCGAAGGCCACGCCCCAGATGAAGACCACGATCGCGCCGGGCACGAAGCCGCTGCCGATCATCGTGGACAGCAGCAGCGCCGTGGCGAGCATCAGTGCCGCCAGCAGGGTGGTGCCGCGCACGCTGCGCGCCACCAGGCTGCCGCCGACGAAGGTGCCGATGAAGCCGACCGCGCCGTAGACCAGCAGCAGCGTCGAGACCGCGTTGGGCTCCAGGCCGAACACCTGCTGCAGCAGCGGCTTCAGGTAGGTGTAGGCCGCGAAGTGGCCGGCAATGAAGAACAGCACCGCGAGCAGCCCGACCTGCGCCATGCGGCGCGTGAGCGGCGTGAGCAGGTCGCGTGCGCCGATGGCGCGCACCGGCGGAATCGCAGGCAGCAGCCACAGCTGTACCCGCAGCACGAACGCGGCGAGCGCACCTGTCACCGCGAACGAAGCGCGCCAGCCGAACAGCGTGCCAAGGAACGATCCCGCGGGCACGCCGAGCACCGTGGCGGCCGAAACGCCGGCCAGCACCAGCGACATGGCCCGCGCCTTCGAGGCGTCCGGCACCAGCTGCGTGGCGGCCGCCGGTGCGAAGGTCCAGAAGCCGCCGACGCACAGGCCGAGCAGCAGGCGCGCGACCAGCATCGTGCCGAAGTTGGGCGCGAACGCGGCGAGCAGGTTCGAGGCGATCAGCAAGGTGGTGAGCGCGATCAGCAAGGTGGTGAGCGCGATCAGCACCGTGCGCCGGTCGAGCTTGCCCGACGCGACGATCAGCGCCGGCCCGGCGAAGGCGGCGAGCACGCCGGGCATCGTGACCATGAGGCCGGCCGTGCCGTCGGACACATTCAGCCCGCGGGCGATGTCGGTGAGAAGGCCGATGGGCATGAACTCGGTCGAGACCATGGCGAAGGTGCCGACGGCGATGGAGCCGACCGCGAGCCAGGCGGAACGGGTCGTCTTGACCAGCCCGGGCGACAGATCGTCGATGCAGGGGTTGCTGCTGGGTGCATTCATCATGGAGAGGGGTCCTGGAGCGCACCGGTGAAGCGCGTGCCGATGCTTGTTGCGGGAGTCCAGGGAGTGTGGAAGCTGACGCCTTCGCGACAAAGGGGCCTCGCGGCAGTAGTCAGTTTCCCCTGGGCGAACAATCGGGCCTTTTTGCAACTCGGTGGCCGCTGGTGCCTCCGTTGTGGCGGCTATCGCCACCATGGCCTGCCGCTATCGGGGCGAGACCACCCGGCCGTCGGCGATGAACGAGTCGCCCACCAGCACACGAAAGTCCGCACCCTGCGGCAAGCGGGGCCTGGCGAGGGCCGGCGTCAGGAACTCGACTTCGAGCGCATGCGGCTTCCCGCGTTCCAGCACTTCGCCCCGCGGCACGAACCATCGCGCGGAGAAGCCTTCGTTGTCGATCACCAGCGCGCAGCGGTATTCGCCGGCGGCAAGCGGCACGTCGTGCACCGGCAATGCCGGCGGGCGCAGCGTGAGTTCGACCTGGAGACTGGGCGTGAACGTGCCCAGCGCATCGAAGGTCACAGGCTCGGGCGGCGGTGCGCGGCGCGGCAGCTTGCCGATGAGCCACGCGATCACGTTGCCGATGATCGGCACCCACAGCACCATCAGCAGCGTGGCGATGTCGCGCGTGGTCGTGCCGCGCTCCGCGTAGTGCCGCACCACCGCGCCTGTGACCGCCACGCACAGCAGGATGATGACGATGAGCTTGCGGCGGAATTGGATCTTGGTCATGGGTGTGCGGGTGGAATCGGCCCGCGGACCTTAACCCACTCGCAGCACGGCGTTCGCCGGCAGCGCCTGCCAGTCGATCCATTCGCCCACGGCCACATGGTGTGTGGGCGTAGCGGCCACCTCGGGTGCGCCCCATTGCAGCGTGAGGTTGCGCTCGCCGAGCTGCAGTGCGATCTCGAAGCCCGGCCAGTGCGCGGGCACGTGCGGCGTCAGCGAGAGCTGCTTGCCCTTCACGCGGAGGCCCAGCAGTGTTTCGATGGAAGCGCGATGCAGCCACGCGGCCGAGCCGGTGTACCAGCTCCAGCCGCCGCGGCCCACATACGGCGCGGCGCCGTAGATGTCGCCAGCCATCACGTAGGGCTCCAGCTCGTAGGCCGGCCCGCGCTCCGGATGCGCCGCGCGGTGGGCAGGGCTCAGGCCCTCGAAGCTCCGCCACGCCGCTTCATGGTCGCCCTGCAGCGCCTGCGCCATCAGTGCCCACACCGCGCCGTGCGAATACTGCCCGCCGTTTTCGCGCACGCCCGGCGGGTAGGCCTGGATGTAGCCGGGGTTGTTGGTCGAATGGGCGAAGGGCGGTGTCAGCAGGCGCAGCAGGCCGGCCGGCTCGTCGTGCAGATGCTTCTGGATGGCGGCCATCGCCGGGCCCGTGTGCGCGTCGTCCGATGCGCCAGAGAGCACCGACCAGGCCTGCGCGATCAGGTCGATGCGGCACTCGTCGTTGGCCGACGAGCCGAGCGGCGCGCCGTTGTCGAAGAAGGCGCGGCGGAACCACGCATCGTCCCAGCCCGCATCGTGCAGCGCGGCGATCCAGCCGCGCCGGGCCTCGGTCCAGCGCGCCGCGCGTTCGTGTTCGCCGCGCGCTTCGGCAATGGGGGCGTAGTGCTCGACCACGCTGCACAGGAACCACGCGAGCCACACCGATTCGCCGCGGCCTTCGTTGCCGACGCGGTTCATGCCGTCGTTCCAGTCGCCCGTGCCCATCAGCGGCAGGCCGTGCACGCCGGTCTTCAGGCTGCGGTCGATGGCGCGTGCGCCGTGGTCGAACACGGTGGCCGTGCGGCCGCTGTACTGCGGCGCATAGTAGGCGTCTTCGGCGCCGTCGGGAATGGCCGGGCCTTCGATGAAGCCGACCACCTGGTCGAGCAGGGAGGCATCGCCGGTCACCTCGACGTAGTGCGCCGTCGCGAACGGCAGCCACAGCAGGTCGTCCGAGAAATGCGTGCGCACGCCGGCGCCGCCGGGCATGTGCCACCAGTGCTGCACGTCGCCCTCGGGAAACTGGCGCGCCGCATTGACCAGGATCTGCTCGCGCAGCCGCGATGGATCGGTGAGGGCAAAGGCCATCGCGTCCTGCAGCTGGTCGCGAAAGCCGAAGGCGCCACCCGCTTGGTAGAAGCCGGCCTTCGACCAGAGCCGGCAGGCCAGCGTCTGGTAGATGAGCCAGCGGTTGACCATCGCGTCGAACAGCGGATCGGGCGTGCGCACCTGGAGGCGACCCAGCAGCTCGTCCCAGAAGCCGTGCACCTGCGCCAGCGCTTCGGGCACGTCGCGCTGCCGCCAGCGGCGTGCGAGCTCCAGCGCCGCGTCGGCGTTGTCGGCGTGGCCCAGCACAAAGGTGAATTCCGCGGTCTCGCCGCCGCCGACGACGAACTCGCCGCCGATGGCCGCGCAGGCATCGAGCCCGCTGCCCGCGCGCCGCGCGAGCGTGTCGGGCACTTCGACGATGCCATGCCCCGAGAAGAACTCGTTGCGGTCGCAGGTCCACTGCGTGGCGCCCGGCAATCCGGTGAGCAGCAGGAAGGCCGCGCTGCCGCCGAAGCCTGCGCTCGATTCGCGCTGCTGGCCGAACACCGCGGGCTGGTCTTCGGGCTTCCAGCAGTGAACGGTGCGCCGCTCGCCGCGCGCCGAGCCGAGCTGCCACTCGACCATGCCGAGCGCGCGCAGGCGCCGCTGGCCGGAGCCTTCGTTGTGCACGCGCACATGCACCAGCTTGACGGCGTCGTCGCGGTCCGCGAAGAAGGTGGTCTTGAGTGTCAGGTTGCGCTGCCGGCATTCGAAGACCGTGTAGCCCTGGCCGTGCCGCACGCGGTGGCGTACGTCGTCCGCGCCGGTGGCGCCCTGGCCGGCCGGCGTGAGCGGCAGCAGCTCGCGCGAGGCCAGGTCCTGCAGCAGGTAGTGCTCGAAGGCCGGGTCCTGCACCGGGTCGTTCGACCACGGCGTGACCTGGTGCATGCGGCTGTTGCCGGCCCAGGTGAAGCCGGTGCCCCATTCGGACACTTGGAAGCCGAAGTTGGCGTTGGCGATCACGTTGACCCACGGCCGCGGCGTGCGGTTGTCGAGGTCGACATCGAAGCGGAACTCGCCGCTCTCCGCATCGAAGCGGCCGGCGGGCGCCGACATCGGCGTCGTGGTGGGTTGGGCCGAATGGGCCGCGGTGGCGCGCATCAACAGGGGCGTGCGCTGCGGCACCGGCGCGCTGCTGTCGTCGGCAATCGTGGGGTTGCGTGCCTCGTGCAATGCGACCACCTGCACTTCGAGGGCGCGGCCATCGGCCGTGAACACCACGCGCGCCAGGCTCGAGAGCGCGGCTTTTTCCGAGGGCGCCACCTCGTGGTCGCGCAGCAGGTAGAAGCCGGCCGTGTCGTTGCGCGGAAAGCTGTTCTGCGTTTGCTGCGCCACGCGCGAGCGCAGCATCTGGATCTCGCGCTGCAGCGGCATCAGGTAGGAGTTGGGCTCGCTGTTGAGCACCACCAGGTCGCAGGCCACGCCGCCGAAGCCCCACCAGGGCTGCGCGCGCAGCAGCGTGTTGATGAGCCCCATGCCGTTCATCGAATGGATGTAGACCAGCACGATGGGCTTGTCGCCCGAGATGCCGAAGCGCCAGATCTGCCGCAGGTCGATCAGCCCGCGGTCCTTCATCACGCGCGGCGTGGTGTAGGTGAGGATGGTCGTCAGGTCCTGCAGCGCGAGGTTCTGTGCGGGCGCGATGCGCAGGTCGCGCAGCCGCACCTGTGCCAGCGTGGCGGCCATGCGCGTCGCACGCTCGACGTGCATCGGCTGCAGGTAGCGGTCGATGCTGGGCATCAGTGCCTCGATGCTTTCGTCGGCGGCGGTCGCGAAGCTCAGGCGCGCGGTGGCGCCCGGCTCGATCGAGAGGCGCACGCGCAGGCAGGCGATGGGGTCCAGGCCGTTCACCGGTGTGCCGTTGACGTTCAGTGGCTGTGGATCGAGCGCGGGGCTCGCGAGCGAGCGGTTGCGACCGATGAAGGCGCGCCGGTCGGTCATGCAGTCGATGGAGAGCACGTGCGCATCGACCGAGGCGACGAAGTGCGCGGCGGCCACCACCGGGTCGCCGTGCAGGCGGGGTTTGCGCGACAGCAGCAGCGCGCGCCACGCGGGCTCCCAGCGCGATTCGACGAACAGGTTGGCGAAGGCCGGATGCGCCTCGTCGGCCTTGGGGTTCGACAGCACCGGCTCGAAGTAGGAGACGAGTTCGAGCGTGCGCGTTTCGTCGCCCGAGTTGTGCAGCGTGATGTTGCGCAGCTCGGTGGCGTCCTCGGGGCTGATCAGCACCGTGGTGCGCACCTGCAGGCCGGGGCCGGCCGCATCGAACTGCACCTGGTCGGCGAGGAAGCGGGTGCGGTAGTGCCAGTCGGCGCCGGGGGCGGGCAGGGCGGTGAGCGAGGTGAGCTCGCGCTGGCCCTCGTCGCGCAGGTAGAAGAAGGTGCCGTGGTTGTCGCGCAGCGGGTCGTCGCGCCAGCGGGTCACGTTGAACGAACGCCAGCGGCTCACGCCCGCGCCGTTGGCGCGCAGGGCCACCGTGTAGCGCCCGTTCGACAACAGGTGCGTGGGCTGGAAGCCGCCCGCCATCGGATCGACCACGCGCGGCTGGAACAGCGGCGCCAGCTCGGTCTGGCTGGGCTCCGGCGGCGTGCGCGGATCGGCGCTGCCGATGATCTGCCGCGGCGTGCGCTCGTGCAGCAGCGACTCGTGCGCCTGCACCAGCGCGGCGCTGCCGAACCAGCGGCGCGGCGCTTCGGCGCACAGCACATGGCACAGCGCGACCAGCGACATGCCCTGGTGGTGCGCCATGAAGTTGCGCACCACGGTGAAGTCCTGGCCCTCGGCTTGGCGCGAGGTGGTGAAGTCCACCGCGTCGTGAAAGCCGAACTCGCCGCGCGCGCCCAGCGATTCGAGCAGTTCGAGGTTGACCACCGCCGCGGCCGGCGCGAGCACCGCGGCCATCGCGCTCGCGTAGGGCGCCACCACGCGGTCGGTGGGCGGCGTGCGGCGCAGCGCGAGCCGCGGCACGCCGAAGGGCGAGTACTGGTAGGCCAGCGAGTGGTCCTGCGCGAAGTAGGCCGATTCCGAAACGCCCCAGGGCAGGTTCTGCGCGCGGCCGAAGGCCTGCTGCTCGGCGATGGCGGCGCTGTTGGCCATCTGCAGCAGCCCGTCGGCGGGCTCGGACATCACGAGCGCGGGCATCAGGTACTCGAACATCGAGCCCGACCACGACTTGAGGCTGGGCTGGAAACCCACCAGCAGGCACGGCCGGCCCAGCGCCATCCAGTGGCGCCGCGGCACGTCACCCTTGGCGATGGTGAGAAAACTCAGCAGGCGCGATTCGGAGGCCAGCAGGTCGTAGTAGCTCGCGTCGAGCACGTTTTCCTCGACGCGCAGGCCGATGTGGAACAGATGGCGCTTGGGGTCGTAGAGGCCGCTGAAGTCCATGCCGGCGTGCAGCGCATCGCAGCGTTGCGCAAGGGCTTCCAGTGCGGGTTCCTCATGGCTCTGGCAGCCCTCCGCAGCGAAGGCGCGGCAGGCTTGCGCCACGGCCACCAGATGGCCCGCGAAGTTGCCGCTGTCCACGCTGGAGACGTAGGCCGGCGGCAGCAGCTGCAGCGACTGGGTGTTGTACCAGTTGAAGAGATGGTCCTGGTGCTTCTGCATGCGGTCCACGGTGTCGAGCGTGGCCGCGATGCGCGCCAGCAGCGCCGGCGTGTCGATCCAGCCGAACTCGCGCGCACAGCAGGCCGCAAGCAGGTACATGCCGATGTTGGTCGGCGAGGTGCGGTGCGCGATGGTCGGCTGCGGCTCGAGCTGCAGGTTGTCGGGCGGCAGGTGGTTGTCTTCCGGGCCCACCACATGCTCGAAGAAGCGCCAGGTGTCGTGCGCGAGCTTTTCGAGGTAGGTGCGCTGCCCGGCACTCAACGGATCGGGCACCTCGGTATCGACGCGACTGCTCCACCACGCCGCGACAGGCGCCAGCGCCCAAATGACGAACAGCAGCGAGCCGATCACCGGGTACGCGCTCCAGTGCGCCGCGATGGCAAGCACCAGGCACAGCACGCTGCTGATCGCCGCGCCGCGAAGGAAAGGCAGCAACTGCTGGCTGGACTGGGCCTGCGCCTGCGCCGCCGTGGTCCATTGCAGCAGGTGCTTGCGGCTGACGACCAGCCGCCACGTTGCAAGCACGGCCGCATCGAGCAGCAGGCGCGTCTGCGCCGCCAACTGCACGAACTGCCAGGCCGCACCGGCCATGGCGCGCAGCAGCTCGATCGCGCCCACATCGAAGAAGTGACTCAGCTCGATGGCTCGGCGCGTCGGCACCAGCCCCGCCAGCGCGCCGAGCAAAGGCCCGAGCACGAGTGCCGAGGCGACTGCGGCCAGCGCCCATCCGAGCGGCATGGCCTGCGTGAAGATCACCAGCACCAGCAGTGTGAAAGAAGCGGGAACCACCTGCGAACGGCGCAGGTTGTCGCCCATCTTCCAGAGGCCCAGCGCGTCGATGCCGAAGCGCCGGGCGCGCCACATCAGCGGCAGCAACTGCCAGTCGCCGCGCACCCAGCGGTGCACGCGCGAAGCGGCCACGCCGGCATGGTGCGGGTGGTCTTCGATCAGCACCACGTCGCTCACCATCGCGCAGCGCGCGACCGTACCTTCGAGCAGGTCGTGGCTCAGCACTGCGCTGTCGGGCAGGCGGTCGTTCAGCGTGGTGTGCACTGCGCGCACATTCAGCAGGCCCTTGCCGGTGAAGGAGCCGCTGCCGAACACGTCCTGGTAGATGTCGGACGCGCCGCTGCCGTACGGGTCGAGCCCGCACTGGCCGGCGAACAGCCAGTGGAAGAACGAGCGTTCGTTCTGCATCGGAAACGGCGTCACGATGCGCGGCTGCAGGATGCCGAAGCCCGCGACCACGCGGCGGCTTTCTGCGTCGATCTCGGGTGCG
>CAMATD010000070.1 GCA_945860785.1 Variovorax sp. YR752 | reverse complement strand
ACGCTTTCCACCGCCCTGGCGGCCAACGGCGGCCTGCCGCGCGCCATGCGCTTCGTGGTCGCGGTGCCGATCGGCTGGACCTTGCTGCTGGTGCTTTGCGCAGCGGGCCTCGGCGCGCTGGTGGTGGCGGTGCCGCCGCTGCGCCTGGCCATCAAGGCCCTCGGCATCGCCTACCTGCTGTGGCTTGCCTACAAGCTCAGCGGCAGCGGCACCCTCGGCCGCGCCGACAGCGCCAACCTCACCGTCGGCTTCGGCCAGGGCGTGATGCTGCAGTTCGTCAACATCAAGGCTTGGCTGCTCGCGCTCACGCTAGTGGCGGGCTGGATCGCGGGGCAGCCCGATGCGCTCGGCCGCTTCGCCATCGTGGCGCCGGTGATGCTGACCTATGCCTTCGTCAGCAACTTCACCTATGCGTTGGTCGGCGCGCTGCTGCGCGAATGGCTGTCCAGGGGCAAGCGCCTGCTGTGGTTCAACCGCGCGATGGCGGCCGTGCTGGTGCTCACGGCCTGGTGGATGCTGGGCGTATGAGCAACAAACTCAACATCAGGGACGAGACGCTCGGCATGTGGCTGGGCGTGATCGGCGTGGCGATTTCGCCATCACGCTGCCGATGACGCGCCTGGCCACCGGCACACAGGACGCTCCCCAGCTGTCGCCATGGTTCGTCACGCTCGGGCGTGCGGCGCTGGCCGGTGTGCTGTCGGCGGTCTTCCTGCTGGTCACCCGCTCGCGGCGCCCCGCCGCGCACCAGTGGAAGCCGCTGGGCATTGCGGTGCTGGGCAACTGCATCGGCTTTCCGCTGCTGCTGGCTTATGCGCTGCGCGTGGTCACGGCCAGCCACGCGGCGGTGGTGACGGCGCTGCTGCCGCTGGTCACTGCGGCCGTTGCCGCCTGGGTGCTGCACCAGCGCGCGCGGCTCGGCTTCTGGCTCTGCGCCGTCGCGGGCAGCCTGCTGGTGGTGATGTTCTCGGTGCTGCGCGCAAGCCAGACCGGGCACGGTTTCGGCTTCGAATGGGCCGACCTGCTGCTGGTCGGCGCAGTCATCGCCGCATCGTTCGGCTACATCTACGGCGCGCAAGTCACGCCGTCGCTGGGCGCCGAGCGCGTGATCTGCTGGGTCTGCGTGATGGCGCTGCCCTTCACGCTGCCGGCCACGCTGGCACTGTGGCCGACGCAGCCCATCGCCACGTCGTCGTGGCTGGGCTTCGTCTACGTCGGCATGTTCTCGATGTGGATCGGCTTCTTTGCCTGGTACCGCGGCCTGGCCCTCGGCGGCGCGCTGCGCGTGAGCCAGACGCAGCTGCTGCAGCCCTTTGCGTCGATCCCGATCCTGGGCGAGCCGCTCGACGTGGTGACGCTGGGCTTTGCCATTGCGGTGGTGGCCACGGTGGTCATCGGCAAGCGGCTCTCGCAGCCGCAGGCCGCGCCCGCAGTCGTCGTTCCATTGCACGCCGGCCCCGTCGAACAGCAAGGGCGAACCTGATGTCCAGCCGCATCCACGCCCACGCTGCGGCCAGGGCTATTACGGCGCCTACCTGCGCGACCCGGACGGCAACAAAATCCATGTTGTGTACCGTGGCGACATCCACACGAATCTCACCTCACCTGCCTGAAAGAAGAACCCCATGAACTGGAAACTCGCCGCACGCGCCGCCAAGATGAACCCGTCGGTGCTGCGTGAAATCCTCAAGGTCACCGAACGCCCCGGCATCATCAGCTTGGCCGGCGGCCTGCCTTCGCCCAAGACCTTCCCGATCCAGGCTTTTGCCGATGCCTGCGCCGAAGTGCTGCACAACGACGGCCAGGCCGCGCTGCAGTACGCCGCGAGCGAAGGCTACGGCCCGCTGCGCCAGGCCGTGGCCGACATGCTGCCGTGGAACGTCGACCCCGCCCAGGTCCTGATCACCACCGGCTCGCAGCAAGGCCTCGACCTCGTGGCCAAGGTGCTGATCGATCCGGGCAGCAAGGTGCTGGTCGAGACGTCCACCTACCTCGGCGCGCTGCAGGCCTTCGGTCCGATGGAGCCGAACCCGGTGAGCGTGGCGAGCGATGAAGACGGCGTGATCGTCGACGACCTGATCGAGAAAGCGAAGGACGTGCGCTTCATCTACCTGCTGCCCAACTTCCAGAACCCCACCGGCCGCACCATGACCGAAGAGCGCCGCGCCGCCGTCTCGGCCGCCGCTGCCGAAGCGGGCCTGCCGATCATCGAAGACAACCCCTACGGCGAACTCTGGTTCGACGAAGCCCCGCCACTGCCGCTGACCGCGCGCAACCCCGAAGGCTGCATCTACCTGGGCTCGTTCTCCAAGGTGCTGGCGCCCGGCCTGCGCCTGGGCTTCCTGGTCGCGCCGAAGGCGATCTACCCCAAGCTGCTGCAGGCCAAGCAGGCGGTCGACCTGCACACGCCGATCTTCACGCAGCGCATGGTGTCGGCCGTGATGAAGGACAACTTCCTCGAGCGCCACGTCCCCACGATCCGCGCGCTCTACAAGCGCCAGCGCGACGCGATGATCGCCGCGCTCACGCGCGAGATGAAGGGACTGGACGTGAAGTTCAACGCCCCCGCCGGCGGCATGTTCCTGTGGGCCCGCCTGCCCGAGGGCATCGACACCGTGGCGCTGCTGCCCAAGGCCGTCGAGCGCAACGTGGCCTTCGTGCCCGGCGCGCCCTTCTACGCCGGCCAGGGCGACCCGCGCACGCTGCGCCTGTCGTTCGTGACGGCCAGCGTCGAAGAGATCGACGTCGCCATCGCCGCGCTGGCCCTGACGATGCGCGAGGAACTGGCGCTGCTCGGCGAGCACAAGCTCGCACCCGCAGCGGCCTGAACCGCCGCCGGAGGCATCACCGGGACGCACAAACAGGACTCTCTCCTCATGATCGGACTCGCAACCCTTTCGCTCTTCCTGCTCGCGGTGCTGGCGCTGTTTCTCTCGCCGGGCCCGAACATGGCCTTCGTGCTGTCGCACGGCGTGGCGCACGGCCCGCGCGGCGGGTTCGCCGCGGCGCTCGGCATCTCGGCGGCCGACCTGGTGCACACGCTCTTCGCCGCGACCGGCGTCACCGCGCTGGTGGCTGCATGGCCACCCTCGTTCGATGTGCTGCGCTATGCGGGCGCGCTGTACCTGGTCTGGCTCGCTGTGCAGGCGCTGCGCGGCGGCGGTGGCTTGCGTGTGGGCGCACCGGCGCAGACGGCCGGCTTCGGTCGCATCGTGCGCATGGCGCTGCTGAACAACCTGGTCAATCCGAAGGCGCTGCTGTTCTTCATGGTCTTCCTGCCGCAGTTCGTCGACCCGGCGCGCGGCAGCGTGCCGCTGCAACTGGTGCAGCTGGGCGTCGTGCTGTCGGCGGCCGCGCTCGCCTTCAACACGCTGCTCGGCGCCAGCAGCGGACAGGTCGGACGCTGGCTGCAACGCCGCCCGGGTGCCGCGAAATTCCAGAGCCGGCTGCTCGCCGCCGTGATGCTGGGGTTGGCCGTGCGCCTGCTCTTCCTCGACCGGCCCGCGCCACGCTGAAGGCGAAGACATCATGAACATCCTGAAGATCGCAGCCTTCTCCGACGGAGATACAGGCGGCAACCCCGCCGGCGTCGTCATCGGCGAGGCGCTGCCGCCCGCGGCGCAGATGCAAGGCATCGCGGCGGACGTCGGCTTCTCGGAGACCGTGTTTGCGGCCCGAACCGACAGCGGCTGGCGCGTGCGCTACTTCTCGCCGCAATCCGAGGTCCCGTTCTGCGGCCACGCGACGATCGCCTTGGGTGCCGCACTGGCGCTGCAACAGGGCGACGGCGTGTTCGCACTGACGCTCAACCAGGCCGAGATCACGGTCGAAGGCAAGCGCGATGGCAACGTTGTCGCCGCCGCACTGCAGTCGCCGCCCACGCGCAGCGCCGCCACCGCGCCGGACCTGGTGGCCGATGCACTGGCCCTGTTCGGCTACACGGTCGACGACCTCGACCCTCGCATTCCACCCGCAGTGATCCACGCGGGTGCAGACCACCTGGTGCTGGCCCTGAAGAGCCGCGCAACCCTGTCGGCCATGGCCTATGCGCTGGAGGCGGGCCGCGACCTGATGAACCGGGCCAGGCTGACGACCATCGTCCTGGCCCACTCCGAAACCGCGCAGTTGTTCCACACACGCAACCCCTTCGCATCCGGCGGTGTCTACGAAGACCCGGCCACGGGTGCTGCAACGGCGGCGCTGGCAGGGTACCTTCGGGATATCGCCTGGCCTCACGGTGGCGTCATCGACGTGGTGCAAGGTGAAGACATGGGCATGCTGTCGCGCCTGCGGGCCGATATTTCGCCGACGCCCGGCAGCTCGATCCGCGTGTCCGGCAGCGCCCGGGTCATGTCGGCGTGAACCATCGAAACAAAGAAAGAAACCCATCCATGCTCAACATCTGGGGCCGCATCAGTTCGATCAATGTCCGCAAGGTGGTGTGGTGCGCGCAAGAGCTCCGGCTCGACTTCCAGCGCACCGAGGCTGGCGGCAAGTTCGGCGTGGTGCAGACGCCCGAATACCTCGCGCTCAATCCGAATGCGATGGTGCCCACCATCGACGACGGCGAAGGTGCCGAACGCGTGACGCTCTGGGAGTCGAACGTGATCGTGCGCTACCTCTGCGCCAAACATTCGCACGGCAGCCTCTACCCGAGCGAGCTGCCCGCGCGCTTCGACGCCGAGCGCTGGATGGACTGACAGCAGACCACGCTCAACCGCGCGAGCCGCGACGCCTTCGTGCAATGGGTGCGCACGCCGCCTTCGGAGCGCCAGCCCGCGCTGATCGAGGCCTCGGTGCACGCCAGCGAGGCCCTGTTCGCGATGCTCGACGCGCACCTCGCGCAACAGCCCTACATGGCCGGCGAGCGCTTCACGATGGCCGACATTCCCGTCGGCTGCGAAGCGCACCGCTGGTTCGGCCTGCCCGCCGCGGAGTACCACCGACCCAACTGGCCGAACGTGGAGCGCTGGTACGCCGATCTTCTCTCTCGCCCGGGCACGCGCGGCGTGCTCGATCTCTCCCTTGAATGAACCCGATGAAATCCCGCCCCTTCAAGCAAGTCGACGTCTTCACCGCCACGGCCTACCGCGGCAATCCGCTCGCGGTCGTGCTCGACGCGAGCGACATGGACGACGCCGCGATGCAGCGCTTCGCGCAGTGGACCAACCTGTCCGAGACCACCTTTCTGCTGCCGCCGACCGACGCCGCTGCCGACTACCGCGTGCGCATCTTCACGCCCGGCGGCGAGCTGCCCTTTGCCGGCCACCCGACCATCGGCAGCTGCCACGCCTGGCTGCAGGCCGGCGGCAAGCCCAAGCTGGCCGGCCGCGTGGTTCAGCAATGCGGCGCCGGCCTGGTGCCGCTGCGGCGCGACGGCGATCGCCTGGCCTTCGCCGCGCCGCCGCTCAAGCGCAGCGCGCCGAGCCCCGCGCTGCTGGCCAAGGTGGCCGGCGCGCTCGGCCTGAAGGCACAGCAGATCATTGCGGCGCAGGTGCTCGACAACGGGCCGGTGTGGTTCGGCCTGCTGGTCGACGATGCCGATGTGGTGCTGCAGCTTCAACCCGATCACCGCATGCTCAAGGAACTCGGCGTGAAGGCCGGGGTGGCGGGCGTGCCTGCGGCGCACGACACCTCGATGCTCAGCGGTCGCTCGAACCGCGAGGCGCGCGCCTTCGGCAACCGGCCCGTCGCCGAATACAGCGACGGCGCAAAGATCGACCTCGAAGTGCGCGCCTTCGTCTCGCCGCTGGGCGTCGATGAAGACCCGGTCACCGGCAGCCTCAACGCCAGCCTCGCCGAGTGGCTGATCGCCGACGGCCACATGCCCGAGCGCTACCTGGCCGCGCAGGGCCAGTGCCTGGGCCGCGCGGGACGCGTGTACATCGAGCGCGATGCCGAGGGAAAGATCGGGGTCGGCGGCGATGCCGTGACCTGCATCGACGGCAACGTCACGCTCTAGGGCCACCGCCATGCACGCCCGACTCGACCACCTGGTGATCGCCGCCGCTTCGCTCGCCGAGGGTGTGGCGTGGTGCGAGGCCACGCTCGGTGTCGCACCGGGGCCGGGCGGTTCGCATCCGCTGATGGGCACGCACAACAGGCTGCTTCACATCGCGAGCGATGCCTTTCCGTCCGCCTACGCGGAGATCATCGCGGTCGAGCCCGGCAGGCAGCCGTCGCGACCGGGCACGCACCGCTGGTTCGACCTCGACGACGCCACGCTGCAGGCCGGGCTCGCGCAGCACGGCCCGCGGCTGATCCACTGCGTGGCGCGCGTGCCCGATGCCAGCGCCGCATCGCAGGCGCTGGCGCGCGAGGAACATGCGCACATCGATCGCGGTCACCTGCTCGAAGCCTCGCGCGACACGGCGGCCGGCCGGCTCGAATGGCAGATCACGGTGCGCGACGACGGCCAGCGGCTCTTCTACGGCGCGCTGCCTACGCTGATCCAGTGGGGCCCCGTGCATCCCACCGATTCCATGCCCGTTTCGGGCCTCGCGCTGCGCTCTCTGCCGCCCTCGCGGCGATCGGCATGGGCGACATGCCGGTCGAAGCCGGCCCGCCCAACCTCGTCGCGGTGCTCGACACGCCGCGCGGCCCCGTCACGCTCGAATCCAAAGGACTCTGACCCCATGCTGAGCCTCACCGAAATCGCCTGGTTCGCACTCGCCTCGCTGCTGCTGGCGCTGACGCCGGGGCCGAACATGATCTATTGCGTTTCGCGCACGCTGATCCAGGGCCGCCGCGCGGGGCTGATCTCGCTGGGCGGTGTGCTAATGGCCTTCCTGGTGCACCTGTTCGCGGCCGCGCTCGGGCTCACCGCGCTGCTGCTGGCGGTGCCGCTCGCGTTCGACGCGATCCGGATGGCCGGCGCGGCCTACCTGCTGTGGCTCGCGTGGCAGGCGGTCAGGCCCGGCGGCAATGCGCCCTTCGAGGCCCGCGTGCTGCCGACCGATCCGCCGGCCAAGTTGTTCCGCATGGGCTTTCTCACGAACCTGCTGAACCCGAAGGTCGCGATGTTCTATCTCTCGTTCTTTCCGCAGTTCATCCACCCCGAGCGCGGCTCGGTGCTGCTGCAGAGCATGCAGCTGGGCATGGCGCAGATGGCGAGCAGCGCCGCGGTCAACACGGTGATGATCGTCGGCGCTGCGAGCATCACGGCCGTGCTGTCGCAAAGCGCCGGCTGGCTGCGCGCGCAGCGCTATGTGATGGGCAGCGTGCTGGCCGCACTGGCGGTGCGCGTGGCGTTGACCGAACGCAAGTAAGCATAAAAGGACGTCCGTGAGATTCACCCGCGAAGAGATCGAAGCCGCCCAGCGCACCGTGCATGCGGCGATGCCACCCACGCCGCAATACACTTGGCCGCTGCTGTCGGAGCGCCTCAGCGCCACCGTCTGGGCCAAGCACGAGAACCACACGCCGGTCGGCGCCTTCAAGATCCGCGGCGGGCTGACCTACTTCGAGACCATCGCGCGCGAGCAGCCCGGGGTGCGCCATGTGATCAGCGCGACGCGCGGCAACCACGGCCAGTCGGTCGGCTTCGCGGCGCGGCGGCATGGGCTGGGCGCGACCATCGTGGTGCCGCACGGCAACTCGCTCGAGAAGAACGCGGCGATGCGCGCGCTCGGCGTCACATTGGTCGAGCATGGCGACGACTTCCAGGCGGCGTCGGAACACGCGGCCGTGCTGGCGGAGCGCGATGCGCTGCATCGCGTGCCTTCGTTCCACCGCGAGCTGGTGCGCGGCGTGTCGACCGCGTATGTCGAGTTCTTCAGCGCGTTGAAAGACACGCCGCCGGACGTGCTGTTCGTGCCCATCGGCCTGGGCTCCGGCTTTGCCGGCGCGGCTGCGGCGCGGGCGCATTGCGGTGCGTCGACCCGGCTCATCGGCGTGGTGTCGGCGCACGCCACGGCGTACCGCGACTCCTTCCGTGCGGGCAAGGCCGTCGAATCGCCGGTCAGCACGCGACTGGCCGACGGCATGGCCTGCCGGATACCGGTGCCCGAATCGGTCGAGGTGATCCTGCGCGAAGCCGACGACGTGATCGCCGTCACCGACGACAAGGTGGCCGAGGCCATGCGCATCCTCTTCAGCGACACGCACAACGTGGCCGAGGGCGCCGGTGCCGCGGCATTGGCGGGTGCGCTTCAGCAGCAGGAACGCTGGCGCGGCAAGACGGTGGGCATCAGCGTGAGCGGCGGCAATGTCGATTCCGACATGTTCGCCGGGGTGCTGGGGCGCGTCGCTTCCTGAGACCAGGGGGTTGGTGTTCGGAGCGTTCTTGTTCGGGGCGCGCTCACGCACAACGAAGCCAGGCTATGGCAGCGGCTGCGTGTTGGCCGTGGCTAGTGGCAGGCGGACACCTCGGCCAGCAGCAACGCCAACTGCTGCGCGGCCGCATCGACCACCGCCTGACCGTTCGCAGCCGTCGCCGCGGCCGCATTGCCGGCCGCGCCCTGCGCGTTGTAGTCCTCCATCGCCCAGCCGAGCTTGGCGCTCTTGCCGTTGCCGAGGATCGCGTAGTCGGCCGCGCGCTGCTCCGAGGTCGAACGGAAATCCTTCGCCTCGCCCATGCGCACGAGTTGTGGCGTCAGCGCCAGCATCATCGAGGTCTCGATCTCTCCCGCGTGCACGCCGAAACGGTGCTCCTGCGCGCTGAACTGCGCGCCCGCATCGCCCAGTGGCAGGTTGAACCAGCTCACGCTGTAGACGATGAGCCCGTGCGCCGCGCGCAGCTCGCGTGCCGCGATGTCCATCGCGCCCACGTGGCCGCCGTGCGCATTGAACAGCACCAGCTTCTTCACGCCGGCGTGCGCAACGCCCGCGCCAATCTCGTTCCACATGCGGATCAATGTCTCGGCCGACAGCGTGAGCGTGCCAGCGAAGCGCGCGTGCTCCGGGCTCAGCCCGATCTGCTGGGTCGGCAGGAACAGCACCGGCAAATCCACCGGCAGCAGCGGCAGCGACGCGGCCACGATGCCGTCGGCCAGCACCGTGTCCACGCCCAGCGGCAGATGCGGCCCGTGCTGTTCGGTGGCGCCCAGCGGCAGCACCGCGACAGTGGCCGCCGCGTCGAGTGCCGCGAAGTCACGCGTGGTGAGCTGGGACCAGAAGCGGGGCAAGGGGACCGGTAGTGCGTTCATTCCGTGATCTTAGGCCGGCGCGTCGCAGCGCCCAAGTTGCACCCCCACACAATTTACCGAGAGGCGGCGGCCGAACCGCGACCCAGTTCACATTCGATGGTTATGTTTTGTCATCTGTTGACTCTTTGTTAACAACCTCAACTAGAGTCATTTTTTAAGAACTTTCCGATACGGTCTGTCACGACCACGGAAGCGTTTGCTTCTGCTGCTGCGGCCCTGGCCGTTGCGCAGAAGGGATGTCCAAGGGAGCAGAGTGTCAATCCACCAAAAAGATGGAGGCACGGTCACGGCTGGGCGCAAAGCGGCGCCTGTCGGCTCGTTGTCTCAACACCTCGCGTGCATTGCGCGAGGCTTGCCACCGATCGTTTGCGTGCTGGCCTTGGGCATGTCCCAGGCGCACGCGGATTCCAACGTCACGAACCCACCGGACTCGCGCATTGCCGATCGCAGCGCGGTGGCCTACGACCCACAGCAGCACGACGCCTTGATCGTTGCGCGTCGCGCCGGCCGCATCACGTCCGCACAGGCGTTGCAGCAGTTGAAGGACTGGCTCGCCGCGCCGCTGGGCGATGCCGAGCGTCGACGCGTGGCATCCGATGCCGTCTCGATCGCGGCCGGTGACGGCCAGTTCGCCGAAGCCGTGGCCTTTGGCCGGCAGTTGTCGCCCGCAAGGCTTCTCGACTACGCACTGGGTCCGCTGACCCTGGCGGCGCGGCGCACGCACGACCTCGCGCTGCAGGGCGAGACCATCGCCATCTGGCGCGCGCGGCAACCGGCGTCGCGCGACTCGCGCATTCACGAAGCCTTCTGGCGTCTCGACAGCGGCGACCTCGCCGGGGCACAGGCCCTGTACCGCGCGCTCTCGCAACCGGCGCCGACGGCGGTGGCGGACCGTGTCGCGCTGCTGGACCTGCGCGGGGCCTTGGCGCGCGCCGCGAGGCCGACTTGCTGCTGGCGGCCAGCGGCGCCGCATCCACCGCCTTCGAAGAAGCCGAAGCTGCAGAGCGTGCACACCCCGGTAGTTTTTCCGCGCCGTCGCTGTCCACGTTGCAGCAGCAGGCGCTGGCCCAGCGGCTGCGCTGGGCCATTCAGGACCGGGACGAACGCATGGGCCCCGCGCGCGTGGTCTCCCTCGATCGGGTGCTGGCCGACCAGGAGGCCGCATTGCGTCGACTCGACGCGGCCACCGCATCGGCCGCGCCGGCCGATGCCGCGGCGTGGCACACCGTGCGCGTCCGCCTGCAGGCCGACCGCCTGCTGGCGCTGGTCGAACGCGGTCGTCCCGCCGATGCCATCACGCTCTACGACACGCTGCGCGCCGCAGGAACGGAACTGCCGCCCTACGGCCTCGCCGCCGCCGCGGGCGCATTCGCGCAGGAGCGGCGCTCGGCCGATGCGGTGCCGCTGTACGAGGCCGCCATCGCCAAGGCCGGCACCGACCTGCCGATGCCCGACGCGATCCATTTCGAACTGGTCTATGCCTACCAGGACACCGGTCGCTTCGAAGACGCCGAGGCGCTGCTCAAGCGCATCGAGGACGCCACGCCCGCCTTTCTGCGACTGGCACCGCAGGCCCGCCGCCCCAACAGGCAATACACCGACGTGAGCGGCATGCGCAGCCTGCTGACGCTTTACGAGAACCGGCCCGCCCTGGCCCAGGAACGCTTTGCGACCCTCACCCAGGAAGCGCCGTTGAACTCCGGCTTCGCGCAAGGCGCAGCCCAAACCGAGCGGCTGCGCGACCATCCCGAGGCCGCGCTCGCGCGCTTCGAGGCGCTGGCAACCAACCAGCCCTTCGACCTCGGCGCGCGCGCCGGCCATGTCGAGGCCCTGATGGATGCGGGCGAGTTCGCCGAGGCGCGGCGCCGCGCCGAAGCGCTGCAGGCCGATGCCCCCGACGCCGTCGCAGTGCGCGGCCTGGCCCGCAGGCGCCGCGCGGTCGTCGGCCCGCAACTCGAGATCGAATCCGCCGGATCAACCGGCGGCGCGACGCTCGCGGACAGGGAATGGCACCTCGACAGCCGCCTCAGCTCCGGTCTCATCGACGACCAGTGGCGCGTCTTCTACGACCAGTCGCTGGGCCGCGGGGACACCGCCCTGGGCGATGCGAACCGCGCACGCGGCGGCCTCGGCCTGAACTGGCAACGCGGCCGCTGGCTGGCCGAGGGCGAGGTGCAACGCTCGAACACCGGGCCTTACCGCAGCAGCGTGGCAGGGCGCGTCGACTACCGCGCCGGCGACGCCTGGCGCCTCTCGGCCACCTACGACGGCGACAGCAAGGATCTGCCGTGGAAGGCGCAGATCGCCGGCACCGGCGCGCGCGAAGCCGGCGCGAGCGTGGGCTACGTGGTCGACGAATCGCGCCGCTTCGATCTGAAGTGGAAGCAGCTCGACTTCAGCGACGGCAACCTGCGCAGCGGCCTCGACTTCAGCTGGAGCGAGCGCTGGATCAGCACGCCGCGCTTCCAGCTCGAGACGCGGCTCGGTGTCGATGCCAGTCGCGGCCGCGAGCAGGAAGTGCCGTACTTCAACCCGTCGAGCGACGCGAGCGCGCAGCTCGCCGTGCGCGCGCAGTGGCTCAACTGGAAGAGCGACGACCGCCAGTTCTTCCAGGCCGTCGAACTCGGTGGCGGCGGCTATCGCCAGGCCGGTTTCGGCACCGGCCCGCTGTGGAGCCTGCGCTATGAGCACCGATGGAATCTCGGTCCGAAGCTGGCGCTGCGCTACGGCGTGAGCATTTCGAGTCACCCCTACGACAGCGTGAGCGAACGACAGCGCGGCGTCTTCCTGAACCTTTCGACGCCATTGCAGTGATGCCACAACCGACTCCATTCCATTTTTTGCGCGCGGCCATACTCTAGCTGCTGGTGGCGCTCGCGCTGCCTGCCATGGCGCAGCCGCTGCCACCCGCCGACCCTGACGATGGCGTGAGCTTTCGCGTGCTGGCCTTCCACGACGTGCGCACCAACGTGCGCGCAAGCTTCGAGACCTCGCCCGACGAAACCGCCATCGACGAACGCACTCTCGCCGAGGTGTTCGCCTGGCTGCAATACAACGGCTACCACCCGGTCAGCGTGCAGCAGATCGTCGACGCGCGCGCCGGCCGCAAGCCGCTGCCCGCCAAGCCGGTGCTGCTGACCTTCGACGACGGCTACCGCAGCGCCTATACCAAGGTGTTCCCCCTGCTGCAGCGCTACAACTACCCGGCGGTGCTGGCGCTGGTGACGAGCTGGCTCGAAGTGCCCGAGGGCGGCCAGGTGCACTGGGGCGACAAGCCCGCGCAGCGCGACAACTTCCTGCGCTGGAGCGAGGCCGCGGAGATGGTGCGCTCCGGCCTCGTCGAACTCGCGAGCCACAGCGATGCCATGCATACCGGCCTGCAGGGCAACATGCTGCCGGCCGCGAGCACCCACCGCTCGACCCCGCCACCGGCCGCTACGAAGACGATGCGGCCTATGAGGTGCGCGCCATGGTCTGGCCCTACGGGGCGTACAACGCTGCTGCATTGAAGGCCGCCGGGCGCGCGGGCATGCCGATCACCCTCACGCTGGACGACGGGCCGAACTCGTCCTCCGTGCCGCTCTCGCAGATCCGCCGCGCGCTGGTGGCCTACGACACCGAGGCGCCCGAATACGCCCGGCTGATGCGCAGCCCCGTGGGCGGCGAACTGCGGTCGGTGAACCGCGTCATGCATGTGGACCTGGACTATGTCTACGACCCCGATCCGGCGCAGCAGGAGCGCAATCTCTCCGCGCTGATCGAGCGCGTTGCGACGGTACGGCCGCGCTCCGTGTTCCTGCAGGCCTATGCCGACGCCGATGGCGACGGCGTGGCCGACGCGCTCTACTTTCCGAACCGCCATCTGCCGATGCGCGCCGACCTGTTCAGCCGCGCGGCCTGGCAGCTGCGCAGCCGCGCCGGCGTGAAGGTCTACGCCTGGATGCCGGTGATCGCCTTTCGCCTGCCGGCATCGGACCCGCTTGCGACGCACACGGTGCGCACGCAGGACGGCAAGGCACCGGCCGACCGCTATCACCGGTTGTCGCCGTTCGATCCCGCGGTGCGGTCGCTGATCGGCGATCTCTACGAAGACCTCGGCCGCCACGCCTCCTTCGCAGGCCTGCTGTTCCACGACGACGCGATGCTCTCCGACGACGAGGACGCGAGCCCCGCCGCACTCGCCACCTACAGCCGCTGGGGCCTGCCGGCCGACGTGGCCGCCATCCGCGCCGACCCGGCGCTGATGGCGCGCTGGACCACCGCCAAGACGCGCTACCTGACCGAGTTCACGCCGGAGCTTGCGGCGCGCGTCGGCATCTGGCGGCCCGGCCTGGAGACCGCGCGCAATCTCTACGCACGGCCGGTGCTCGAGCCCGCCGCGGAGCAGTGGTTCGCGCAGAACTACGAGGCCTCGCTCGCGGCCTACGACTATGTGGGCCTGATGGCGATGCCGCGCATGGAAGGCGAGGCCAGGGACGAGGCCGTAAGCGACGCCTGGCTCGCCCGGCTGGCCCGCCGCGCCGCCGACACGCCGCGCGGCCTCGACGGCACCGTGTTCGAACTGCAGGCGCGCGACTGGCGCACCGGCAAGCCCGTGCCCGACGAAGAACTGGCGCGCCAGTGGACGCTGCTGCAGCGCGCCGGCATCCGGCACCTGGGCTACTACCCCGACGACTTTCTGAACAACCAGCCCTCGCTGGACGTGGTGCGCCGCGCAATCTCGGTGCGCACCCTGTTGTCGCGCCCGGTGCCCCCGGAAACCCCGCCGCCGCAGGCTGCCGAAGGGAGCGGCTCGCCATGAACACCCTCCAGGCCTTCGTGGACAACCTGCCGCCGTTGCTGTTCGGCTTCGTCTTCTACTACCCGTTCTTCATGGCGTATGTGTGGATGGCGGGCGGCGTGTCGCATGCGTGGGCGTTCGAGCGCCGTCACGACGTCGACGCCGATCCGCTGGCGCTGCTCCCCTCCCAGCCGCTGGTCACGGTGGTGGTGCCCTGCTTCAACGAGGCGCCGCACCTGCGCGAGGTGATCGAGCAGCTGATGCGCACGCGCTATCCGCACTACGAGGTGATTGCGGTGAACGACGGCAGCACCGACGGCACGGGCGAACTGCTCGATGAGATGACGACGGAATACGGCCGCCTGCGCGTGATCCACAACGCGAGCAACCAGGGCAAGGCCGTCGGGCTGAACACCGCCTGCCAGCTCGCGCGCGGCGAGTACATCCTCGGCATCGACGGCGATGCGCTGGTGGATGTCAACGCGATCGCATGGATGCTGCGGCCGATGCTGCGCTCCGAGCGCATCGGCGCGGTGACGGGCAACCCGCGCATCCGCACGCGAACCACGCTGCTCGGGCGCATGCAGGTGGGGGAGTTCTCTTCGATCATCGGCCTCATCAAGCGCTCGCAGCAGCTGGTGGGCACGCTCTTCACCGTGTCGGGCGTGCTCGCGATGTTCCGGCGCCGCGCGGTGATCGACGTGGGCTTCTGGAGCCCCGACGTGCTGACCGAGGACATCGACATGAGCTGGAAGCTTCAGCTGTTCGGCTGGCGCCTGCGCTTCGAGCCGCGCGCGCTGTGCTGGATCCTGATGCCCGAGACCCTGCGCGGTCTCTGGAAGCAGCGCCTGCGCTGGGCCATCGGCGGCATCCAGACCATGCTGCGCTACACGACACGCATCCTCCGGCCGCGCCAGTGGCGAATGTGGCTGATCTACACGGAGTACATGACCAGCGTGGTGTGGGCCTACGCCATGGCGCTGGTGCTGCTGATCGGCCTCGTGTGGCCGTTCCTGCCGGAGAACTCGTCCTGGCATTCGGCGCTGCTGCCGCACTGGCAGGGCACGCTGCTGGCCATGACCTGCATCCTGCAGATGCTGCTGAGCCTGTGGATCGATCGCCGCTACGACCGCGACCTGATGCGCTATTTCGCCGGAACGATCTGGTACCCGATCGCTTTCTGGACCATCACGATGGCGGCCACCGTCATCGCCCTTCCCAACGCTCTGATACGCCGCCGCGGCAAGCGCGCGGTGTGGACGAGCCCCGACCGAGGAGTTTCCGATGCCCCGTGAATCCCGTGCCCACGCCCATCAGGCAGAAATCCATGCCGACACCGTGCCACCGACCCGGCGCCGATCCTGGGGCCAGCCCGATGGCGACGAGCCGATCATCGACGCCGCGCGCATTTCGCTGCGCGCCTTCGGCACCGGCCGCTCGCCCCAGCGCACCCTGGCCATGTTCCTGTGGCTGCGCGTGCTGCGCCCGGCGCTCACCGTCGCGATCTGGTTCTGCGCGATCTGGTACACGTGGCCCTATGTGCTCGGCGCGCGCTCGCAGCCCGAGGTGCTGCGCCTGCTCGGCCTCTACGCCGTCGTGATCGGCGTGATCCTGGCCTCGATGCTGGCAATCGCACCATTGCGCCGCCGCCAGCACACGCGCGAGACGCCGCCGGACCAGGAGCAGTCGTCGCTGTTCGCACTGGCCTCCTACATCGCGGTGCCGCCTTCGCGCCTGTCGGCCTGGCAACGGACACGGCAGTTGCTGGTGCAGCATGACCACGATGGCCACCTGCGCGACGCCACCGACACCAGCCTCGGCGCATTGGAGCCGGTGCCGGAACTGCGCCGCGCGAACGGCGAGCGCTGACGGGGCCGAGTCCGGAGGGTGTGGCACCGACGCACAGCCGTGCCCGTGCAGGGGGTTTCGCCGCGGTGCTTCAATCGCAGGCGACACTCGCTTCACAACCCCCTCCAAGGACTCATTCATGGACCTCCAGCTCCAGGACCAGGACCAGCACGTTCTCATCACCGGCGGCAGCAAGGGCATCGGCCTGGCCTGCGCGCTGGTCTTCCTGCGCGAAGGCGCGCGCGCGAGTCTGGTCTCGCGCGATCTGAAGAATCTGGAGCAAGGCCGCAAGACGCTGATCGACAGCTTCGCACAGGCCGAAGGCCGGGTCTCGGTGCAGGCCGCCGACCTCAAGGACCCGGCCGGCGCCGTGGCCGCGCTCGACGCGGCGGAGAAGGCCTTCGGCCCGGTCGACGTGCTCGTCAATTCGGCCGGCGCCGCACGCCGCACCCCGCCCGACGAGCTGACGCCCACCGCCTGGCACGACGCGATGGACGCCAAGTACTTCACCTACATCCACATGATCGATCCGGTCGTCAAGCGCATGGGCCAGCGCGGCCGCGGTGCAATCGTCAACGTGATCGGCCAGGGCGGCAAGGTCGCGAGCCCGGTCCACATGGCCGGCGGCGCGGCCAATGCGGCGCTGATGCTGGTGAGCGCCGGCATGGCCGCGGCCTATGCATCCAGGGGCGTGCGCGTGAACGCGGTGAACCCCGGCCTCACGCTGACCGAGCGGCTGCAGGAAGGCATGAAGGCCGATGCGAAGCTGCAGGGCATCGACACCGGCGAGGCGCTGAAGCGCGCCACCGCGCGCCTGCCGCTGGGCCGCATCGCGACGCCCGAGGAGATCGCCAACACGGTCGTGTTCCTGGCATCGCCGAAAGCGGGCTACGTCACCGGTGCCATCGTGGCGATGGACGGCGCGGTCACGCCGATGATCTGAAAACGAGAGCACATCCAGGCTTGCGGCTACCTGACTTCGCGTGCAAAGACGCGTGGCTGTCTCCCGGACCAAACACCGCAGGCAAGAAGACTTCGAATGGGAGTGATTCTCAGTAAGAATTTCCGGTGTGGATGGCGCACAAGCGCCGCCCCCGAGCGCTGATTGCTCATCCCGTTACCGGAAAGCTTCCCCATGACCCGCCTCTCCCCACCGATGCGCCGCCGCACCCCCATCGCGCTGGCCCTGCTCGGTGCGTTCTCCCTGCCCGGCGCCTTTGCACAGCAGGCCACGCAACCCGCCGCCGCCGCGACCTCGACACCTCCGCCAGCCACTTCAGCCGCCGGCGTCTCGGCGCCGGGCACGCTGCGTGAAGTGCAGGTCCAGGGCGATCAGGACAAATCGGGCTTCGGTGCCAATGCAGGCTCGTTGAACCGCCTGCCCGCCGACCTGCGCGATGCGCCGCAATCGATCACCGTGATCAACCAGGCCGTGATGCAGTCGCAAGGCGCCACCTCGCTGTCGAGCGCATTGCGCAACGTGCCGGGCCTGACCATCGGCGGCGCCGAGGGCAGCCAGATCGGCACCAACATCAACCTCAACGGCTTCTCGGCCCGCACCGACATCTTTCTGGATGGCGCACGCGATCGCGCCCAGTACTACCGCGACACCTTCGCGCTCGACTCGGTCGAGGTGCTCATGGGCCCGTCGTCGATGCTCTTCGGCCGCGGCTCCACAGGCGGCGTGATCAACCAGGTCAGCAAGAAGCCGTCGCTGACGCCGGCCGGCGAAGTCTCGCTGTCGGCGAGCACCACGGGCCTGGTGCGCTCGACGTTCGACATCAACCGGCCGCTGTCCGACACCTCCGCGTTCCGCATCGCGGCGATGGGCCAGCAGGGCGATGCCAGCACGCGCGACCAGAGCAAGCTGAAGGACTTCGGCCTCGATGCCTCGGTGAAGTTCGGCATCAACACGCCGACCCAGGTCACGCTCTCGGCGCTGGTGCAGCACAACCGCGACATGCCCGACTACGGCGTCTCGCCGCTCAACGGCCGGCCCGCAAAGGTCGGCCGCGACACCGCCTACGGCTTCGACGACGACCGCACGATCTCGGACATCCAGGCCTTCAGCGCCGTGGTGTTGCACAAGCTCACGCCCGACACCTCGATCCGCAACCAGACCCAGTACAACGACGTCACCACCGATGCGCGCGAGACCGCGCCGCAAAGCATCGGCACGCTGTCGGCCAAGGGCGTGTTCACGCCCTTCTCCACCGGCACCACGGCCGTGCCGGCCGCCGCCTTCAGCACGCTGCCGCTCGAAAGCCTCTGGGTGCGCCAGCAAAGCCATGACCGCACCATCCACGACAAGTCGCTGTTCAACCTGACCGAACTCAACACCAAGTTCGAAACCGGCTCGATCAAGCACTCGCTGCTCGCCGGCCTGGAACTGGGCCGCGACACCTACAGCAACCAGGCCTACTACCGCAACGGCACCTGCGCCGGCGTGGCGCTCAACCCGGTCGGCGGCACCAGCGGCTATGCGTCGTGCACCCCGCTGCTCGCGCCGTTCCAGGGCAACTCGCCCTCGACCGCGCCCAGCCTGCCCGGTAACCTCGCCACGGCCAGTGCCACCACGGTGGCCGGCTATGTCAACGACACGATCGAGCTGAACCCGCAGTTCAAGCTGGTCGGCGGCGTGCGGCAGGACCACTACCGCGCGAGCATCCAGAACAGCATTTCCAGCGCGACCACGCTGGCGGCCGAAAGCCAGACCGTCGACTTCACCAGCGTGCGCGCGGGCGCGATCTGGCAGCCGACGCCGGCGCAGTCGTACTACGTGTCGTACAGCACCTCGTTCAATCCTTCGCTCGAACAGCTGGTGGCCACCACCGGCAGCACGCAGCCGCTGCCGCCGCAGAAGAACAAGTCCTATGAACTGGGCGGCAAGTGGGACCTGAACGACGGCAACCTGTCGCTCTCGGCCGCCGCGTTCCGGATCACGCAGACCAATGCGCGCTCGCAGAACAGCGACGGCACCTACAGCGCGACCGGCACCGTGCGCGTCGACGGCGCGCGCGCCGGCATCGCGGGCCGCGTGACCGACAAGCTGCAACTCTTCGGCGCCTACACGCACCTGGACGCCACCATCATCGACGGCATCGCGCCCGGCACGCTCGGCAAGACGCCGGGCAACACGCCCAAGGATACCGCCAGCCTCTGGGCCACCTACGCCATCACGCCCGAATGGGAAATCGGCGGCGGCGCCACCTACAGCGCGAAGCGCTTCGTGAACAACACCGACCTGGTCCAGGTGGGCGGCTACACGCGCTTCGACGCGATGCTGGCTTACCATCAGCCCAAGTACGACATCCGGCTGAACCTGTTCAACCTGTCCAACCACCGGTACTACGATGCGCTGATCCAGTCCGACGGCGGCCGCGCGGTGCCGGGTTCGGGACGCGCTGCCACCGTGACGCTCACCTACCGCCTCTAGAGTTCTTTCCATGCTAGTCTGCATCCCCGGTGTCCTGGACCGCGAGGCCCTCGCCAAGGTTCGCGCGCTGCTCGATGCGGCCGGCGATGCCTGGGTCGACGGCCGCGTGACGGCAGGCCACCAGGGCGCGCCGGTCAAGTTCAACCAGCAGATCGACGAAGGCTCGGCGGTGGCGCACGAGTGCCAGTCCATCGTGGCGAGCGCGCTCGAACGCCATCCGACCTTCATCAGCGCGGCGCTGCCGAACCTGCTGTACCCGCCGATGTTCAACCGCTACAGCGAAGGCATGCGCTTCGGCCTGCACGTGGATGGCGGGGTGCGCATCGACCCGCGTTCCGGGCGCAAGCTGCGCACCGACCTGTCGGCCACGCTGTTCCTGTCCGAAGCCGACAGCTACGACGGCGGCGAGCTGCAGATGGAAGACACGCACGGCATGCAGACCGTGAAGCTCGCGGCCGGCGACATGGTGCTCTACCCGGCCACCAGCCTGCACCAGGTGACGCCGATCACGCGCGGCGTGCGCGTCGCCTGCTTCTTCTGGGTGCAGAGCCTGGTGCGCGATGCCGGCGACCGCGCGCTGCTGTTCGACATGGACAACGCGATCCAGCGGCTCAACCAGACCGGCGCCGACGAATCGGCGCGGCGCACGCTGGTGGGGACGTACCACAACCTGCTGCGCAAATGGAGCGATACCTGAGCGTTGGCTAACTGGCGGCCGCCGTCAGCGTCTCGAACTTCGCCGCGAGGAAATCCACCAGCGCCGGCACGAAGCGCCCGCTCGGCAGCAGTGCGTGCAGCGGATAGGGCTCGGTGTCCCAGTCGGTCATCAGGTGCACCAGCCGGCCCGTGCTGATGTCGTTGCGCACATCGAGCGCCGACTTGAGCGTGATGCCATGGCCTGCCACCGCCCATTCGCGCGCGAGCGAAGCGTCGTCCACGCTGCGGTTGCCGTTCACGCGCACCTCCGTCCACTGCCCGTTCTGCGCGACACGCCAGACGCGGTGGCGGCGCCCGCCGCGGTTGAAGATCAGGCAGTTGTGGTGCACCAGGTCCTGCGGCGTCTTCGGCGCGGGGTGGTGGCGCAGGTACTCGGGCGAGGCGGTCAGGAGCGGGTTGGTCACGGCGAAGGGACGCGCCACCAGCCGCGAATCGGCCAGCGCGCCATAGCGCAGCGCCACGTCGACCTCGTCGCGCATCACGTCGAGCGGGCGGTCGCCGACCGACAGCGACAGCTGCACCCCGGTGTGCAGCGCGAGGAATTCGTCGAACCACGGCAGCAGCGTGCTGCGCGTCAGGTCCGAAGGAGCGGCCACGCGCAAGGTGCCGACCAGCTCGCCCCGATCGGCCGTGACCAGCGATTCGCCCTCGTCCAGCAGCTCGAAGGCGCGCACCGCGTAGTCGAGCAGCGTCTGGCCCTGCGGCGTGAGGCGCATCGCGCGCGTGGAGCGCTCGAACAGGCGGGCGCCGAGCTGCGTTTCCAGCCGCTTGAGCGTGGCGCTGGCGGCCGCCGGCGTGATGCCCAGCGCATGGGCGGCGGCCGTGAGCGTGCCGCCGCGCGCCGTCTGCACCAGCACCTGCAAGTCCGAGGTATTTTCAATTTTCATTTGAAAGTGTTGCTGATTGAGACCTACTTATCAAACAACGATTGCGATCCTACAGTTGAGGCATCGTTTCAGAAAGGTCCATTGCCATGAAAGCCATCGGCTACTACCAGCCCCTCCCCATCGACAACGTCGAATCGCTGCAGGACATCGAACTGCCCGCACCCGTGGCCGGTCCGCGCGACCTGCTGGTGCGCGTGAAGGCGGTCTCGGTCAACCCGGTCGACACCAAGATCCGCAAGAACGCCGCCCCCGAGGCTGGCCAGGCCAAGGTGCTGGGCTGGGACGCCGTCGGCACGGTCGAGGCCATCGGCAGCGGCGTGCAGAACTTCAAGGTCGGCGACCGCGTGTACTACGCCGGCTCGATCATCCGCCCCGGCGCCAATTCGGAGCTGCACGCGGTGGACGAGCGCATCGCCGCCCTCGCACCGAAGAGCCTCGACGACGCGCAGGCCGCCGCGCTGCCGCTCACCACCATCACCGCCTACGAGCTGCTGTTCGACCGCCTCAAGGTGCCTAAGGGCGGCGGCGCGGGCCAGACCCTGCTGATCACCGGCGGCGCCGGCGGCGTGGGTTCGATCCTGATCCAGCTCGCTCGCCAACTCACGCAACTGCGCGTGATCGCCACGGCCTCGCGCCCCGAAACGCGCGAGTGGTGCCTGGCGCTCGGCGCGCACGTCGTCATCGACCATTCGAAGCCGCTCGCCGCCGAACTCAAGGCCGCCGGCATCGGCGAAGTGGACATGGTCGCGAGCCTCACGCAGACCGAGCAGCACTACGCGCAGATCATCGAAAGCCTCAAGCCCCAGGGCCAGCTCGCGGTGATCGACGACATGAAGGTGTTCGACGCGATGCCGCTCAAGACCAAGTGCATCTCGCTGCACTGGGAAATGATGTTCGCGCGCTCGCGCTTCGGGACGCCCGACATTGCCGAGCAGGGCGCACTGCTGGCTGAAGTCGCGGCGCTGGTCGATGCGGGCCGCATCCGCACGACGGCCAATGCGAGCTTCGGCACCATCAACGCCGCGAACCTGAAGAAGGCGCATGCGCTGATCGAGAGCGGCAAGGCGCAGGGCAAGGTGGTGCTGGCCGGGTTCTGAGCACAATCGGTCGCATGACCGAAGACAGCACGCCGACCCTCATCATCGAATTCGAAACCCCGCGCCTTCGGCTGAGGCAATGGCGCGAGAGCGATCTCGCGCCATTCGCCGCGATGGCGGCCGACCCGCAGGTGATGGAGTTCCTGCTGCCCTTGCCAACGCGCGCCGACAGCGACGCGATGGCCGAACGCGTCAAGCCCCGGAACAGACCGACCTGCTGGCCACACTGAAGCCCGGCGACACCGTCACCGCCCGCCTCGACTGGGAGCGCCGCCACCGACTAATGCGCTTTCACACCGCCACCCACCTGCTGTGCCACCTAGTGCCGCAGCCCGTGAACGGCTGCTCCATCACGCCCGACTACGCGCGGCTCGACTTCCACATGACCGACCCGCTCGACAAGGAAACCCTCACCACCGGCCTCGCCCGCCTGGTCGAAGCGGCCCACCCGCTGACCGTGGGCGCCATCACCGACGAAGAGCTCGATGCCAACCCAGCCCTGGTCAAGAGCATGAGCGTGCAGCCGCCGCGCGGCACGGGCACGGTGCGCACCATCCGCATCGGCGGCGAGGGCGCATCGCCGATCGACTTCCAGCCCTGTGGCGGCACGCATGTTGCCAACACTTCGGAAATCGGCGCGGTCGTGGTCACCAAGATCGAGAAGAAAAGCGCCAACAGCCGGCGCGTGGTGCTGGGCTGGGCGGCCTGAGCGGCCGGAACTTCGCCCTGTTCAATGGCTCCGACTGACGGCATGATCTTTTCGCGCATTCATTTCGCTACGCTTCTGATAGCAACCGCCGCAGCCTGCATGCCGGCCGCGGCCCAATTGGCGCCCAAGACAGGCGCCGTGGTGACCACCCCGCATGTGCGCGCCGAACTGGTCGCGCATGCGCCCGACGGCGTGACGCCCGGCGCCCCTGTCTGGGTCGGACTGCAGATCACGCACCAGCCCGAGTGGCACACCTACTGGAAAAATGCCGGCGATTCGGGCCTCCCCACGGAGATGACCTGGACCTTGCCGGCCGGCGTCTCGACCGGCGAGATCGCCTGGCCGGTGCCGAAGAAGATCCCGGTCGGCAACCTCGCCAACTACGGCTACGAGAACACGGTGCTGCTGCCGGTGCCGCTCGAGGTGTCGACGCTCTACAAGCCTCCGATGGCGCTGGCTGGCGGCACGCCCGCGATGGACGTCAAGCTCAAGGCCTCCTGGCTGGTCTGCCGCAAGGAGTGCATCCCTGAAGAGGGCGAATTCACGCTCGCGCTGCCGCTGCAGGGCTCGACCGCGCTGCACAAGGCCGAATTCGATGCCGCCCAGGCTGCCCAGCCCCAGCCGCTGGCGAAACCGGGCGCCATCGAGGTCAATGGCAACAGCCTGCAAGTGAAGCTCGAAGGCCTGCCGGCTGCCGTGCAAGGCAAGACGCTGGCCTTCTTCCCCGAAACCCCCGAGGTGATCCGCACCGCGGCCGTTTCCGGCAAGGACTGGACCCAGGCCTGGCAAGGCGGCGCCTGGACCGCGACGCTGCCGCTGGCCGACCAGCGCAGCGCCAGCCCCACGGTGATGCCGGTGGTGGTGGCGCTGGCCGAGGCCGACCGCCAGCCGGGCCAGCCGGTGGCGTGGCGCGCGGAAGCGCCGGTCGCGGGCACCTGGCC
>CAMATD010000069.1 GCA_945860785.1 Variovorax sp. YR752 | reverse complement strand
CAGGCCGGCGGCAAGGGCGCGTGGATGGTCAACAACGGCTACGACAAGCCGCTGGCCGAAGAAGCGCTCAAGGAAGGCGACGACCTCGTGGCCTTCGGCAAGCCTTTCATCTCGAACCCCGACCTAGTGCGCCGCCTGCGCGAGAACGCGCCGTTGAACGAACTCGACAAGGCCACCATGTACGGCGGCGGCGCCAAGGGCTACACGGACTATCCGGCACTGGCCTGAGCCCGGGCGATCCGTGCGCGGCGCGCGCACGGATCCATTTGCCTGCGCGGCGCCGAGCCCGTACGCTCGGCACTCGTCCACACTAGGGAGGAGACGCCGCATGACGACCCGCAATGGCAGCGAGACGCAGGAATTGGCCGAGCGCCTCGGCCTGCTGAGCAACGAAGAACTGATGCGCCGCTGTGCCACCGGCGCGTTCACCGAGCAGGCCCATGGCATCGCCGCAGCAGAGCTGCGAAGCCGCGGCCTGGCGGCTCCCGCGCCGCCGGAACCCTCTCCCCCTGACGCAGACGACGAACCGGCCCCCTACCACGGCGACATGGTCACCGTCGCGCGGCGATTCACACCCATCGATGCGCATGTGCTGTGCGCCTGCCTCGTGGCCGCCGGCATTCCCGCCATCGTGGCCGATGCCGAGCTGGTCCAGACCAACATGCTGTGGAGCATCGCCGTGGGTGGCGTGAGCCTGCGCGTGCCGCAGGCTTTCGTGCAGGAGGCCAACGAGGTCATTGCCGCCTTCGAACGTGGCGAGTTTTCGCTCGACGAGAATTTCGATCCGAACCCCTGAAACATCGAGATCTGCAACCATGGCCCACATCGAACAGAAGCTCGCCGCGCTCGGCCTCGTGCTTCCGCCACCCGTCACGCCGCCGCCCGGCGTCGTGCTGCCTTTCCGATTCGTGCGCGTGATCGGTCGCCGCGCATTGATCTCGGGGCACGGCCCGCTCAACGCCGACGGCACGATCGCCGCGCCGCTCGGCAAGCTCGGCCGCGAAGTGACTGTCGAACAGGGCTATGCGGTGGCACGCCTCACGGCACTGGCGATGCTCGGCAGCCTGCAACGCGCCCTCGGCAACCTCGATCGCATCACGGCCTGGACGCGCGTGTTCGGTATGGTGGCTTCGGCGCCCGGCTTCGACAGGCAACCCGCGGTGATCAACGGCTTCTCGGACCTGATCCTCGAACTCTTCGGCCCCGAGGTCGGTGCGCATGCGCGCAGCGCGGTGGGCATGGCGGAGCTGCCGTTCAACCTCCCGGTCGAGATCGAGGGCGAGGTGGAGTTCGAGGCGTGAACAGCAACAGCAGCGCGGCGTGGACCCTGAGGCGGGCCGATGCACACGACACGGCATCCGTCACCGCCTGCGCCGTCGAGGCCTTTCGCCACTACATACCGCGCCTGGGGCTCACGCCGATTCCGATGACCAAGGACTACGGCGCCGCCATCGCGAACGCGCAGGTCTGGGTCGCCACGCAGCAGGGCCAGACCGTCGCCGCGCTGGTGCTCGACGTCACCGACGAGGGCTTCCTGATCGACGTGATCGCGGTGCTGCCACAGCACCAGGGCACCGGCGTGGGCCGCGCCCTGCTCGAGCTGGCCGAGCGCGAGGCACTGCGTCAGGGTCACGATTCGATCTACCTCTTCACCAACGAGAAGATGACCGAGAACCGCGCACTCTACGAACGCATCGGCTATGCCGAATACAAGCGCCTCACCCTCGCAGAGCGCACCAGCGTCTTCCTGCGCAAACCATTGAAATGACCGCGATGCAACTCGACCGGATACACCACGTCGCCATCATCTGCGCCGACTATGCGGTGTCGAAGCGCTTCTACACCGAAGTGCTTGGCCTGCGCGTGATCGCCGAAAACTACCGGGCCGCGCGCGACTCCTACAAGCTCGACCTGGCCTTGCCCGATGGCTCGCAGATCGAGCTCTTCTCGTTTCCCGACGCGCCTGCGCGCCCCACACGGCCAGAAGCGCAGGGCTTGCGACACCTGTCCTTCGAGGTCCGCGACGTGCAGGCCGCAGCCGATGAACTGACGGTCCAAGGCATTGCAGTGGAGCCACTGTGTACCGACGAATACACGGGCCGCCGCTTCACCTTCTTCGCCGATCCGGACGGCCTGCCGCTGGAACTCTACGAAGCCAGCTAGGGCCACCTCGCCGAACGCCACGCTCACCCGCAGGCCCGTGGGCTCCGCGGCCTCGAGCCGCAACTCCGCACCCAGCAGCTCGGCATAGCGCGCCACGATCGACAGCCCCAGCCCCGAGCCCTGCCCCAGCTTCTGCCCCGCGGGGCCCTGCGCCCAGCGCTGTACCAGGTCGCGCTGCGCTTCCAGCGGAATGCCGGGACCGTCGTCGATCACGCTCAGCGTCCGGCCGGCCAGCTCGACCGTGATCGTGCGGCCGCCATAGCGCAGCGCGTTGTCGATCAGGTTGTCAAGGATGCCTTCGACCAGGGCCTCGTTGGCCTGCACGATCACGCCATCGTCGAGGCCGCGCGCACCCAGGTCGACACCACGCGCATCCGCGCGCGCCAGGTGCCGCAGCACCGTCTGCTCGGCCAGCACGTCGAGCCGTACCGGCACGCGCTCCAGACCCGTGCGCGCTTCTTCGGCCAGTGCGCGCTTCTTCGGCCAGTGCGCGCTTCTTCGGCCAGTGCGAGTGCAAGCAGTTGGTCGATCAGATGGCTGGCACGCGCCTGGCGCTCCGACACGCGTTCGAGTTGCTCGCGCCAGACCGTGGTGTCGTGCTGCGCCAGGCCGTATTCGGCCAACGCGCGGATGCCGGCCAGCGGCGTGCGCAGCTCGTGCGCGACGTTGCCCACGAACTCGCGCTGCGCGCGCAGGCTGTGGACCAGCCGCTCGAACAGCGAGTTGACCGCATTGCCCAGGCGTTGAAGCTCCCGCGAGGTGTGCGCCACCGCCACCGGCGAAAGATCGCGCACATCGCGCCGGTCGAGGGTCTGCTGCAGCTCGCCCAGCGGACGCAGGTCGCTGCGGATGCTATACCAGAGCCACACCGCCAGCAGCACCAGCAACAGGATCTGCGGCGCCAGCGCATAGCCGAGCAGCTGCCGCACCAGCGCCGTTCGGCTCAGCGTGGTCTGCGCGATCACCACGCGGTAGGGCATGGCGATGCCCGGCTCGGCATCGTGCTCGAGCACCACCGCACGCAAGGTGTTGCCTTCGTAGTCCACGTCGGAGAAGCGGTAGCGCGCGCCGTCCACCGGTAGCGGTGCCTTCAGGCCGGCTTGGCCCGAGATCAGCACGCCGTCGAGCCGCTGCACCGAGAAATAGACCTTGTCGACCTGGTCGAAGAGCACCGTCGCCACCTCGCGTGGCGTCAGCAGCAGCTCGATGCCGCGTTCGCCCGCCTGCACGTTGGCCGACAGCGCATAGGCGTCGTCGAGCATGCCGCGATCGAAGGCCTGTTCCGAAAAATAGTTGGCGATGACCAGCGCAATCACCGCACCGACCATCCAGGTCAGCGCCAGCGGCACCAGCACATTGTGCGCAGCACACGCCGCGTGAGCGAAGGCGCGGGACGGTGAGGCGGCTGTTCTTCTTGCTGCTGATGCTGCTGTGATGTCGGATCGGTCACGGTGACGCCGCGGATCAAACCTCGGCTTCGAGCAGATAGCCGATGCCGCGCAGTGTGCGAATGCTCGCGCCCGTGCCGAGCAGCTTCTTGCGCAGGCGCGAGATGAAGGCCTCGAGCGCGTTGTCGCCCAGCGATTCGTCGAAGCTCGAGAGCTTGTCGGAGAGCGCGCGTTTGCTGACCGTGCGGCCCGGCGGGCTCATCAGCTCCCACAGCACCTCGAACTCGCGCGCCGGCAGATCGAGCGGACCGCTTGCCGTGGAGAAGCGGCGTGCCTTGCGGTCGAGCTTCAGCTGGCCGAGCAGCCGATGTCTTCGGTGCCCTTGGCGCGCCGCACCAGCGCACGCAGGCGCGCCTCTACTTCGGCAAGGTCGAAGGGTTTGCCCAGGTAGTCGTCGGCGCCCGCATCGAGGCCTGCAATGCGTTCTTCGGTGCGGCCGCGCGCCGTGAGCACCGGCGTGCGGTCGCCGCGTGCGCGTGCCTGTCGCAATGCAGTGAGGCCGCTCGCCAGACCGCTGGTCGGGCTCGCCGTGGCCGGCAGGTTGAGATCGAGCAGCACCGCATCGAAGGGCTGCACGCGCCAGAGGTGATCGGCGTCTTCGACGTTGGTCGACACGTCGACCCGATGGCCTGCGTCCGCGAGGCTGCGCAGCATCACATCGCGCAGAACGGCGTCATCTTCGACAAGCAGAATTCGCATGGTGTGTGAACAAGTTGGGTATTCGGCCCTGGTGAAACGACGGGTCAGCGGCCGGTCAGTAGCTCCCAGCGATAAACGCTGCATGAGCATATGACAGCATGACGAAACACGGGCCACTTTCATGGCCGGCGCAACACGATGAGTGCGCGTGATCCCTCCGATCTATTGAGCGTGGTTCCTCCCGCAGTGCAACGCACCGCGGTGGTCCTGCTGCATGGTTTATGCAGCACGCCTGACGAGTTGCTGACCGTGCAATCGGCCCTGCGCACCAGCGGCTATGCTGTGCACCCGCTGTCGATCGATGGCTACTCCTTCGACGCCGAAGCGCCGCTGCAGCGCGCGGCACCTTTCGGGCGCTGGCTCGACGTCATCGAGGCCCAGGTCAAGACGCTGCGCCAGCAGCACGACCGCGTGATGCTGATCGGCATCTCCGCCGGCTCTTCGCTCGCGCTCGGCGCGGCCATCCGCTGCGGCCGCGACGTCGACGCGCTGGTGCTGATGTCGACCACGCTGGTGCTGATGTCGACCACGCTGCGCTTCGACGGCTGGGCCATTCCGCGCACGCAGTTCCTGCTGCCGTTGGCCTTCTACACGCCGCTCGGCCGCCTCTGGCAATACCGCGAACGCCCGCCCTACGGCGGAAGAACGAACGCGTGCGCGCCTGGATCGAGCGCGAACTGCGCCACCGCAAGGTCTCGCGCGCCGGCAGCTCGGTGATCGGCGTCGGTCACCTGCGCGAGCACGACCGGCTGATCCGCCATGTGCGCCGCAACCTGAACCGCGTGCAATGCGACAACGTGCTCGCACTGCATGCCCAGCAGGACGAGGTGGCCAGCGTGGCCAACCTCGACATCCTCGCGCGCGGCTTGCGCTGCCGCGCATTCCGCACCGTGGTGGTCGCCAACAGCTACCACATGATCACCATCGACAACGACCGTCAGCAGGTTGTCCGCGAAACAGTGGCATTCGCCGACGCGGTGGCTCATGGCACGATGTCCGCGCATCCCCTCTGCGCCTGAGTCCGTCCGAACCCGCCTGAAAGGAAAGCATTCCCATGTCTTCTTCCGCATCCTCCTCGCCCACCTTCAACAGCATTGCAACGATCCTCGAGACCGACTTCAAGGTCGAGCGCAGCAGCATCTCGCCCGCCACCCGTGCTGACCGACCTCGGTCTCGATTCGCTCGCGCTGATGGAGTTCGTCTTCGCGGTGGAAGATGCCTTTCACCTGCGCATTCCTGAAGACCGCCTCGATCCGCGCGAAGCCGGCATCACGCTGCAACGCCTGTGCGAAGTGATCGACGCGGAGAGCAGCGGCACGGTCGCGCTGCCTGCCGAAGCAGCCCACGCATGAGCAGCGGCGCAGCCCACGCCGTGCTCGCCGCGTCCGCAGCGCGTGCCGCAGCCGCGCCCGTGCGCGTGCCGCAGCCGCGCCCGTGCGCGTGAGCGGCCTTGGCTTCATCACGCCCATCGGCCGCACCGTCGAAGCCTTCGACGACGCCCTGTTCAACGGCCGCTCGGCGGTGCGCGCGCAGACGCTCGAGATCAAAGGCATGGACCCGATGTCGCTCGCCGTCGCGGCCTGCGATTTCGATTCGAACGGCGTGCGCAGCACCTCGCGCCTGCCGCTCGACCGCGGCACGGCCATGGCGCTTGCCGCCGCCGAAGCGAAGCTCGACCTGGAAAACATCGACCTCGATCGCCTCGGCATCTTCTGGGGCAGCGGCCTCGCGGGCGCCGGCACCTTCGACAACACCACGAGCGCGCTCTATGGCGAGCAACGCCGCATGCGCCCGACGACGGTGCTCACCGTGATGCCCAACGCGGCCGTGGCAGAGCTTGCGCTGCACTTCGGCGCGCGCGGCGCGGCCATTGCCTACGCCTGTGCCTGTGCCTGTGCCTGTGCCTGTGCCTGCGCCTGCGCCTGCGCCTGCGCCTCCTCGGCCGTGGCCATCGGCGATGGCGATGCGTGCCATCCGCGGCGGCTGGATCGACGTGGCCATCGTCGGCGGCCACGACGCCATGCTCACGCCGGGCGTGATGGCCAGCTGGCACGCGATGCGCGTGATGGCGCCGCCGCCGGCCGACGCCCCTTCGTCGGCCTGCCGCCCCTTCTCCGGCGACCGGGCCGGCTTTGCCATCGGCGAAGGCGCAGCCGCGCTGGTGCTCGAATCGGAAGCCCATGCGCTGGCGCGCGGCGCAGAGGCTGCGCCTTTCGTGCTCGCGAGCTACGCCACCAACTGCGACGGCACCCACATCACCAACCCCGACACCGCCGGCCAGGTGCGCGCCATGCGTGCCGCCCTTGCCGATGCGGGCATCGCGGCATCGGACGTCGGCCACATCAACGCGCACGGCACCGCCACGTCGGCGGGCGATGCCGCCGAGGCCGCATCGATCCGCGAAGTGTTCGGCAATGCCACGCCCGTCAGCGCCACCAAGGCCATCCACGGCCATGTGCTCGGCGGCGGCGGCGCCATCGAACTCATTGCCGCGCTGCGCGCGCTGGCACGCGAGTCGCTGCCGCCCATAGCCAACCTGCAAACGCCCGATGCGGCCTTCGATCTCGACTTCGTGCGCGGCGAAGCGCGCGAGACCAAGGGCATCCGTTATGCGCTCTCCAATTCCTTTGCCTTCGGCGGCACCAACGCGGTGATCGTGGCCGGCCGCGCATCGGAACACTGAAGATTCGCTGAAGGCTTGCTGAAAAAAAAGCGCGCGATGCATCGGCTGGTCGTTCTCGTCGTGCCAGTGTTCGCGTTGCTCATGGCGTGCGAGTTCGCATGGGGTTGGCGCAAGCGCCGCAACACCTACCGCTTCAGCGACACGCTCGGCAGCCTGAGCCAGGGCCTCCTGAGCCAGGCGCTCGCGGTCTGCACCCAGCTCTTCCAGATCGGTCTCTACGCGATGGTCTATCCGGCCGTCGCGATCTGGACGCGGCCCAGCTTCTGGGACGACGTCATGGGCTGGATCGTGGCGGTTGCTGCTGTTCGATTTCTTCGACTACTGGCTGCATCGCGCGGAGCACGAGTCGGCGGTGTTCTGGGCTGCGCATTCGGTGCATCACCAGAGCCAGCAATTCAACTTCTCGACCGCACTGCGGCAGGAAAGCATGGTGGCCTTCCTGGGCTGGGCCTTCTACCTGCCGATGGCAGTGGTGGGCGTGCCGCCTGAACAGTTCGGCATCGCCGGGCTGATCGTGTTGGTTTACCAGTTCTGGATCCACACCGAGCACATCGGCAAGCTCGGCTGGTTCGACCGCGTGTTCTCGTCGCCCTCGAACCATCGCGTGCATCACGCCGTGAACGACGGCTACGTGGACCGCAACTACGGCGGCATGCTGGTCGTGTGGGACCGCCTGTTCGGCACCTTCACGGAAGAAAACGAACGCTGCATCTACGGCACGCGCAAGGCGCTCGCGAGCTTCGATCCGCTGCGCGCCATCCTCGGACCCTATGCGCCGCTGCTGCGCGACGCCTGGCACACGCGGCGCTGGCGCGACAAGCTTGCTGTCTGGTTCAAGCCGCCGGGCTGGCGGCCGGCCGACGTGGCGGCACGTTTTCCGGAAGCGCCGTTCTCGCTCGACGAGGCCATGCACATCCACGACCCGGTGCTGACGCGCGCCCAGGTCGCTTCCGCCACGATCCACTTCGTGGGCTGGGTTGGCATGACGCTGGCTTTCCTGTGGCGCGCAGACGACCTGGCTCTGCATACCGGCATGGCACTGCTGGCGCTGGCCGTCGGTGGTTTCTGGGCCATTGGCGGGGTACTGGATTCGCGCGTTCGCCTGCGATGGGCCTAGTGCGCCCAAGCAGTTCTGCTGGGACTTTCGGTGGTGCTGCTGACCTGAGGCTCGGTATGCTCGGCGCTCCCAATGCTCCGAGACTCACACATGCGCAGGCTGGCCACTCCCCAGGACATCGACGCGGTCTTCTCGCTCTACATGCACGAGAGGGTCGTGCCCTACCTCGGCTACGACCCGATGCCGCTCGAAGACTTCCGCGCCATCTACCAAGAGATGCTCGAAAGCCGCCGCTTCTTCGTCTACGAACTGAATGGCCGCATCGCCGGCTTCTACCGGGCCACGCGCTACCCGGGCCGGGTGCAGCATGTGGCCAGCCTCGGCACGCTCGCGGTCGACCCGGCGCTGCACGGGCAAGGCGTGGCGCTGGCGATGGTGAGCCACGCGATCGACGAACTCAAGGCAGCCGGCGTCAAGCGCATCGAGCTCTGCGTCGAGAGCGACAACGCGCCGGCCTTGCGCTTCTACAAGAAGCTGGGTTTCGAACACGAAGGCACGCTGCGCAAGTTCTACAAGCGGGCCGGCGATGCGAGCGCCATCGACGACCACTTGATGGCGCTGCTGATCGACTGAAGAAACCGCTCAGGGCTTCCAGCGGCGCAGCAGCAGCGCATTGGCCATCACGCTCACGCTCGAGAGCGCCATCGCTGCGCCAGCCACCACCGGGCTCAACAGACCGAAGGCCGCGAGCGGGATGCCGGCGACGTTGTAGGCAAAGGCCCAGAACAGGTTCTGCCGGATCTTGGCCACCGTGCGCGCCGAGAGTTCGAGCGCCTCGGCCACCAGCGCGAGATCGCCGCGCATCAGCGTGATGCCGGCCGCTTCCATCGCCACGTCGGTGCCACCGCCCGAAGGCGCCATCGCGATGCCCACATCGGCGGCGGCCAACGCGGGTGCGTCGTTGGCGCCGTCGCCGACCATCGCCACCACGTGGCCGTCTTTTCTCAAGGCACCGACTTGCGCAGCCTTGTCGGCCGGCAACACGTCGGCACGCACATCCTCGACGGCAATGCCCAGTCGTGCCGCCATGGCTTGCGCCGCACGCAGGTTGTCGCCCGAGATCATCACCACGCGCAGGCCGCGTGCACGCAACGTGCGGATGGCCTCTGCGGCCTGTGGCTTGGGTTCGTCGGCGAAGGCAAGCAATGCCTGCACATGCGCGGCGCCCGCTTCGTCGAAGCGCAGCAGTGCGGACACTGTCGCGCCTTGTGCCTGCAGGCGCTCTACATCGGCCGCAGCGGGCATCGCATCGAGCTCCCTGTACCAGCGCAGGCTCGCGATGGCCCAGGTGGCGCCGTTCACTTCGCCGCGAACGCCGCGCCCCGGCATGGCCTGCATGGCGCCCAGGGGCGGCGCCTGCACACCGCGCTGCGCAGCAGTCGTCAGCACCGCACGCGCGAGCGGATGCTCGCTGCCGCCTTGCAGACTGGCGGCCGTGGCCAGCAGCTGGTCTTCGGTGAGATGGCCACCCGCTACCGGCACCAGCGCCGTGAGCACCGGCCGGCCCAGCGTCAACGTGCCTGTCTTGTCGAAAGCCACGGTGTCGACGCGGTGCGCGATCTCCAGCGCTCGCGCGTCCTTGATCAGGATGCCGTGCCGCGCGGCGACACCGGTTCCCGCCATCACCGCCACCGGCGTCGCAAGGCCCAGCGCACAAGGGCAGGCGATGACGAGCACAGCCACGGCATGGATCAAGGCAGTTTCAATGCCGGCGCCGGCGAGCAACCAACCAGCCAGCGTGAAGAGCGCAATCACCAGCACCACGGGCACGAACACGGCCGCGACCTTGTCCACCAGCCGCTGGATCGGTGCCTTGGCGGCCTGCGCATCCTCGACCAGCCTGATGATGCGTGCCAGCACGCTCTCGGCGCCGACCGCGCGCACTTCGATCACTATCCGGCCGTCGCCGTTGACTGCACCGCCCGTCAATGCATCGCCAGGTCCCTTGGTCACCGACAAGGGTTCGCCGGTCAGCATCGATTCGTCGACTTCGGATTGCCCCTCGGTCACACGCGCATCGGCTGGCACGCGTTCGCCGGGCCGCACGGCGAGGCGGTCGCCCACCATCACCTCGGCCAGCGGCACATCGCTCTCGCCGCGCGCGCCGACCAGGTGCGCCACCTCGGGCCGCAATTGCTGCAGCGCGCGTATCGCGGAAGTTGCCTGGCGCTTGGCACGCGCTTCGAGCCACTTGCCGAGCAGCACCAGCGTGATCACAACGGCAGAAGCTTCGAAATACAGGTGCGGCATCGCCCCGTCGTGCCCCGCATGCTCGCCGGTGGCTGCACGCCACCAGAGCCACAGCGACAAACCGAAGGCCGCGCTGGTGCCGAGCGCCACCAGCAGGTCCATGTTGCCGGTGCGGGCCTTGGCCGCATGCCAGCCCACGCGGTAGAAGCGCGCGCTCAGCCAGAACTGCACGGGTGCAGCGAGCAGCAGCTGCAGCCAGGGCGGCAGCATCCAGTCCTGCCCGAAGGGATCGCCCAGCATCGGCGCCAGCAACGGAATCGACAGTGCGAGACCGATGGCAACCGGGCCGAAGCCATGCCACGGCGACAGGGCTGCGGCTTCGTCGGCCGCAGTGCTTGCGGCGCGCGGTTCGTAGCCTGCGGCACGCACGGCGCGGCGCAGGCGTGCGTCCATGTCCTCACCCTCCGTCGTCACCACGCGGGCCGATTCGGTCGCGAGGTTCACGCTGACGTCCTGCACGCCCGGCACGTTCTTGAGGGCGCGCTCCACGCGCATCACGCACGAGGCGCAGGTCATGCCGCCGACCGAGAGATCCAGCGTGGCGACGGCTGCCGAGGGATGTTGCTGCAGGTTTTCCATGTGCCGAGGCTAAAGCCTCACACCATGGCAAGGTCAAGCCGCATCCGAAGTGCCCCTTCGCTGGACATTGACATCGTGAGAAGGTTCAAACTGGCGGCTCATTGCATCCATTGCATCCATTGCATCCATTGCATCCATTCATTCAAGAAAGAAGGAGCTACGATGATGAGCCAGAAATTCCAGGTCTCGGGTATGAGCTGCGGCCACTGCGTGAGCGCAGTGCAGAACGCGGTGCAGGCGGTCGATCCCGAAGCGCAGGTCACGGTCGACCTCGAAACGGGCCATGTCGATGTGCTGAGCGAACAGCCGCGAAGGACATCGTGGCCGCGATCGAGAACGCGGGTTACGGCGTTCAATGACGAGCCAGGTCGCCATCGGCGAAGCCGCGCGCCTCTCGGGTGTGTCGGCCCGCATGGTCCGGCACTACGAAGGGCTGGGCCTGCTGCCGGCGGTGGCGCGCACCGAGAGCGGTTACCGGCAGTACGGCGATGCCGACATCCACACGCTGCGTTTCATCAAGCGCTCGCGCGACCTCGGCTTCTCGATGGAAGAGATCGCCGAGCTCGTGGGCCTCTGGCACAACCGCCGGCGCGCAAGTTCGAGCGTCAAGCGCATCGCGCAAAAGCACCTGGGTGAACTAGACCAGCGCATTGCGGACATGCAATCCATGCGCAACACGCTGGCGCATCTGGTGCATTGCTGCCAGGGCGACGCCAGACCGGACTGCCCGATCCTCGACGATCTGGCGAAAGCCTGAGCCTCAGGCGCCTCGCACGAGCGAGAGCACCTTGCCCGCATCCAGCGTGCGAGCCTTCTCCTGAATCGCCGGCAGATATTGCGTCTGCAGGCTCTGCCCTTCCTTCACCACGCCCGAAAAAGCGTCCTTGAGCATCTGCGTCGAGAGCGTGCGGCCGCCGGCGTAGTAGCGCTTGGCCACATGGCCCAGCGCATAGGTGGAAGCGAAGCTCATGCCGGAACTCACGGCCTGGTTGCCCAGCCCGCGTAGCAGACCACCCAGCAGCTTGCGCCCGGCCTGCTCTAGGTATTGCGAGGTCAGGCCCACACCCACGGTGGCCAGGAAGTCCTTGACGTGGCCGCTGTCGAGTTGATAGCCGTGCGCCTGGCCGATGCGATAGACCAGCTTCATCTGCAGCGGAATGATCGCCATGGTCGAGAGCGTTTCGGGCAGCAGCTCGAGCGCGCCGTTGAGGATGGCGGCATTGAGGATCGACTTGTCGAGCTCCGCGCTGTCGGGCGCGTTGGGTACCGCAACCGCTGACGTTGTTGCGGCACCTGCTGCGGCAGCCACGGGCACCGCGGCAATTTCTTCGGCCTGCTCCGAAAACCGCGCCGCCGATGCATCGAGCCCGAGCGAGGTGCGCACATCCATCAGGAACATGCGCTCCGCCTCCGACTGCGTGCCGTCGGCATCGCACACGCACACCGCCATCTCGTAGGCCAGCTGCTTCGATTCAGTGCTGGCGAGTTCACCAGCCACCGAGGCCAGGGACACGCGCTTCATCAGCACGTCCTGGTAGAGCGTCGGCAGATTCAGTCCGTCGGCCTGCGACAGACCCTCCGCGATGCGCTTGATTTCGGCGCGTTCACGTTCGTGCTTTTCGCCATCGACAAAGGCGGCCAGCAGGCTCAGGGTGACGACGGCCTTGGTTTCTGAAGGTGACATGTTCGAGGTTTTTCGCAATATGGAGGACGGCGTTGGGTCAGCGGACGACCCGAAGGTTCCTGTGCACGTTCTCCCCACAAAACTTGAGCAACTCTGTGGATAACGTCGGCACTTCTGTGTAAGGGCACGGCAAGTGGTTGATCTACAAGGGAAATCTACAGTCTGCCCAAATAAGAGGCAATGAATTTCTTGGGGTAAAAACCGCCTTTCGCAGATTTTCCGAAGCGTGTCAAAGGACAACTCTGGGGAGAGTTTTGGCACAAGCCATGGGTTATCCACAGCGTGGACGGGTTAACCAATGTTGTTCATATGGCGGGTACATCCCGGAAGCGCAGCTGCGCACAGTGACAGGGTTGTGACAAGTCCTTGTCACATAACGAAAAAAGTGCCCTGTCCACAGAAGAGTGCTTCCCTTATCTACTACTACTAATTTGAATAAGAGAAATAAGAAATAGGGAACGGGGAAAGCGCCGCGCCAAAAAAAAGGCCGGGAACGGCCGCGCCGGTCCGCAACGCCTCGGACGGAAAACCGGCGTCGCCGGCCTCCTCCCCTCGCTCACATTCGCGGATGAGCTTCAAACCCCGGATCCTGATCGCCGAAGACGAATCGGGCATCGCCGACACGCTGCAGTACGTCCTGAAGAGCGACGGCTTCACGCCGGTCTGGTGCCCCACGGCCGAAGAAGCCATCGCGCAGTTCGCGCAGGAGCCGCCGGCGCTGGCGATCCTGGACATCGGCCTGCCCGATCTCAATGGTTTCGAGCTCTTCAAACGCCTCCAGGCGCTGAATCAGTCGATGGGCGGCCCGGAGGTACCCATGCTGTTCCTCACGGCCCACAGCGACGAGATAGACCGCGTGGTGGGGCTGGAACTGGGTGCGGACGACTACATCGCCAAGTCTTTCTCGCCGCGCGAACTGGTCGCCCGCGTCAGGACCATCCTGCGGCGCAGCGCGCGCAACAGCCCTGGAGCGGCCGCAGCGTCCGGGAAGGTACCCCCTCAAATTTCGCCCACGGCGCCCCCAGCGACCCCACAGGCCCCCGCAATGCCCTTTGCGCTCGACAACGAGCGCATGCAAATTCGGTATTACGGCCGGCTGCTCGAACTCTCCCGTTACGAATACGGTCTTCTGAGATTGCTGGTCCAGCGGCCGGGCCGCGTCTTCACGCGCGACGAGCTGCTCGAACTCGTCTGGGACGACGCCAGCGACAGCTTCGATCGCACGGTGGACGCGCACATCAAGACGCTGCGCGCCAAGCTCAAGACGGTGGCGCCCGACGTGGAGCCGATCCGCACGCTGCGCGGTAGATGCAGTGCGCAGCGGCTTCAGTGAAATGCGCGATGCGCTGACCAGCCGCAACTACGTGGCCGACTATGTGCAGACCTTCACGCACGAAGTGAAGAGCCCGCTCTCGGCGATTCGCGGCGCGGCCGAGCTGCTGCAGGAACCTTCGATGCCGCATGCGGAGCGCGAGCGTTTTCTCAAGAACATCGAAAGCGAAACGCAGCGCATCCAGGAAATCGTCGACCGCATGATGGAGCTCACCGCGCTCGAAACGCGGCGCGCGCTGGACCGCACCGAGCCAGTGCCGCTGGCTTCGCTGATCGACGACATCGCCATCAGTGCCCAGCCCGCGGCGGCCAAGCGCAACATCCGTCTGCTCGTGAACATTCGCGCCGAAGCCAGCGCCGAGGGCGATCCGTTCTTGCTGCGCCGCGCGATCAGCAATCTGCTCGACAACGCCACCGATTTTTCACCGCCTGACAGCGAAGTGCTGATGACGCTGGAGACCACGTCGAAGCTTGCGCGCGTGAGCGTGCGCGACCACGGACCCGGCATTCCGGAGTACGCGCAGGAAAAGGTTTTCCAGAAGTTCTATTCGCTCGCGCGGCCGCACAACCAGAAGAAAAGCACGGGACTGGGGCTGGCGTTCGTGAAGGAAATCGCGGCGCTGCACCGCGGCCGCATCGAGCTCGGCAATGCGGCGCGTGGCGGCGCGGTGGCGCGGTGGCGACACTCACGCTGCCGCTGTTGTCACATCACTGAACAGGCTTGAGAGCAGTCAGCTCGGGGCGCGGCGGCAGTGATTCCGGCAGACGCAGATCCCACACCAGCCCGCAACGTTCGAGCAGTTTCAGCATCCCCCATCCGGGGTCCCATTCGCCCGGCGCCAATCCCAACCGTGCCGAGCCTGGAAAAGCGTGGTGGTTGTTGTGCCAGCTCTCGCCCATCGTCAGCAGCGAGGTCCAGGGAATGTTCCGGCCTTGCACTGCGGCGCCACGCACTTCGTAGTTCATGGCACCTCGGTTGTGCGCGAACCAGCCGATCAGCCAATGCCCCAGTACGCCAGCAGTGACGCGCGCACAGATGCCCCAGAAGATGAAGGACCAGCCTCCCCAGAGATAGAAAAAAACGGCGAGCGGCAGTTGCTGCAGCATCCAGGTTTTTTCCAGCCATCTCAGAAAGCGATCGTTCGCAATGCGCGGCTCGAGTTCGATGCGTGGAAGCCGGGAGAGATGCAGTTCGCAATGCAGCTGCCACCATGCGTCGATCCAGAAGCCGCGGCCGTGACGCAGATAGTCATGGCAGATGGGAAGGCGCTGGGCGTAGTCGCGCAGCTCATGCTGGCGAAGAATGCCCAGCGGGCCGGCCAAGCCTACGAGTACGCCGCAGTAGATCAGCGTGTTGCGCAACCATGGGGGGCACTGGAAGCTGTGGTGAATCAGTTGGCGATGGCTGCCCAGCGAGTGGCCGAACAGCAGAACAAAGCCGGTACTGACGACAAAGAGCGCCAGTGCATCCCAACGGAAGAAGAAACCACCGCCGACCAGTGCGGCACCAGTCATTCCGGAAAACCAGAGCGATTTTCCAGGTGCATAGCGAACCTCGCCTTCCAGCACGAAGCCCGCTTGCTCGGCACGGACACGATGGTGATCGAGGCCTGCGAGCTGCACTGAAAGTCTCAGGCGCCGATCAAGGCGCCGTAGGCTCTGCGCGTCTCGGGGCTCACGGCGTCGAGCAATTGTTCGTACGAAGTCTGGTGCCGCGCCAGCATGCGCGCCGACGCCACCGTCTTCGATTTGCAGAACCAGTGGCATGTGTGCTGCATCAGGAACAGCTCGGCCGACATGGTGAAGGCCTTGGACTTGGCCGAACGGCTCGATCCGTTCTTCATGACGCCGGCGATGCCGCGTGCATGAATGGCCAGCGCTTCGCGCAGATCGAAAGTCGCCGCAGGGAACAGCTTGTGCGCGTAGGGAACGGCGATGGGCAGCTTGCTCACGCGCGTATCCGCTTCGGGAACGCGAGCGAACTCGGCCGCGAAGCTGTCGAACTGGGCCGACAGCTTTTCCTCGGTGGAGTCGAGCAGGCTCCAGATTTGGTGGCGGTGTTCGGGATCGTCCTCGCCGAGGCAGCGCAGATAGCCCTGGGTCAGGCTTTCCATCAGCTTCTCGATCTGGTACCTGCCGAGGTGGGTTCCCAGGAGCGAAATGCGCTGGCGCTGGTCTCTGGACTTGAGGATGTAGGCGCCGGCGACGATCAACGCCAACAGGGTGAGAATTTCCATGAATGCGTTCGCGCAATAGGAGAAGTGTGGGATGGTACCGAGTGTAGAGACCCGGTGATGCCCCCTCCCCGACCGCTACCTGAAGAAATCGAGGATGCGGTTGCGCTCTTCAGGCTGCGGCGGCGGGCCCAGCGGCACGCCCGTGAGTTCTTCCGCTGGTGGCGGTGGCACCTCGGCGTTCTCGAGGCCCAGGCTCGCCACGTTGTGGCCTGGCGTGAAATCGTCGAAGTACCACTCGCCGTCGACGTTGACCACGCCCGGCGGTTCCGCAGGCTGGGTCACCGGCACGCCCTGCAGCGCCGTCTGCATGTAGCCGATCCAGATCGGCAGGCTCAGGCTGCCGCCGGTTTCGCCGCGCACGCCGAGCTGGCGCGGCGTGTCGTAGCCGATCCATGCAATGCCGACCATCGTGGGCTGGAAGCCCGCGAACCAGGTGTCGAAGGAATCGTTGGTGGTGCCGGTCTTGCCGTAGAGGTCGTCACGCTTCAGGGCCTGGTGCGCCTTGAAGGCAGTGCCGCCCTTGACCACGCTTTGCAGCAGCGAATCCATGATGAAGGCATTGCGCTGCGGAATGGCGCGCCGCGTTTCGTCGAGCACCGGGGGCTCGGTTTCCATCAGGACCTTGTCCCTGAGGTCGGTGACGCGCGTGACGAGGTAGGGATTCACGCGATAGCCGCCATTCGCGAACACCGAGTAGCCCGTTGCCATCTGCATCGGCGTGACCGAGCCGGCGCCCAGGCCCATCGGCAGGTTGGCCGGGTGCTTGTCCTTGTCGAAGCCGAACTTCGTGATCCAGTCTTGCGCATAGGGCGCGCCGATGGACTGGAGCACGCGCAGCGTCACCAGGTTCTTGGACTTCATCAGGGCTGTGCGCAATGGCATCGGGCCTTCGTAGGTGCCTTCGAAGTTCTTCGGCTCCCACGGCTGGCCACCGTTGGCGCTGGCATCGAAATAAAGCGGTGCGTCGTTCACCACGGTGGCGGGCGTAAAGCCTTTTTCGAGCGCCGCCGAGTAGATGAAGGGCTTGAAGCTCGAGCCCGGCTGGCGCCAGGCCTGCGTCACGTGGTTGAACTTGTTCTTGCCGAAATCGAAGCCGCCAACCAGCGCCTTGATGGCGCCGGTGCGCGGGTCCATGCCGATGAAGGCGCCTTCGACCTCGGGCAGTTGCGTAATCTCCCAGGTGTTCTTCGGTGTCTTCGCAACGCGAATCACCGCGCCGCGGCGGATCTTGATGTTGGGCGGTGCCTTGGCTGCAAGGCCCGACAGCGCGGGCTTCAGGCCTTCGCCGCTGATCTGGATCGTTTCGCCGTTCGCGCGCACCGCGCTGATTTCCTTGGCGTTGGCATCGAGCACCACGGCCGCGATCACGTCGCCGTTGTCGGGATGTTCGGCAAGCGCGTCGTCCACGGCTTCGTCGACTTCCTTCTGCTCGGTCGGCAGGTCGACGAAGCGCTCGGGTCCGCGATAGACCTGCCGCCGTTCGTAATCCATGATGCCCTTGCGCAGCGACTTGTACGCCGCAGCCTGGTCGGCCGCGACCAGCGAGGTGTAGACCTTGAGGCCGCTGGTGTAGATGCTGTCGCCGTACTGCGCGTACATCATCTGGCGCACGGTTTCGGCCACGTACTCGGCATGCAGGCGGTTCGGGTCGGCGGCGTCGCGCAGGTGCAGCTCTTCCTTCTTCGCTTCGGCCGCCTGCTCGGCGGTGATGAAGCCGGTCTCCTGCATGCGGTCGATCACGTAGAGCTGGCGCGCCCGTGCGCGGCGCGGGTTGGCCACGGGGTTGTTCGCACCGGGCGCCTTTGGCAGGCCCGCCAGCATGGCGGCCTCCGCGACGCTCACGTTCTGCAGCGGCTTGCCGAAGTAGGTTTCGGACGCAGCGGCAAAACCGTAGGCACGATTGCCGAGGTAGATCTGGTTCAGGTAGATCTCGAGGATCTGGTCCTTGGTGAGCTGCTGCTCGAGCCGGAAGGCCAGCATGATCTCGTAGGTCTTGCGGCTCATCGTCCGCTCCGAGCTCAGGTAGACGTTGCGCGCCATCTGCATCGTGATGGTCGAGGCGCCCTGCTTGCGGCCGCCCTTCAGGCTGGCCACCGCGGCACGCAGGAAGCCCTTGTAGTCGACGCCGCCGTGGTCGTAGAAGCGCGCGTCTTCCACAGCCAGCACCGCATCTTTCATGACCTTGGGAATGTTCGCGAAAGGCATGAGGTTGCGGCGCTCTTCGCCGAACTCGCCGATCAGCGTGCCTTCGGCCGAATACACCCGCAGCGGCAGCTTGGGCCGGTAGTCGGAAAGCTCGGAAATGTCGGGCAGCTTCGGATAGATGGCGACTACCGCAACGATGGCTGCCACCAGCAGCACGAGCGCGCCGGAGCCCACCACGATGGCGCCCCACCCTGCGATGCGTTTCCAGCGGAGATTGCGTTCGTCCGGCGCGGTGCCGTCGTCGGGAGTTGAGGGGGTTGAACGTTTGAACATAGAAATGGCTAGCGAAAGGGTTGGAGCCGGCGGGCGCTGCTGCGTTCCAGCATCGGAAGGTCGAGTTCGCCGCGCCGCGCGGCCTGTTGCGCGCAATGCATGGCGTCGAAATACTTGTCGTGGTCGAAAGCAATCAACAACAGGTCCACACCGGCATCGAGGGCGCGGACCGTGGTGTCGCACAGCCCCCGGTTGTAGGCCGCGCCCATCGTCAGCTCGTCGGTGACGAGCAGGCCTTGATAGCCCCAATCGTCGCGAATCAGCTGCTGCACGATTTTGCGCGAGAAAGAGGCCGGAAAGACGGGATCGAGCTCCGGCACGATCACATGGCCGAGCATGATCGCGGCGCTCGAGTTTTTCGACACGTCTTGAAACGGCTTCCAGTCATGTGTTGCAAGTCGGGCGACCGGTGTGCGCAGCACGGCCGCGAAATGGTGCGTGTCCTCGGTCACGCCGGCGAGTCCGGGAAAGTGCTTGAGGGTGCCGTGCACGCCAGCGGATTCGAGGCCTTGTTCGTAAGCGAGCGCCACCTGCGCGGTGAGCACGGGGTCCGTCGAGATCGCGCGTTCGTCGATGCGGGTGTGAAAGTCCCAGCGGCCCGGCGCGCGGCCGGTGCGCAGATTGACCACGGGGCTGAAGTTGAGCGTGATGCCCAGCGCTGCAAGCGATCGGCCTTGTTGTGCGCCGTAGGCATGGGCGCGTTGCGCGAGTTCTTCCTCGGGCACGTCGGCATCGAGCAGCGTGGCGAGTCCGGGCTGGCGTTCCACCAGCGGTGAAAGGCGCGACACCGCACCGCCTTCCTGGTCGGTCGCGACGATCAACGGCTGCAGGCCGGCCTCGCGGCGCAGCGCCTGCAGGTCGTCGATCTCTTCGCGCAATGCAGCGGCCGTGCGACCCCTCACGTTGCGGCCGGTGATAAAAACGCCACCGATCAATCCCTTGCGTGCGAGTTCGCGCAGCGCCTTCGCATCGTCATAGCCGACGATGAAATGCGCCCCGAGCGTTTGGGCCGTGGGCCCGGATGCGGCCGACACTTCGGCGCGGTGCTGCAGGCTCGCTGCTTCGTTGTTCAGCGCGGTCAGCACTGCGGCGAACACGACGCCCAGTGTCACGGGCCGCAGCGAGCGGCGTGCAAAACGCCATGCCGCGACGGCCCCCAACCCCAGTGCGCCCAGCAACAGCAGCAACTCCCATTCGCGCATGAAGCGCAGATGCGGGTCCTTCAGGTGCCAGGCCCAGAACCACAGCGCGGCCAGGACCAGCCAGCCCAGGGTACCGAGCGCGAACCGCAACAGCTTCATGCGCCCTGCGCGACCGGCGCGTTGCGCCGCGACAGCGCATACCAGTCGACCTTGCGTGTCACGAGCATCAGCGTGGCCAGCATGCCGAAGATCAGCAGCGCGCTGAAGTACACGGCCAGCAATGCAACACTGGCGCCGGCCGCACCCGCATAGGCCATCCAGAACGCGAACTTCTCCGACAGCGCGAGCAGAAGCAGGAAGAACAGCGCGATCGAGAGGCCGATCAGGCCGTACTGCACCGGGTGCAGGCGCAGCTTGCGGAAGAGCTCGAACATGAAGGCCGCCATCAGCACCAGGCCGATGAAAAGCATGCCGTACTTGCCGGCGCGCGTGCTCATCGAATAGACGTTGATTGGCTGTGCGAGCGACACGTCGAAGGTCTGCAGCGTGCCGAGGCTGCGGCGCGAAGCGCTGCTCACTGCCGCTGCGGTGGTGTCGTTGGCAACGCCTCGACCCGAAAGGCCCGCACGCACCTGTTCGCGCGCCGAGGTCACGAGCGACGACACGCGCCAGTGCGCATCGAAGCCCTGCGGCGTCACATTGCGCTGTGCAGCGAGAAAGCGGCCGCCGAAGCTCGGATGCGCCCAGGGCGAGGTGAGATGCGCCGTGGTGTCTTCGGCGATGGGCGCGATCGCCAGCGTGTCCTGCCCGACCAGGCCGAGCTTCATCTCGAAGGACACTGGCGCATGGGCCTCCCATGCCGCCAGCGTGGCACCAGCGACCGGGGCATGGATGCCATCGGCGAACCAGGCGTTGTCGGCAATGCCCGGCACGCGTTGCTTGAAGCGCAAGGCCTCACCGCCCATCACCAGCGCCGGCGAGCCGTCGAGGCCGCGCAGGTCGCTCACGTTGAAGGCAACGAAGGGCGCCTTGAACTCGATCTTCGAATCGCTTTCGCTGTGGGCCACGGCCGTCGGATCGAAGGCCGCAAAGCCGCCGGAGAGTGTGGCATTGAGCGTGTAGAACGGAATCTTGAAGATGCCGCGGTAGCGTTCCTGTGGCGTCATCGAGCCCTCGATGTGCAGCTTGTCGGGGAACACCACGTGGGCCATTTCCTTGCTGCGCGGCTCCTGGCCGATCACCTTGCCTTGCGCGTCACGCAGCGGCTCGATCCAGCGCTCGACATATGGCACCAGCAGCAGCGGGCCGACCATGGTCTGCGGGCCTGCATAGGTGTCGGCGAGCTCCTGTGCTGCCTCGCGCTGGCTTTCGCCGCGGCCGCGGTTGATCGAATCGATCTCCGCCAGCGGAATGCAAAGCAGCAGCATCAGGAAGAACAGGCCGGCCACCTTGACCAGCATGGAACTCTGAAGCGCCTTCAAGAACTGAAGCATGGTTTTCTCTCCTCGTCTGTAGCGAAGCGGCGATGCTCTCCGCGCGATCCGAAGCCTGTGTGAAGCACCCGGATGGCGTCACTTCACACAGACTTCACACAGCGGGTTTTCGCGGTCCGTGACTTCAAAGAGCCTTCCAACTGCCTTCTCGTGCGGTGCCGACAGTTGCGGCTGTGCAAGTTCGCACGGACAAGGACCCTCGCCATGGGTGCCCACACCACCCCACGTCCCGGCCGCTGGCTCTGGCTCGCCACCGTGAGCTTGGCGACCGCGGGCTTCGTCGCACTGGGCGTGCGCCCGCTGCATGCCCAGGAAGCGCCGGCCGGCCCGCGCCTGAAGACGGAGAGTCCGTATTTCTTCGTCAAGAGCGACGACCCTTCGGTCGATCGCCTGCCGCTCAAGGGCACGGAAGTCGCCGTGAAGATCTCGGGCGTGATCGCCGACGTGACGGTCACGCAGACCTACCGCAACGAAGGCCAGCGGGCCATCGAAGCGAAGTACGTGTTCCCCGGTTCGACCAAGGCTGCCGTGAGCGGCCTCAACGTGCGACTGGCCGATCGCCTGATCACCGCGCAGATCCGCGAGAAGCAGCAGGCGCAGATCGAATACGACACCGCGAAGAAGGAAGGCAAGACGGCCGCGCTGCTCGAGCAGCACCTGCCCAACGTGTTCCAGATGAACGTCGCCAACATCCTGCCCGGCGACGACGTGAAGGTCGAGCTGCGCTATACCGAGCTGCTCGTGCCGCAGTCGGGCAACTACGAGTTCGTGTTCCCCACGGTCGTGGGCCCGCGCTACAACAGCCCGCAATCGTCGAACGCGCAGGCTAAGTGGGTCGCGCAACCCACGCTGGCTGCCGGCGTGGCGCCGAGCACCGGCTTCAAGCTCAGGGCCGCGATCGACACGCCGATGGGTCTGAAGGAAATCCGCTCGACCACGCACGCCATCGACGTGAAGAGGAGCGACGAAGACCAGCACGCCGACATCACGCTCACCGCCGATGGCCGCCCGGCCGACAACCGCGACTTCGTGCTCGACTATCGCCTTGCTGGCGAGAAAATCGAATCGGGCCTGATGCTCTACAAGGGCCAGGGCCAGAATTCGGATGGAAGCGCAGAGAACTTCTTCCTCGCGATGATCGAGCCGCCCAAGGCCGTGGCTGCCAGCGCCATTTCGCCGCGCGACTACATCTTCGTGGTCGACATTTCCGGTTCGATGCACGGCTTTCCGCTCGACACCGCCAAGACCGTGCTCGAACGCCTGATCGGCGGCCTGCGCCCCAGCGACACCTTCAACGTGCTGCTGTTCTCGGGCAGCAACAAGATGCTCTCGCCCAGGTCGGTGCCGGCCACACGCGCCAACATCGAGCAGGCGCTCGCCACCATCCAGAACTACAGCGGCAGCGGCAGCACCGAACTGATCCCGGCCCTGAAGCGTGTCTACGCCGAGCCCAAGGAAGAGAACGTGTCGCGCACCGTGGTGGTGGTGACCGACGGCTACGTCACGGTCGAGCGCGAAGCCTTCGAGCTGGTGCGCAACAACCTGTCGAAAGCCAATGTGTTCGCCTTCGGCATCGGTTCCTCGGTGAACCGCAGTCTGATGGAAGGCATTGCGCGTGCCGGCATGGGCGAGCCCTTCATCGTCACGGACCCGGTGCAGGCGCCCGAGCAGGCCGCACGCTTCCGCCGCATGGTCGAGTCGCCCGTGCTCACCAACGTGAAGGCCACCTTCGGCGGCCTCGATGTGTACGACGTGGAGCCGCAAGCCTTGCCCGACGTGCTCGGCGAACGCCCGGTGATCGTGTTCGGTAAATGGCGTGGCGAAGCGAAGGGCCGCGTCATCATCGAAGGCCACAGCGCGAGCGGCCCGTACCGCCAGGAAGTGCGCATCGACGACCGCACTCGCCTGGACACCGCCGCGCTGCGCACGCTGTGGGCCCGCCACCGCATCCAGAGCCTGAGCGACCAGGAAGCGCTCGAAGGCAGCGCGGCCTTCAAGGACCGCATCACCGACTCGGCCTGAAGTACAGCCTGCTCACACAATACACGAGCTTCATCGCGGTCGACAAGGTGGTGCGCAACCTGCGCGCCGCAGAACAGCGTCGACGTGAACCAGCCGCTGCCGTTGCCGCAAGGCGTGAGCAACACGGCGCTGGGCGCCGAAGTGCCGAGTACGCCCGAACCGGAAACGCTGGGTGCGATCGCCGTCGTGCTGTCGATGCTCGCGATGCTGCGCCGCCGTGCGCGCCGCAACGACGCACGCCGCTTCACTGCCTGAGAGAG
>CAMATD010000068.1 GCA_945860785.1 Variovorax sp. YR752 | reverse complement strand
CTCACCAACCTGCAGGGCAACTACAACGGCAGCGGCCCCGCGGCGCTCAACTTCGGCTCGCAGATCCTGCTGACCGCCAATGGCGGCGGCGCACCGGTCGCGAACAACACGCTGGCGCTGACCGACAACCGGCAGGAAGCCGTGGCACTCGGCAGCGGGGCCACCAACACGCTCACGCTCACCGGCAACTCGGTCGGCACGGGCGCGGGCATCGCGAGCGTGCAGATGTCGGATGCGACTTCCGGCGTCGGCGCGGCGCTGTTGAATCCCGAAGCGCGCATCGCGGTGAACGGCAACCTCACGGGCGGCTCGGTTGCGCTCACCGACAACCTGCAGCGCGCCATCGCATACGGCAATTCGGCGACGAACACGCTGGGCGTGAGCGCGGGCAGCCTGGCAGCGGCGCCAGGCCCGTTCCTGGGCACGCCGGCCTCAACCGTCACGGTCGATGTGCTCAGCGGGCTGCCGTTCAGCAACGCGGCCGGCGCGCTGCCGACGGTGACTGCAGCCTACGGCATCCTGAACGACCAGTCGGTGCAGGGGAACATCGGCAGCTCGGCGACCGGCCCCAACACCTTTGCGGCGAACGTCAACGGCAATGTCTCGGCCGCCAGCGTCGCGAACAGCGACAACGCCTTCGTCGCAGCCACCTATGGCAACGACGCGGCCAGCGGCGTGACGCTGGGTCTGAACAACGTGAGCGGCGCGAATGCCTCGGTGGCCAACGTCACCAACACGCAGGCGGTGGCGGGCACCAACACCGCCATCTCGGCCATCGCGGCCGGCGGCATAGTGGCACGCACCACGGTCACGGGCGCGCTGAGCAACGGCTCGGTGTCCAGCTCGGACAACGCGGCGCAGGCGCTGGCCTACGGTAGCCGCGCCGCCGGCAACACGGTGAAGGTGACGGGCAACAACATCGACACCTCCGGCCTCTCGCTGGCGGGTGCGACGCTGACGGGCAACGTGCTCGCCACCACCGCCGCCTTCAGCGTGCAGAACGCGCAGTCGGGCCAGGGCACGGTGTCGGCGCAACGCAGCGGCGGGCCCGAAGTGCAGACCACCGTCACCGGCGCAATCAGCAACTCGAAGGTGGACGCCAGCGGCAACACCACGCTGGCCGGCGCGACCAGCAACAGCGCCGTCAACGGCGTGAGCGTGGATGCGGTCGGCGTTTCGACCACCACTGCGGTGCAGAACCTGCAGCTCACCAGCGCCGCGGTCAGTTCTCTGACCGGGCAGGAAGGTGCGCTGCTCACCAACAAGGACGGTGTGCAGGTGGTGCTGGGCGGCGCGAGCATCCAGAACTCGCAGGTCGCTGTCGACGGCAACGCCGCCGGCGGCTCGGCCACGGGCAACGCCGCCGCCAACCGCATCGACGTGAAGGGCAACACCATCGCCGTGGGCGATGGCCTGCCGGTTGCCGGCGCGACCAGCCTCGCGGGCCTGGCAGGTGCGGTCGGCGACCATGCGCTGTCGAGCATCCAGCTGGTGACGAGCCCGACGATCTCTTCCAAGGTGGCGGCCGCCTTCGGTGTGGACACGGCGCCCGGCGCGGTGATCACCGGCTCGACGCTGAGCGCTTCGGGCAACACGCAAAGCGCGAAGGCCGTGGTCAACACGGGCAGCAACGCCATCGCGCTTGCGGCCACCGATGTCTCGGCCCGCTCCGCGCTGCTGTCTGCACAGGGCAGCACGGCGGCGGTGGAGTCGCGCTCCTTCATGCAGGAGTTTACGCCGGCCTCGGTGACGGGCTCTTCGGTGAAGATCTCGAACAACAGCAACTCGGCGCTGAGCGTGATCAACGACGTGGACAACAAGGTCGCCGTTGCGGGCGGCTCGTCCGTCGCATCCTTCGTTCCCGCGATCATTCTCCAGGGTGTGCTGCCCGGCAACACCGCCGCGCTGGGCGACCAGGTGCTGGTGAACCGCCAGTCGGCCGGTACCTCGGCCACCAGCACCGCCGACACCGCGATCTACAACGAGGACCGCGCGGTGCCCGCCAACGCAGGCCTGGTCAACAGCAGCTTCGCCGCCTCTGGCAACACGACGTATTCGGAAGCGGCGGCCAACCGTGCGACCAACGCGGCCTCGCTGGCCGGTGGCGCGTCGCAGTCGGCCAAGACCGCGGTGCTGAATGCGCAGGACAGCAATGCGACCGTGGCCGCCAGCGCCAACAACGTGACGAAGCTCACGCTGACCGGCCCCAACGCGCTCACCGGCAGCAGCGCCACGCTCGACGGCAACAGCACCGGCGCAGCCGCCACCGGCAGCGCCGCGACCAACAGCATCGAGGTGAAAAGCAGCACCATCGCCGGCAGCACGCCGCTGCCGGCCGTGGCCGCGGCCGGCCCGGCGCTGCTGGTGGCCGTGACGGCCGACCACGCACTGGCCAACGTGCAGATGGGCACCGGGACCGTGTCGGCCACCGCGACGGGCATCGTGGGCATCGACACGGCACCAGCATCCATCGTCGGCACCTCGACGCTGGGTGTGACGAACAACAGCCAGAGCGCGAAGGCCGTGGCCAACACGGCGCTCAACAGCGTGACGCTCGCAGGCTCGAACGTGGGCGCGCGCTCGGCGCTGCAGTCGACGCAGTCGGGCACCGCTGCGGTGACGGCATCGTCCACGCAGGAACTGTTTGCGCCGGCCGCGTCCACCGCATCGACGGTGCGCCTCTCGGGCAACAGCAACACGGCGCTGGGCGTGATGAACGACGCGACCAACACGCTGAGCGTGAGTGGGGTCAACACCCTGCCGCCGGGCTCCACGGGCTCGGCCACGCTGAACGAGACCGGCAGCGCCGACAACGTGGTGGCCACCGGCGACCACGTGCTGTCGAACCGCCAGTCGGCCGCCTCGACGGTCAGCAGCACGGCCAGCACGTCGATCCACAACGACGACAACGCCGCACCCACGCCGGGGCTGATCAACGGCGCGCTCACCATCTCGGGCAACAGCACCTTCGTCGAGGCTTCGGCCAACCGCGCGACCAACACCGCCACGGTGGCGAGCAGCGCGACGCAGGGAGCCAGCGTCGGCATCGTGAACGTGCAGAGCAGCACGGCGGGCGTGACGGCGACGGCCAGCACGGTGGCGAATGCGACGCTGGCAGGCGCGGTGCCGCTCAACAGCAGCAGCATCTCACTCGACGGCAACACCACCGCCGCACTCGCGCGCGGCAATGCGGCGACCAACGTGCTCGAGTCGAGTGCCGGCAGTAGCTATGGCGGCGCGGCGACGCTGGGTTCGTCGAGCCTGGTTGCGGCGCCGCTGGCGCTCAACGCCGCCGCCAGCGCAGCGATCCTGAATAGCCAGACCAACTCGGGCGCCGTCTCGGCAGCCAGCGTGGGCACGAGCTATCAGGTGGCGCTCAACTCGGCGGCGGGTGCGGGCACGTCGAACGGCACGGTGGGCGTGTCGGGCAACACGCTGGCTGCGCAGGCCTATGGCAACAGCGCGACCACCGCGTGACCCAGACCGCGCTGAACACCGGTGCGCCGAGCGCGGCGATCGGCAGCTACCAGGTCAACACCGGCGCGGTGACGGCCACGGTGACCAGCGTGAACTTCGGCATCGGCGTCTCGGGCAGCGTGGGCAACAGCACGCTGCGCACCACGGGCAACCAGATCACGGCGTCGGCCACGGGCAACTCGGCCGTCTCGTCGATCCTGGCCAAGTGATGGGCTTCAGGCGGCCATGCCAGCGGTTCAGGACCGTTTGGCTGGCTGCCTGAATTCGGCGCAGTAGTCTTTTTCGGGGAGCGGCGGGGTCTGCCAGGTGCCGTCGTATTCGCCGGCCACCACATCGGCCAGAGAGGGCGCGGCCAGCAGCCGCACCGAGGCGACCTTGACGTCGTCGGGCAGGTGCTGCGGCACGCCGAGCGTGCGCCCGGTGTGGCCGGCACCGGCGATCAGCAGCACCGTCTTGCCCGGCTGCCGGGCCTTGACGATGGTCTGCGCCATGGCGCGGTCGCGGCCGACCTGGATGCGCGTCATCGGGATGATCTGCGACTCGGGCAGCAGCTTGCAGTGGCCTTCGCGCACGGCGTCCTGCTGCGCGGTGTAGGCCTCGCCGTTGAGCTGCACGTCGAGCGACACGTCGGCCATCGCATCCTTCATCCGCGCGCGTGGCAGGTTGGCGCCGACCACCGGTACGCCGGCACGCACGGCCGCCATCACGGCGGGGCCGTAGCTGTTCCAGGGCCAGGCCTTGTCGTTCCAGTCGAGGGCGGCCTGCACCTGCGGCTCGCTCGCGGTGGCGGCGACACGGGCGGTGCTGCGGCCTTCCTCGGCCATCTCGAGCGCCAGCGCAGCCAGCTGGCCGCGCGCGACCAGCGCTTCGACGGTTTCGCGCTCGATCACATGGTGCTCGGCGGCATCGTGCTGTTCGCCCAGCAGCAAGGCATCGGTCGGCAGGAGCGAGGCGACACGGCGTGCAACGGGCGCATGGCACCCGCCGAAAGGGCGGCGCAGCCTGCGAAGGCCGCCGTGGCGAGCAATGGGAACAGAAGCCGGGAAGCCCGAGCGGGCCAGCGTTGGAAGGGCATCGCGCCATACTATGCCCACGGCGTCTTCATGCCGTGCCATCCCTTTCCGCTTTTCCCTGTCCGTGCCTTTCCGCTTTTTCGTTCGCGTGCTGGCCACGCTGTTGCTTGCACTCGCCGCGGCCGGCGCCTGCCTGGCATTGCACACCCCCTTGCCCTGGATGATCGGCCCGCTGCTGGCGGTGTCGCTGGTGGCCAGCGTGTGGTGGGCGATTGCGCTCGCCATCGCCTGGGTGTTGCTGCTCGGCTGGGGCTTCGGCCGCTGGCTGCACGGGCTGCATGCCGCGCGCATGCCGCATGTGCCGGCGAAATCCATGAGAGCCACGACTTACTTTGCCGGCGCCATCGGCGGCGCGTCGGAGATGACGCTGCTGGCCGAATCGGCCGGCGCGCGCACCGACCTCGTCGCCGCGGCGCACAGCCTGCGACTGGTGGTGGTGACGGTCACGATCCCGTTCGCGTTGCAGTGGAGCGGGCTGCATGGCATCGAGATCAACCCGCCGGGCGTGCGCAAGGTGAATGGGGGCGGGCTGGTGCTGCTCGCATTGGCCACCGGCATCGGCGGGCTCGCGATGCGCGCGCTGGGCCGCACCAATCCCTGGTTCATCGGGCCGCTGCTGGTGGCGATGGGCTTCACCATTGCGGGGCAGTCGCTGTCCGCCGTGCCCACCTGGATGTCGAACACCGCGCAGCTCGTGATCGCCGTGAGCCTGGGCGTGCGCTTCAGCCGCGAGTTCCTGCACACGGCGCCGCGCTGGCTGGGCTCGGTCACGCTGGGCACCTTCGGCATGCTGGTGCTGTGCGGCGGTGCGGCGTGGCTCCTGGCCTGGGCGACCGGGCTGCATCCGGCGACGATGCTCCTGAGCACCTCGCCGGGCGGCATCGCCGAGATGTCGATCACGGCCAAGGTGCTGCAGCTCGGGGTGCCGGTGGTGACGGCGTTCCAGGTGTGCCGGCTGGTGGCGGTGCTGCTGATCGTGGGGCCGATGTTCCGGTGGATCTACCGCTGACACAGCGCGCGCCCAAAGAAAAAGCACCCCGCGGGGCGCTTTTTTTCTTCTGCTTCGAGGCCGATGGGCTCAGTGCACCAGCACCGGCGTATGGGCCAGCTCGGCATAGCCCTCGAGCGTGTCCTCGACTTCTTCCTGCGTGGGCGTGTTGAGCTGCCAGGCGGCAATCTGCTGCTGGAACAGCTCGGCCCAGGAACCGTCGAGGTAGACCTCTTTGCCCGAGCGCTTGTCCACGATTTCGAAGCCGTGGCGTTCCAGCACGGGCACGTTGGGTTTCGCGGGCTCGTCGCCTTCATTTGGCTGCACGTGCACGACGACGAAGGACTCCGAGTCGTAAAGCATGTTCATTGCGGGCCCTGTGAGGATGTCGATGGCGTTCATAGGAGGTTAGATAGCAATCAACGCGCCAGTTTCAAGAACAGTTGTCGCAGGGGCGTTAACTTGTGAGCCTTTTTGCCTCAATTGGCGGGTCCTTCGGGTAGGGGTTTGCGCAATTGGGCGTCAGCGAAATCGCCGTTTGTCTCGGTTTGCCTGATGCGCACCGGCAAATAACCGTACTGCGGCGCAAGCCAGAGCTCGAGTTTCCGGTCGAAATCCCGACGGGGCGTGCGGGTGAGCTTGCGCGCGGTGAATTCGCCGGCCGGGAGGGTCAGCTTTTCTTCGTCGCCGACCACGAAGACCCAGACGTCGCCGTCGCGCACCCCGACGGTCTGGATCGAGATCTTGGTGCCCGCTGGATAGCGGTCCGGGCTGGCCGCCAGCAGGCCGCCGAGCTGCATCATCACGCTCATGCGGTCTTGCGCACCGGCCAGCAGGGGGCACGCTGGGCGCGTTGTTGCTGAACACGATCTGCCCCTGGTCGCGCACGAAATGCGAGGCCACCTCGGCCTTGCGGCTTTCGGAGTAGCGCTCGGGCTCGAGGCCCGAAGGGCCGATGCGGCCGGTGCTGTGCCAGTTCAGCAAGGTGAAGAACACCGCCTTGAGCGTCAATCGCCCGTCGTAGCGGCTGCCGTCCTGCAGCCAGACCAGTTCGCCGAACACGCCGCGCTGTGGGGAGGCCCCGGTCTGGCCCGTGGCTTCGAAATCGAGCGTGACCGAGCCGGGAATCCGCAGCGCCTGGGTGCCGGCGATGGTGCCCGAGGCTTCGCCGCCAGCCGCCGCGGTGCCGCCCGGCGTGCCGCTTCCCGTGCCACTGGGGCTCGGCGCCGCCGCCGCCGGCGCGCTGGCGGGCACTTCGGGCGGTATTGCTCCTGAATCCGTAGCAACCGCCACCGTCTGGTCGGGCGTTTCCGCGGAGGGCTGTGCATACGCGTCCGGTTCGGGCTGCGGCTTTGGCTTGGGCGGCGTCGGAGCGCGCGGGCGCCGGGGCTTGGCCGGCGCCGCCGGCTTGGCCTCGGCCGGCGCGGCGGCAGCCGGTGCCGCGGGTTTTTCCGATGCCGGCGGTGCGATCACGATCGTCCGCGTGATGAACTTGTTCGCCAGCGGCGAGGGCTCCGGCCCGACGGCCATCGGCGCCACCCCGAGCACCAGCAGGTGGATCGCCGCCACCGCCAGCGTCAGCGCGCCCAGCACCCGCCAGGACGGACGCCCGGGGAGGCCGACGGACAGCGGAGAGGGGGCGACGAGCGTCGACATCAGGTGTGGAGTGGGCGCGGGGGCGGAGGTTCACGAAGACCACCTCGGTACACTGCCGCCGTTCAACCAGTTTAGTGGGAGCGGCGCCCGGCCTTCGTGTTCGCGCCGTGTCCTTCATCACGCATCGCATCATGAAACTCGCCACCCTGAAGGACGGCTCGCGCGACGGCCAGCTCGTCGTTGTCTCGCGCGACCTCACGCTCGCCCACTACGCCACCGGCATCGCCAGCCGGCTGCAGCAGGTGCTGGACGACTGGGGCTTCATGGGCCCGCAGCTGCAGGACCTGTACGACGCCGTCAACACCGGCCGTGCGCGCCACTCGTTCCCCTTCGACCCCTCGATGTGCATGGCGCCGCTGCCGCGCGCCTACCAGTGGGCCGACGGCTCGGCCTACATCAACCACGTCGAGCTGGTGCGCAAGGCGCGCAACGCCGAGGTGCCCGAGAGCTTCTACACCGACCCGCTGATGTACCAGGGCGGCAGCGACGACTTCCTCGGCCCGACCGACGACGTGATCGTGCCGAGCGAAGCCATGGGCATCGACTTCGAGGCCGAGATCGTGGTCATCACCGGCGATGTGAAGATGGGCGCCACGCCCGACCAGGCGCTCGACGGCATCCGCCTCGTGATGCTGGCCAACGACGTGAGCCTGCGCAACCTGATTCCGGCCGAGCTGGCCAAGGGCTTCGGCTTCTTCCAGAGCAAGCCCGCCACTGCCTTCAGCCCCGTGGCCGTGACGCTCGACGAGATCGGCGAAGCCTGGCAGGACGGCCGCGTGCACCTCGCGCTGCAAAGCAGCTGGAACGGCCGCAAGGTCGGCATGTGCGACGCCGGCCCCGAGATGACCTTCCACTTCGGCCAGCTCATCGCGCACATCGCCAAGACGCGCAATGTGCGCGCCGGCAGCATCGTCGGCAGCGGCACGGTGAGCAACAAGGGCGTCGAGAAGAAAGACGGCCAGACGGATTGGCCCAAGGGCTACTCGTGCATCGCCGAGAAGCGCTGCATCGAGACCATCCAGGGCGGCGCGCCCGTCACCGAGTTCATGAAGTTCGGCGACACGATCCGCATCGAGATGAAGGGGCTGGACGGGCGCTCGCTGTTCAGTGCGATCGATCAGGAGATCGTGTCGACGAGTGGGCGGCCGAAGGTGGCGCCGGTTTCGTTGGTGAAGCCGCAGGCCGAAGAAGAAGCCGCGGAAGACTGAGCCTCGGAGCCTGAAAGTCAGCGCGGCCCAGCGCCGCGCAGCAATTCCTTCTGAGTCCGTATCCCCAGCCGCCGGAACGCGCGGTACTGGTGGGTGCGCACCGTCGTCAATTCCACGCCGATCTCGCGCGCCGCTTCCTTCGCGGTCTTGCCGGCCATCAGGTGGCCGATGACCTCGCGCTCGCGCAGGCTCAGCGTCAGGAGCCGCGAAGCGAGTAAGGGCACCACCGCTTCCCGCACGGCCACGGCGCTGCGGCCATGGGCCGCGGTGGCATCGGCCAGCAGCGTCGCATGCGCCTCGATCAGCGCGAAGTCGCTCGCATCGAACTCCGGCTGCGCGAGGCTCCGATAGAAGCTCACCGCCACGCGCTGCCCGGTCGGCAGCAGCAACAGCACCGAGGCCCGCTCGCGGATGCCGACATCGCCATAGCAGGCGGCGCGATAGGCTGGATCGGCCACCTCCTCGGCGCGCTGGTGACCCAGCCAGAGCTGCGCGCGCTGCGGCAGCTTGCGGCCCGCGAGCCATGCCATGTTCGGGTCGAGCAGGTCGAAGCGTTGCGCCACATAGCGTTCGGTCGTGCGCTCGGCCATGCTGCCGTAGCTGCTGGCGGCCGACACGGCCTCGATGCGGCCGGTGGCGCTGACCGCGAACACGGTGCAGAAGGTCACCGGCATCACGCGCTGCATCGCGTTGAGGTAACTGGTGGCCAGGTGTGGCGTGCCCACGCCGGAGAGCACGTCGCCGACGACGGCCGCTGCCAGCGCGGCGTCGGTGGGGTGGATGCGCCAGCGTCTCATGCGTTCAAAACAGGAAAGAGATAGGGTAAGTACTTCGTACGAAGTTATGACAGTGAGGGCCGTGGCGCATCGGGACAATCCCGTTGCATGACGAACCCCACCGTTGCCGTCGCCGATGCCGCGAGCGGCCCCGTGCCGCCGACCTTGAGCGCGACCGAATTGCCGCCCTCGGTCGGCGCCTTCCACTACACGCGCTACAAGGTCTGCACGCCGCCGCTCGAACAGGGCGGCATCGAGTCCGGCCGCCATCCGGTCGTGATCGCGGGCGGCGGGCCGGTCGGCATGGCGCTCGCGCTGGGGCTCGCGAACCACGGCGTGCGCTGCGTGATCCTCGAGGCCGACGACACGGTGTGCGTCGGCAGCCGCGCGGCCTGCATCTCACGCCGCAGCCTGGAGATCATGGAGCGGCTCGGCGTGCGGCCGGCCTTCATGGCCAAGGGCCTGCCGTGGACGGGCGGGCGCAGCTTCTACAAGACGGCCGAGGTGTTCCGCTTCGAGATGCCGCACGACGCGCAGCAAAAACTGCCGCCGATGATCAACCTCGAGCAGTACTACGCCGAGCACTACCTGCTCGAAGAAATCTTCCGCCGCAACGAGGCGACGCCGGGGCTCATCGACATCCGCTGGGGCACCGAGCTCACGGGGCTCGCGCAGGACGACGATGAAGGCGTGACGATGGCCGTGCGCAATGCCGATGGAAGCTACCGCCTGCAGGGCCAATGGCTCGCTGCCTGCGACGGCGGCCAGAGCTTCGTGCGCAAGGCGCTGGGGCTCGCACTCGAAGGCACGGGCTACGAGGGCCGCTACGTGATCATCGACATCGAGCTGCACAGCGATCATCCGACCGAGCGCCGCGCATGGTTCGACCCGCCGTGGAACCCGGGCTCGACCGTGCTGATGCACCGCCAGCCCGACGACATCTGGCGCATCGACTACCAGCTGCGCGTGGGCCAGAGCACCGAAGAGGCGCTGCAGCCCGCGGCCGTGGCCGAGTTCGTCCAGCGCCATCTCGATGCGATCGGCGAAGGGCATCTGCCGTGGAAGACGGTGGACCTCGGTCTACCGCGCGGGTGCGATGACGCTCGAGAGCTACCGCCACGGCCGCGTCGTGTTCGCGGGCAATGCGGCGCATGCGATGCCGATCTTCGGCGTGCGCGGGCTCAACTCGGGTTTCGACGATGCGGACAACCTGGCGTGGAAGCTGGCGTTGGTCGCGCGCGGCCTGTCGGATGCGGCGCTGCTCGATTCCTACTCGCAGGAGCGCATTGCGGCCTTCCACGTCAATGCCGAGAACGCGATGCGCAGCACCGAGTTCATGTCGCCGCCGTCGCGCGGTTTTGATCTGCTGCGCGAAGCGGCGCTTTCGCTGTCGGAGGCGCATCGCGGCATTGCGCAGCTGATCAATCCGCGCCAGACGCAGGCCGTTCGCTATGCGGATTCGGCGTTGTCGAGCGAGAGCGATGCGCTGCCTGCGGGGCCACTGCCGGGCGAGGCGATGCCCGAGCAGCAGCTCGAACAGGGCCATCTCACCGACTGGATCGCGCCGGTCTTCACATTGCTGGTGCTGCGCCCGAAGGCCGATGCTGCTCAGTTGCCTGAAGACGTGGCGCAAGTGCGGCAGGGCGCATTGCCCTGCGTCGTTCGCACCATCGCCAGCCTGGGCATCGAGGGTGCCGATGCGCACGCGAACCCCGCCGTCTTCGACGCGCTCGGCGCACGCGACGGCGCCATCTACCTGCTGCGCCCCGACGGCCACGTGGCCGCGCGCTGGCATCGCATGCCACGCGGCGCACTGCATAGTGCACTGGTCCGTGCCGCCGTTTCACTGGAGCCCGTCGCCGCATGAGCAACACCACACCACTCGACCCCGACGCCCGCGACCGGCTCTACGCCGAGTGCGCGCGCGCCATCACCGAAGCGGGCGCCGGGCGCGAATCGCTGTTCCTCGCACGCCTCGCGCTGCTGCTGTTCGAGCAGGTCGGCGACGAGGCCCGTTGCCGTGCCGCGCTGGCCGATGCACTGCACGCGCTGCCCGTACCATCGCTTTCCGCAACCGAACTACAAACTGGAGACTGATCCATGGATCGCCGCACCCTTCTCGCCACGCTCGCATCGGGCGCCGCCGTCACTGCCGCGCCCTTCGCCCGCGCGCAGGACTACCCCGCACAACTCATCAAGTGGGTGGTGCCCTACCCCGCAGGCGGCGGTACCGACGTGATCGCGCGCACGCTGGCCGAGGCCATGCGCCAGACGCTGGGTCAGCAGATCGTGGTCGACAACCGCCCGGGCGCCTCGACCAACATCGGCGCCGACCTGGTGGCCAAGAGCAAGCCCGACGGCTACACCATCCTCTCGGCCGACAACGCGGTGCTGGCCTTCAACGAGCATCTGTTCAGCAAGCTGCCCTTCAACCCCGAGAAGGACTTCACCTACATCGGCGCCATCGGCAAGTTTCCGCTTGCGCTCGTGGTGCACCCGGACTTCCCGGCGAAGAACTTCAAGGAGTTCCTGGCCTACGTGAAGGCCAACCCGGGCAAGGTCAACTACGCATCGCCCGGCAACGGCTCGCCGCACCACCTGGCGATGGAGATGTTCAAGGTGCGCACCGGCACCTTCATCACCCACATTCCCTACCGCGGCGCGGCGCCCGCGATGGCCGACGTGATGGGCGGGCAGGTGCCTTGCATGTTCCTCGACCTGGCCTCGGGCCTGGCGATCATGCAGAGCAACAAGGTGCGCGTGATCGCCATCGGCACGGGCGCGCGCTCGAAGCTGCTGCCCAATGTGCCGACGCTGGCCGAAGTGGGCGTGCCCAACACCGAGGTGTTCGCGTTCCAGGGCGTGCTCGGCCCGGCCGGCCTTTCGCCCGCGGTGGTGGCCAAGCTCAACGGCGACCTGAACAAGGCCTTCGGCACGCCGGCGGTTCAGAAGCGCTTCGACGACTTCGGGATGGAGGCGATGCCCGGCACGCCGGCGCAGTTCGCGGCGCTGTCGCGTGCCGAGTCGAAGCGCTGGGGACCCATCATCAAACAGGCTGGCATCAAGCTGGACTGAGACACCTGGCTGTACTTTTTTGGGGACTTTTCTTTTCGCGAAACACCGCGGAACCGGCTTTGCCGGGCCGCTGGTGTTGCCCCCGGTAGGGGGCTAGCGAAGCGACACGAAGTGCGCGCAGCCTGGGGGCGAGCCTATCTCGTGAACGCCTTGCGCGAGCCGTCTTCGAAGACCTCGTCGTCGCGCTGCAGCTCGCCGTTCTCGTCCCAGGCGCGTTCGCGCGTCACGCGGCCCTTGGCATCGAAGCTCGACTCGGCCAGCAGCGTGCCCTTTTCGTTGAAGCGCTGGTGCGTGCCCACGGGCACCTGCCGGCTGCGGCCCGGCGCCAGGTAGCGGCCTTGTGCGGCACGCTGGCCGCTGTCGTAGAACTCGGTGACTTCGACCGTGCGTGCGCTACCGGTGCCGGTGTACACGGCCTTGCTGCGTGGCTGGCCGTTGAGATAGAAGCTGTCGTCGCGGACCGGCTCGCCCGAAGGGGTCCAGCGCTGGTCGCGCACCAGCGTTCCTTTTTCGGAGAACTCCTGCTCGCGCTGCCGGATCGCGGTGCGCTCGACCAGCAGCCACACGGTCTCGCGGCGCTTGACGCCTTCGGACGAGAAGCTGCGTTCGATGCGCTGGTTGCCGCTGGTCTCGTCGAGCACCGAAGGCTTGCCGTTGTCGTAGAACTCCTGGGTGCGCACGCGCTTGCCCGTCATGTACGAAAGCCGCGAGCGCAGCGTGCCGCGTGCGTCGAACAGGTCGACCTGCGACGGCCCACCCACGAAGCCGCACAGCTTGGCATCGTCGGCCACCGGTGCCAGCGCCGGCGCCTCGCCGCAGCGCAGCATCGACATCTGGCCGCGCTCGGTGAACTCCACGAAGGCGCGCTCGGTGCCGGTGCCGGTGTCGGGGTAGAAGGTGGCGCGCCGCAACTGGCCGCCGGGGTAGAAGCTGCGCACCAGCCCGCGTTCCTGGCCGTCGTCGTAGGTGGCTTCGCGCAGCACCTGGCCGCCGGGCGAGAACTCGCGGGCGCAGCCCTGCATGTTGCCCTTGGCGTTGATGGCGTGCTCCCTGGCGAGCTTGCCCTTTTCATAGAAGCGCACCAGGCCCATGAAGACGCCGTTCTGCACCTGCTGCTCGCGCTGGAGCTCGCCTGTTGCATGGTCCTTGCAGCGCATCAGGCCGGTCTTGCCGGCCGTGCTGGCGCCGTTGGATGGGCTCACGCTCTGGCCGTTGAGCTCGCAGTCCTGCACCGCATGGGCAGCGCCGGCGCCGAAGAAAAGCGGCAGCGGCAGCCGCGTGGTGAGCGTGACCCGGAAGACCCGGGCGGCCAGCGAAGATTCTGCAAAGACAGGCATGGCGAACGGCTACCTCCCCATTTCTGCAGCCAGCAGCTTGACGTCGCGGATCATCATCTCGACCGACACGGCCACTAGGATCAGGCCCATCAGCCGCTCGAAGGCGAGCACCAGGCGTTCACCCACCAGCCGCTGGATGCGCTCGGCCAGCACCAGCACGATAGCGCACACCGCCATCGTGACGCTGAGCGCCGCCACCCATTCGAGCCGCCGCTCGGGCGCCTGCGACACCAGCAACATCACCGTGGCCAGGGCCGAGGGGCCGGCCAGCGCGGGCACGGCGAGCGGCACGATCAGGGGTTCTTCGACAGGGGGCGCAACAGGCGCGGGGCCGTGCTCCGGCGGAAAGATCATGCGCAGCGCGATCAGGAACATGACCACGCCGCCTGCGATCTGCAATGACAGGCCCGACAGGCCCATCACGCGCAGGAACCCGTCGCCCACGAACATGAAGCCCAGCAGCAGCGCGAAGGCGATCATCACCTCGCGCATGATGACCCACGTGCGCCGCTCGGGCGCCACGCCCTTCAATGCATTGGCAAAGATCGGGATGTTGCCCAGCGGATCGGTGATCAGTAGCAACAGCACGGTGGCCGATGCGAAGGTGTAGCTCACTTAGCTCACTTGTCGTAGAGCGTGTCGAGGGAACGGAAGCCCTTGACTTCGATCCGATCGGATGGCCGAAGGGATCGCAGAAGAACATGGTCCACTGCTCGCCCGGCTGGCCTTCGAAGCGCACTTGCGGTTTCAGCACGAAATCCGTGTCCGCGGCTTCGAGTCGTGTGGCGAGCGCCTGCCAGTCGGGCAGGGCCAGCGCGAGGCCGAAGTGCGGCATCGGCACCATGGTGTCGCCGACGCGGCCGGTGCGGGCGGTGGCGAAGGGCTCACCCAGGTGAAGCGAGATCTGGTGGCCGAAGAAATCGAAATCGACCCAGGTGTCGGTGCTGCGGCCTTCGGCGCAGCCGAGCACGTTGCCGTAGAAGCGGCGTGCGCCGTCGAGGTCGCGAACGTGGAAGGCGAGATGGAAGATGCTCTGCATGGTTTCGGATTATGGGCAGCGGTGCTGTGAGAATGCCGGACTTTCTTTCATCATGGAGCACGCCTTGCGGATACTCCGGGCCCTTGCTGCGCTGAAGCGCACTATTGATTTGTCGGCGCCCCTGCGCCTTGCGAAGCGTTGGCCTCGCCAGGTTCTGGCGGGCGCCTGTTGTGTGTTCGCGGTCGGGGCGCATGCCGCCTGCCCGCCGTCGGCCATCGCCAGCCTCGAGAAGCCGGGCATCGGCCTGCGCAATGGCGTCGACCGCGGTCTTCTCTGGCGCATCGAGAAAGACGGGCGCACCTCGTGGCTCTACGGAACCGATTCACATCGGCCGCGGCGACTGGGTGCGGCCCGGCCCGACCATCCAGAAGGCCTTGGCGCAGAGCGACATGCTCGCGCTGGAACTCGACTCGCGCGACGAGGCGACCGTGAGAACCATGTCCCAGCCGGCCGATCCGGCCCTGGTGGCACGCGTGCTCAGCGGCGAGCGCGCCCGGCGGCTGGAGCGCCAGAACGCCGAGGCCTGCGTGCCGGCCGGCGCGGGCGCGAAGCTCAGCCCATCCTGCAGGTCACGGCGCTGGCGGGCCTGGTGGCGCGCGCCGACGGGCTGTACCCCGAATTCGGCGTCGACGAGACGCTGGCGGTTTCCGCGCGGAACAGCGGCAAGCCGATCGTGGCGCTGGAAAGCGCGGCCGAGCAGCTGAAGCTGCTCACCGGCGAATCCGAAACCGAAGAGGCCGAGCAGGTCGACTCGGCGCTCGACGAACTGGAATCGGGCAAGCTGCGCGGCCAGCTGAAGGAAATGGCCGATGTCTGGGCGCGCAGCGACGCGGCCAAGCTGGCCCGCTATGCCGAGTGGTGCGACTGCCTTCGTACGCCCGCCGAGCAGCGGCTGATGAAGCGGCTGCTCGACGACCGCAATCCGGGTCTGGCGGACGGCATCGAGCGTCTGCACACGAGCGGCAAGGGCGTGTTCGCAGCGGTCGGCGCGCTGCACATGATCGGCCCGCAGGGGCTGCCCACGCTGATGGCGGCGCGCGGTTTCGTCGTGACGCCGGTGCTGACGGACGCGCAGGCGCAGACGGCGCAGCCGATGCCGGCGCTCTCGGCGCCCGAGTCGGCCCGCAAGGCCGTGCGCGGCGGCAAGAACGTCAAGGGGCAGAAGGGCCAGCGGGGTGTACAGCCCGCGAAAGGTGCGAAGTCGTCGAAGGCCGCCCCCGCCAAAGCCACCCCCCGTGCAGGCGGCGCCCGTCCGGCCACGGCGCGCGCACCGGCCGCGAAAGCCAAAGTGCGCAATAATCGCGACCGCCATGCACCTGCTGCGCCCCCACACCCGCTTCCTCGGCCACATCGGCCGCTGGGTGCTGCTGTGGTTCGTGCTCTCGCTGGGCGTGGCGGTGGCGTCGCCCATCGTGCATCCGCAGGCGATGGAGCTGGTGTGTTCCGGCGCCGGTTCCATCAAGGTGGTGGTGCATACCGAAGACGGCGCGCAGGAAATGGGCGCCTCGCACATGGACTGCCCGCTGTGCGTGCTGACCGGTGCACCGCCGCCGGTCGTGTCTGCCGTCTCTTTCGATCTTCCCTTGCCGCTGGGCCGCGTGGTCCAGCCCATTCCCGCCGCGCGCCTTGCCGCGGCCACCGCGGCGCCGTTGCCGGCGCGCGGGCCCCCGGCCTTCTCCTGAAGCTATCAAAACCATAGCTGCATGCGCCTGATCGACAGGCGCATGCGGTCTGTCCGGCTTGAAGTTCGTGGAGCAGGTTCCCAGTGAAAAAGCATTCCCGCGCCTTGGCGATCGCCATGGCATTTCCCCTCGGCGCGCCTGCATGGGCGCAGCAGGCGGCGACCGATTCGCCTGAAGGCGGCACCGGCCGCGCCCTGAGCACCGTCACCGTGACCGGCGGCCGGCCGACCTCGCTGCCGGCGCAGATCCCGACCACCATCGAAGGCATGACGCACGAGCAGATCGTCGAAACCGTCAACGCGACCGACAGCGAGGACGCGCTCAAGTACCTGCCGAGCCTAGTCGTGCGCAAGCGCTACATCGGCGACTTCAACCACGCGGTGCTCGCCACGCGCGCCTCGGGCACGGGCAACAGCGCGCGCTCGATGGTCTATGCCGACGGCATCATGCGTCGAACCCGCTGGGCAACGGCGCCACCTATGCGCCGCGCTGGGGCATGGTGTCGCCGGAAGAAATCGAGCGGGTCGACGTGCTCTACGGGCCGTTCTCGGCCGCGTACCCGGGCAACTCGGTCGGCGCGGTGGTCGACTACGTGACCCGCATGCCCACGCAGCTGGAGGCGCACGTCAAGCTCAGTGGGTTCGCGTCGAACTTCGACCTGTACAACAGCCATTCGTCGCCCGCCGGCCAGCAGCTTGACCTGTCGCTGGGCCGTCGCAGCGGCGACTGGTCGTGGTGGCTCAGCGCCTCGCGCACCCACAGCAAGGGGCAGGCGCTGGTGTTCGGCAACCGGCTCGTGAGTGCCGGCACGGTGGGCAATGCAGGCACGCCGGTCACGGGCGCGGTGCCGGGGCTGAACCCGTCGAACCAGCCCTGGTGGCTGGTGGGCGGCTCCACCATCTACGACACCACGCAGGAGCAGGCCACGCTCAAGGTGGCCTACGACTTCTCGCCCACCATCCGCGCCACCTACACGCTCGGCGCCTGGAACAACACCACGCACGGCGGCGTCGACACCTACCTGCGCAATGCGTTCGGGCAGCCGGTGTATTCGGGGCGCGTGAACATCGCCGGGCGCACCTACAACCTCGATTCCCCGAGCGCCGCGCTGGCACCGACCGAGACCGCGCTCACGCACTACATGCACGGCCTTTCGGTCAAGAGCCACACCGGCGGCGTGTTCGACTGGGAGGTGGCTGCGAGCCTGTTCGACTATTCGAGCGATACCTCGCGCACGCCGACCACGCCACTGCCCGGTGCCTTCAATGGTGGCCCGGGGCGCACCACTGACATGGGCGGGTCGGGCTGGAACACCTTCAAGGCCGCGGGCACCTGGCGGCCCACCGGTTCGGCCGAAGGCGTGGGCGCGCACGTGGTCGACTTCGGCTTCCAGCAGGACACGGCGCGCCTGCGCACCAGTGTGGGCAACACGCTCGACTGGATCAACGGGCCGGCCGTGACGCCGTTCTCCGCCTTCAACGGCAACACGCGGCTGCAGTCGCTCTACGTGCAGGACACCTGGCGCTTCGCCAAGGACTGGAAGACCACGCTGGGCCTGCGACACGAACGCTGGGAGGCCTACGGTGGCCAGCTCGGCAATGCGACGAAGCTGCTCGACTTCGCCCCGCGCAAGAACAGCTACGACTCGCCCAAGGCCGCCATCGCCTGGCAGGCCACGCCCGACTGGCTCTTCAAGGCCTCGACCGGCCGCGCGGTGCGCATGCCGACGGTGAGCGAGCTGTACCAGGGCTCGATCGACGGCAACCGCATCGTCAACACCAACCCGAACCTGCGGCCGGAGCGCTCGTGGACCACCGAGCTCAGCGCCGAGCGCGACCTGAAGGGCTGGGGGCTCGACGGCGTGCTGCGCACCACGCTGTTCTTCGAGAACACGAAGGACGCGCTCTACAGCCAGGCGCTCAACAACCTCGTGAGCACGGTGCAGAACGTCGATACCATCCGCACGCGGGGGCTCGAGGTGGCGCTGAATGCGGTCGATGTGGGCGTCAAGGGGTTCGACCTGAGCGGCAGCCTCACGCTGACGAACTCGAAGATCACCGCCAACAGCGGCTTCCTTGCCAGCGTCGGCCGCGAGCAGCCGCGCGTGCCCAAGGTGCGCGCCGCGCTACTGGCCACCTACCGGCCCGATGCCAACTGGAGCTACACGGTCGGCATGCGCTACAGCGGCAAGCAGTACGGCACGCTCGACAACAGCGACCCCAACGGCTTCGCGTACATGGGCTTCTCGAAGTTCTTCGTGGTCGACGCGCGCATACGCTACCGGATCGACCGGCAGTGGAGCATGGCCGTCGGCATCGACAACCTGAACAACAACAAGTACTGGGCCTTCCACCCGTACCCGCAACGCACCTACGTGGCCGAACTCAAGTTCGACCTTTGACTCTTTCATTCATCTGCAAGGACACGCCGACATGAACGCCTCCACTTTCACGATCAAGACCATCGCTGCCTGCGCCATGCTGACCGGCGCGGCCGCCGCCCTGGCGCACGTCACCCTGCCGCCCGGCGGCGCCACCGTCGGCAGCGACTACAACGCCGCCTTCCGCGTCGGCCATGCCTGCGAAGGCGCCAAGGCCACCACCGGCCTCGCCGTGCGCCTGCCCAAGGGCTTCGTGCTGAGCGATGCCCAGGCGCGCAAGGGCTGGAAGCTCGACGTGCAGAAGAGCGTCGACGGCGAGGTGCGCTGGACCGCCGAGACGCCGCAGGACGTGCTGCCGGGCAAGGAGCGCGCCGAGTTCGTGCTGCGCGGCAAGGTGCCGGGCACGCCGGGCCCGCTGTGGTTCAAGGTGCTGCAGACCTGCGATGTGGGCAGCGTCGACTGGGCCGAGGTGCCCGCGTCCGGCAGCTCGACCGCGGGGCTGAAGAGCCCGGCGGCAAAGCTCGAAGTGGTCGCGCAGGGCGTGGCCACGGTCGACGTGCGCGACGGCTGGGTGCGCCAGTCGGTGCCGGGCCAGAGCGGCACGGGCGCCTTCATGAAGCTCACCGCGCCCACGGGCACGAAGCTGGTCAGCATCTCGACGCCGGCCGCCGGCGTGGCCGAGGTGCACGAGATAAAGATGGAAGGCGACACCATGAAGATGCGCGAGCTGACCGGTGGCCTCGACCTGCCCGCGGGCCAGACCGTCGAGCTCAAGCCCGGCGGCTACCACGTGATGATGATGGACCTGAAGGGCGCGCTGGCCAAGGGCGCGGTCGTGCCGATGACGCTGAAGTTCGAGGACGCTGAAGTTCGAGGACGCGAAGGGCGTCAAGACCTCGCTGGACCTGAGGCTGCCGGTCGGCACGCCCGAAGGCGCCGACGCCGGCGGCGCAGCCCACAAGCACTGAGCAACTGAGCGGACCGGCTACAGCAGCTGGTCCGGCGCCAGCGGGCCGAAGAGTCTGAGCAGCAGCCGCAGGGTGGCGCTGGCGTCGGGCTCGGTGGTGGTGTCCTTCAGGCCGCTGCCTTCGGGGGCGTGCCACACCAGCGTGCCGTCGACCAGTTCGACGTGCCAGGAGCGCTCGCGCATCCCGCGCTCGATCTGTCCCGCGGCCTGGCGCGAGAGCTCGTTGCTGCGGATCAGCAGCGCGATCTCGGTGTTCTGCAGTTGCGAGCGCAGGTCGAGGTTCATCGAGCCGACCACCAGCAGCCGCCCGTCCATCACCAGCACCTTGGAGTGCAGCATCGCCCGCGATTCGCCGGTGACGCTGCTGCCGCCCGAGGAGCCGAAGACATTGCCGAAGCTGGCCTGCTCGCTGCGCAGCTCGTAGAGCTCGATGCCCATCTTGAGCAGTTCTTCCCGGTGGCGCGCATAGCCCACATGCGCCACCGGCGCGTCGTTCGACGCCAGCGAGTTGGTCAGCACGCGGACGCGCACACCCCGGGCACGGGCTGCCGCAAAGGCCTGCTTCATGTCGGGGCCGGGCACGAAGTAGGGCGAGATGATGAGCAGGTCGGCGCGCGCCTGGCCGATCAGCTGCAGCAGGCCCTCGACCACGGTGTCGCCGCTGGCTGCCAGGTCGGACGCGGCCTCCAGCGACGCCGCGCCGCGCGAGGTGCGGGCCGGGTCGCCGGGCTGGCTCACCACGAGGCCTGGTTCCCTCGACGCGCCGGGGCCGGGGTCGGCCGGGATCTTGCCGGGCTGGTCGGCCAGCATCACGGCGGGCGCCCAGACGAAGGTGGCGGTGCGCAGGTCCAGCGCTTTCTCGTCCCAGGCGCGGGTGCGCTGCGCGGCCGAGGGCGGGGCGTTGGGCGAGGCGGGCGGTGGCGGATCGGCCGGCGCCTCCTGCTGCATGCGGGCTGCTTCTTCGGCCAGTTCCTTGTCGGCCCTCTGTGCCCGCTCGCGAATCGCCTGCAGCTCCTCGCGCGTGACCAGCGACTGCACCGGGTAGGCGCGCTCGTTGTTCCAGTAGCTGTCGAAGCTGCGCGAGAGGTCCTGCACGATCGGGCCGGCCGCGAGCACGTCCACGTCGATGAAATTGCCGTTGGTGGCATTGCCGAAGTAAGCGTCGCCGAGGTTGTGGCCGCCCGCGACGCCGAGCACGTTGTCGGCCAGGAAGAGCTTGTTGTGCATCCGCTGCTGGATGCGGGAGGCATCGTCGATCGCATTGAGCATGCGGCTCAGGGTGGAGCCGCGCGCACCCGCGAGCGGGTTGAAGAGGCGCATCTCGATGTTGGGGATGAACGCCAGGCCCAGCACCAGGGCGTCCCGGCCGGTGCTGTGGAAGTCGTCGAGCAGGACGCGCACGCGCACGCCGCGTTCGGCGGCCGACCGGAGCCCGCGTAGCAGGCGGCCGGTGCTGGCATCGGCGTGGATGGCGTAGTACTGCAGGTCCAGCGTCTTCTGCGCGCCTTCGATCAGCGCGAGCCGGCTGCCGTAGGCGGCCTGTGGACCGCCCAGCAGCAGGGCAGCCCGATTCGAAGCGGGCCTTGTCGGCCTGCCGGCGCTCACGGACCAGGGCGCCCAGAGGGGTGTCGTTCGGCGAGGCGAGGGCCGTCGACTCCGGCCGGTCGACGTTTTGCGGCAGTTGCGCGCAGGCGCCCAGCAGCACCGTGATCAGCACGGTGTATCGACCGAAGAGCGCGAAGAGTGGAGGCATGCAGCTTTCCCGAGGCTTGGGGTGAGTGCTGCATGTATAGCCTAGTCGGCGCCCGCCGCGCGTCGGACGGGCGGACGACCGGGGCTGGCGTTAACGCGCGGCGCCCAGTTCTTCCTGGCGCTCCATGGCAACGAGCAGTTCGTCGTCGATCTTGGCGTGGCGCTCGCTCAGTTCGGCGGCGCGCGAGGCGTCGGTGGCGTAGATGGCGCCGCCGTCGAGCTCCAGCATCTCGGTGATGCGCTTTTGCTCCGTTTCGAGGGCTTCGATCTGTGCGGGCAGGCCGTCCAGCTCGCGCTGCTCCTTGTAAGAGAGCTTCTTGCGGGGCGTCGCCGCGCGGGGAGCGGGTTCGGTGGCTGCCGCGGGGGCGGGCGCCGGTGCGGGGGGTGGCGCGGCGGCCAGGCGCTGCTCGGCGATCTCGCGCGCGCGCTTCGACTGGATCAACCAGTCCTGCACGCTGCCCTCGTACTCGCGCCAGCGGCCATCGCCCTCGAAGGCGATGGTGCTGGTCACCACGTTGTCGAGGAAGGTCCGGTCGTGGCTGACCAGGAAGACGGTGCCGTCGTAGTCCTGCAGCAGGTTTTCGAGCAGCTCCAGGGTGTCGATGCCGAGGTCGTTGGTCGGCTCGTCGAGCACCAGCACGTTGGCGGGGCGGGCGAACAGGCGGGCCAGCAGCAGGCGGTTGCGCTCGCCGCCGCTGAGTGAACGCACCGGGGAGTTGGCGCGTGCGGGGGAGAAGAGGAAGTCCGAGAGGTAGCTCTTCACGTGCTTGCGCTGGTTGCCGATCTCGATCCACTCGCTGCCGGGGCTGATGAAGTCTTCCAGCGTGGCGTCGAGGTCGAGCTTGTCGCGCATCTGGTCGAAATACGCCACTTGCAGGTTGGTGCCGCGACGGATCTTGCCGCTGTCGGGCTCGAACTCGCCCAGGATCAGCTTGAGCAGCGTGGTCTTGCCCGCGCCATTGGGGCCCAGCAGGCCGATCTTGTCGCCGCGCAGGATGGTGCCGCTGAAGTTGCGGATGACAGTCTTCTCGCCGAAGGATTTGGTGGCTTCGGTGAGCTCGGCCACGATCTTGCCGCTGGACTGGCCCGAGGCCACGTCCATGTTGACGCTGCCCTGCACCTCACGACGGGAGACGCGGCTGGCGCGCAGTTCCTGCAGGCGGGTGATGCGGCTCTGGCTGCGGGTGCGGCGGGCTTCGACGCCCTTGCGGATCCAGATTTCTTCCTGGGCCAACAGCTTGTCGGCCTTGGCGCTGATGACGGCTTCCTGGGCGAGCTGCTCTTCCTTCTGCAACAGGTACTGCTCGAAGTTGCCGGGGTAGGAGCCCAGCTTGCCCCGGTCCAGCTCCACGATGCGGGTGGCGACGCGGTTGAGGAAGCTGCGGTCGTGGGTGATGGTGACGACGCTGCCCTTGAAGTCGATCAGCAGCTGTTCGAGCCACTCGATGGAGTCGAGGTCCAGGTGGTTGGTGGGCTCATCCAATAGGAGGACGTCCGGGGCGGCCACCAGGGCCTGGGCCAAGGCGACACGCTTGCGGGTACCGCCGGAGAGAGAGCCGACGCGGGCGTTGCGATCCAGGTGGAGGCGGTGCAGCGTTTCCTCTACGCGCTGCTCCCAGTTCCAGGCGTCGTAGGCTTCGATCTGCGACTGGAGGGCGTCCAGGTCCAGGCCTTCCGCACCGGAGAGATAGAGGTCGCGCACGGCGATAACGCTTCCCAGGCCTTCGCTGGCTGCGGTGAATACATCCGCATCCATATCAAGCACAGGTTCTTGCGCGACGTAGGCCACACGCAGGTTCTGCTGGAGTTGCAGGGTGCCATCGTCGGTTTTCTCGAGGCCCCCCAGTATCTTGAGCATCGAGGACTTGCCCGCGCCATTGCGGCCGATCAGGCCGATGCGTTCCGATTCAAGAAGAGAGAAGTCCGCATGATCGAGCAGCGGGACGTGACCAAACGCGAGTTGGGCGTCGAGGAGTGTGATGAGTGCCATGTTGGCACGGATTATCGGAGGAGCCTCTTGCCCGACAGGGGCAGCGCGAAGCGCTGCCCCTGTCGGGAGGCCGGTGATGGTGATTTTGTTAGCGGGCTGTCTTGCGGGGCCAAGGATTTGGCATATACTCGCAGGCTCAGCTAACAGCGCTGCAAGGCGTCCCGGATGGTTGCTCTTCGGAGTGGATTGCCAGGAGATGGGAGCTGAAAAAACTTCCTTCGAAGTTGACTGGTTTGCAAAAAACAGTGCATAAGCGAAGGCTACGCTGAAAC
>CAMATD010000067.1 GCA_945860785.1 Variovorax sp. YR752 | reverse complement strand
TCGATCCACATCTGCCAGTCTTCGCCGCCCATCACGGCCACGGTGTTGTCGATTTCTTCCTGCGTGGCGGGCTCCAGCAGCGTTTCCTTGACGACTTCGTTGTCGGTGTCGAGGCCGCGCAGGGTCACGGCCTTGCCGATGGGCTTGAGCGTCGAGTTGAAGACCTCGCCGGTCTTCGGGTGCGTGCGACGCGGTGCGGCCAGGCTGTAGACGACGAGGTCGACCTGGCCGAGATCCGCGCGGATCGCGTCGATGGTCTTCTGCTTCACGTCGTCGGAGAAGCCATCGCCATTGATGCTCTTCGCGTAGAGGCCTTCTTCCGCGGCTGCGCGATGGAAGGCGGCGGTGTTGTACCAGCCGGGCGAGCCCGGCTTGGTCTCGCTGCCGGGCCGCTCGAAGAACACGCCGAGCGTACCGGCGCCGCAGCCGAAGGCCGCGGTGATGCGGGCGGCCAGCCCGTAGCCGGTCGATGCGCCGATCACCAGCACCTTCTTCGACCCTCCCGCGATGGCCCCCTGGGCCTTGACGTAGTCGATCTGTTGCCTGACGTTGGCTTCGCAACCCGTGGGGTGGGTCGTTACGCAGATGAAGCCGCGCACGCGCGGTTTGATGATCATGAAGACCTCGCTGGATGAGATGCCGGGGAAGTCTACGAATTTAACCCAGCCCGGACAACAGGCCGCCCATACTGACCATATGCATATGTCGATTGACGATTTAATAAATCTGGAGTTTTATTGATATGGTTCGGCCCTGAATTTCCAAACAACGGAGAGAGAACAACCATGCGCCACACCCTGCTCGCCGCGGCCCTCGCCGCTTCCACCTTGCTGCTGGGCACCGTCGCCCACGCCGACCAGCTCGCCGACATCAAGAAAAAAGGCGAACTCGTGGTCGGTGTGCTCGGCACCGACGAGCCCGCCACCTTCGTCGACCCCAAGACCCGCCAGATCGTCGGCTACGAGGTCGACCTGGTGAACGCCATCGCCAAGAAGATCGGCGTGAAGCCGGTGCTCAAGCAGATCGCCGTGGCCGCGCGCATTCCCGAACTGCAGCAGGGCCATGTGGACCTGGTGGCCGCCGGCCTCACGCACAACACAAGGAGCGCGAGGCGCAGATCGACTTCTCGCTCACCACCTTCGTGACCGGCCAGAAGGCCATCGTGAAGAAGGACAGCGGCATCACCGACGTGCCGCAGCTCGGCGGCAAGAAGGTGCTGACCATCCGCGGCGGCACGCAGGAGCCCAACATCCGCAAGGGCGTGCCCACCGCCGAGGTCGTGACCTTCGACACGAGCCAGCAGGCCTTCCAGGCGCTGCAGCAGGGCAAGGGCGTCGGCTATGTGGACGACGAGGCCGCGCTGCTGCGCAGCTACGCCAAGCTCGGCCCGCAGAAGGCGCAGTACGTGGTGCTCAAGCAGAACCTGAGCACCGAGGCGCTGGCCATCGGCATCAAGAAGGGCGAGAGCGGCCTGAAGGCGGTGGTGGACGACACGCTGCGCGAACTCGAGAAGTCGGGCGAGGCGCAGAAGATCTTCGTCAAGTGGTACGGGTCGGACACGGCATCGGGCTTCCAGACGCGCGACTTCAAGCTCGACAGCGACAAGATCGACTGAGCCACTGAGTTGCCTTTCTCCTTCCCCTTTCGGGGGAAGGCAGGGATGGGGGCTCGCGGCCTCTGATACTGTCGCCCCCCATGCCCCTGTTCGACTATTCCTTGCTGCTGACCGGCAAGTACCACGACATGCTGATCGCGGGCCTGCTGCTGTCGCTGCAGCTGCTGGCAGCCTCGCTGGTGCTGGCGCTGCCCATTGCGCTGGTGGTGGCGCTGCTGCGCCTTTCGCCGCTCGCACCGCTGCGCTGGCTGGGCTTTGCGTATGTGGAGTCGATCCGCAACATCCCGCTGCTCGCGCACATGCTCTTCTGGTACTTCGGCGCGCCCGAGTTGCTGCCCGATGGCATCAAGCAACGGCTCTACGCGGGCCACATCGAGGCCTACAGCGCCATCATCGCGCTCGCGCTCTACACGGCCGCCTTCATGGCGGAAGACATCCGCAGCGGCATCCGCGCGATCCCCACCGTGCAGTTCGAGGCCGGGCGCGCATTGGGCTTCAGTTTTCTCGACACCATGCGCCGCGTGGTGCTGGCGCAGGCGCTGCGGGTGACGGTGCCGCCGCTGATCTCGCAGACGCTGAGCCTCTGGAAGAACACCTCGATCGCCACCGTCATCGGCGTGGCCGAGTTGATATACCAGGCCGGGCAGGTCGAGAGCGCGACCTTTCGCAGCTTCGAGTCGTTCGCGTTCGCGAGCGCGGCGTACCTGACCGTGTCGCTGGCGATCACAGGGCTTGCGACCTGGTACCACCACCGCTTTCCGGTGAGAACCATCTGAAGGCGTTGATGACATGCTAGAAATCATCAACGACTACTGGGTCTACTTCCTCATCGGGCAGTACCCGAACGACCCGCTCGGCGGGCTGGTGCTCACGCTGCTGCTCGCTTCCTGTGGCCTCGTGCTCGCGCTGCCGCTGGGCATCGTGCTCGGCCTGGCGCGCGTGAGCCCCTGGCGCTGGGTGCGCTGGCCGGTGACGGGCCTCGTGTTCGTGGTGCGCGGCCTGCCGCTCCTATCTTCTGGGCCTACTTCTTCCTGCCCAGCGTGACGGGTGTAAAGACCGACCAGTTCACCACCATGCTGATCGCGCTCGTGATCTTCGATGCTGCCTATCTCGCCGAGATCGTGCGTGCCGGCATCCAGGGCCTGCCGCGCGGCCAGATGGAAACCGCCCGCGCGCTGAGCCTCGGCTACGGCCGTGCGATGCGCCTCGTGGTGCTGCCGCAGGCGCTGCGCAGCATGCTGCCCTCGCTGGTGAACCAGTTCGTCTCGACCATCAAGGAAACCTCGCTGGGCTACATCATCGGCCTGGCCGAGGTGTCGTTCATCGCGACGCAGATCAACACGCAGGTCTTCACCAAGCCGGCGCAGATCTACGGCATCCTCGGCCTGACCTACTTCATCCTGTGCTTCGGCCTGTCGCGCTTCGCCTACTGGCTCGAACGCCGGCTCGCGCGCCGCGGCATGTCCACCATCGCCTCCGCCTCGGCCCCCAAGGTGTCCGCATGATCGAACTCCAGAACGTCAACAAGTGGTACGGCAGCTACCAGGCTTTGGTCGACATCAACGAGACCATCCACAAGGGCGAGGTGGTCGTGGTGTGCGGGCCTTCGGGCTCGGGCAAGTCGACGCTGATCCGCACCTTCAACCGGCTGGAGCCGATCCAGTCGGGCCGCATTCTTTTCGAGGGCAAGGACATCCACGCGCCCGGCACCGACGTGAACGCGTTCCGCTCGCGCATCGGCTTCGTGTTCCAGCAGTTCAACCTGTTCCCACACCTCACGGTGCTGCAGAACTGCACGATGGCGCCGATGCAGCTGCGCGGCCTCTCTCGCAAGGAAGCGGAGGAGCGCGCGATGGCACTGCTGCACCGCGTGGGGCTCGCCAACAAGGCCAACGCGTGGCCAAGCGAGCTGTCGGGCGGCCAGCAGCAGCGCGTGGCCATTGCGCGCGCGCTCGCCATGCAGCCGCCGCTGATGCTGTTCGACGAACCCACCAGCGCGCTCGACCCCGAGATGGTCGGCGAGGTGCTGCTGGTGATGCGTGACCTCACGCGCGACGGCATGACCATGGTCTGCGTGACGCACGAGATGGGCTTTGCGCGCGAGGTGGCCGACCGCGTGCTCTTCATGGACGAGGGCAAGGTGCTCGAGCGCGCCACGCCCGACGACTTCTTCAACCAGCCGCAGCATCCGCGCGCGCAGCAGTTTCTTTCGGACATCCGTTCGCCGTTCTCTCGCGACGCGTGACATGCTTCGAATGCCCATGACCACCACCGACGCCACCCTGCCCCTGATCGACGTTGCGCCGCTCGTGGCCGGCGCGGCCGGGCGCGACGCCGTTGCGGCGCAGATCGGAGCGGCCTGCCGCGCGCACGGGTTCTTTCTTCTACGTCACCGGCCACGGTGTAGATGCCGCGCTGGTGCGGCGGCTCGAAGACCTGAGCCATCGCTTCTTCGAGCTGCCCGAGGCAACGAAGATGCAATGGCGCATGGCCCTTGGCGGGCGCGCCTGGCGCGGCTTCTTTCCGCTCGGCGGCGAGTTGACCTCGGGCCGACCTGACTGGAAAGAAGGCCTCTACCTCGGCACCGAACTGCCCGCCTCACACCCGCTGGTGCTGGCGAAGACGCCAGTGCACGGGCCCAACCTGTTTCCCGACGTGCCGGGTTTCCGCGAAACCATCCTCGACTACTACATGGCGGCCGTCACGCAGCTCGGCCACCGGCTGATGGAAGGCATCGCGCTGAGCCTCGATCTGCCAGCCACGTATTTCGCGGAACGCTACACGGCCGATCCGCTGATCCTGTTCCGGCTCTTCAACTATCCCTCGCAGCCCGTGCCCGAAGGGCTCGACGTGCAATGGGGCGTCGGCGAGCACACCGACTACGGCCTGCTCACCATCCTGCACCAGGACAACGTGGGCGGCCTGGCCGTGCACACACCCGGCGACTGGATCGACGCGCCACCGATTGCCGGCTCGTTCGTCTGCAACATCGGCGACATGCTCGACCGCATGACCGGCGGGCTCTACAAGTCGACGCCGCATCGCGTGAAGCGCAACACCTCGGGCCGCGACCGGCTCTCGTTTCCGTTGTTCTTCGATCCGAATTTCGAGGCGCGCGTGCAGCGCATCGAAGGACTTGCGGGTGCCGAGGCGCTCGACGACAGCGCAGAGCGCTGGGACCGCGCCAACGTGCATGCCTTCAGCGGCCGTTACGGCGACTACCTGCTCGCGAAGGTGTCGAAGGTTTTTCCGCAGTTGCGCGACGAAGTTCTCTGAAGCGCGCTGGCGGGGATGTCGATGAATTCGTCTTCCCAGCTGCCGACGTCCGCGCCGGGATCGGAGATGGGCACGAGCTTGTCGCTGCGGCAGTAGAAGGTCCAGCCCTCGAACAGCACGTCGTAGTAGGTGCCGGGCAGGTAGCGCTCGCTGGGCGCCTCGTAGGGCAGCGAGACCACCTCCACGATCCGGCCGACCGCGCGCTCGGTCATCGGCGATGCGAGGCAGCTGTCGACCACATGGCACAAAGTGCCGATCTTGATCATGGACGAACCGCCTCGCCGGGAAACCAGCGCTGGCACGTGCACCACCGCCTCGTGCAGCGAATCGAGCACGTGAAAGGCCCGCTCGACGATCGAAGCGGGCGGGTGCTTGAGGTCTGGAACGATCACGACCCTGAGCCCCGCCGCCAGCGCGGCCTTGGCGCCGTTCTCGCTGTCCTCGAAGGCGATGCATTGCGACGGGTCCACGCCAAGTCGCGAGGCCGCGAGCAGGTCAAGCGCCGGATCGGGCTTCGCGCGCGCCACCTCGTCACCGCCTGCGAAAGCCTCGAAGTGATGAAGCACGTCGAGGCTTTCGAGGCAGGCCTGGATCTGCCCGCTGGTCGATGAAGAAGCCACGGCACAGCGCGTTCCGCGCTGGCGCAGCGCGCCCAGGAATTCGGCCGCACCGGGTTTGATGGGAAACAGCGGCACGCCATCCGAGCGCTCCAGTTGCAGGAGCCTCTGGACGTGATCGATCGCATGGCGATAGGCGGCCGGCCCACCGAGCAGCGTTCCGAGGATGACCTCGGACTCCGCAGTGGCCAGCCCGACGACCTGCAGGTACTGGCTGTGCGAAAGCTCGATGTCGAGCGTGCGGGCGGCTTCGATCCAGGCGGCCATGATGGGCCGTTCCGAATCGATGAGTAGCCCGTCCATGTCGAAGATTGCGGCGGCGAACATCGAAGCGATCCTAAGCCAGTGCGCGGTTGTCGCGCCGAAAATGAAAAAGGGGCCGAAACGGCCCCTTCGAAAAAAACGTCTGCGGCGGTCAGTCCCGCTCGAGCGCCCGGTTGAGCCCCAGCGCCGCCAGCGTGCAGGCCGCGCCCGAGAGCAGGTAGACGCTGACATACGCCAGCCCGAAGTGCGCGGACAGGCCCAGCGCCACCAGCGGCGCAAAAGCGGCGCCGACGAGCCATGCCAGGTCGGCCGTGAGCGCGGCGCCCGTGTAGCGGTACTTCGCTTCGAAGTTCGCGGTCACGGCACCGGCGGCCTGGCCGTAGGACAGGCCCAGCAGCACGAAGCCCAGCAGAATGAAGATGTCCTGCCCGACCCGGCCGCCGTCGAGCAGCGTCGGGGCGAAGCCGCTGAACACCGCGATCATCGCGGCCAGGCCGCCGAGCGTGCGGCGGCGGCCCACGCGGTCGGCGATCACGCCCGAGGCCACGATGCCGCCGGCGCAGAGCACCGCGCCGATCATCTGCACCACCAGGAACTCGGTGATCGACTGGTCCGAATACAGCGTGATCCACGACAGCGGGAACACCGTGATCAGGTGGAACAGCGCATAGCTGGCCAGCGCCGCGAACGCGCCGATCAGCAGGTTGGCACCCTGCGAGCGGGTCAGCTCGACCACGCTGGTGGGTTGCAGCTCGCGCTCTTCGAGCAGGCGGGAATACTCTTCGGTCGCCACCAGCCGCAGGCGCGCGAACAGCGCCACGACGTTGATCGCGAAGGCCACGTAGAAGGTGTAGCGCCAGCCCCAATCCAGGAAGTCTTCGATGGGAAGGCTCGAATAGAGGTAGGCGAACAGCGCGCTGGCCACGAAGAAGCCGATGGGCGCGCCCAGCTGGCCGAGCATCGCGTACCAGCCGCGGCGGTTGGCGGGTGCATTGAGCGCCAGCAGCGAAGGCAGGCCGTCCCACGAGCCGCCGAGCGCCAGGCCCTGGGCAAAGCGGAACACCGACAGCAGCACGATCGACGTGAACCCCATGCTGGCGTAACCCGGCAGGAAAGCAATGCCCGCGGTGGAAGTGCCCAGCACGAAGAGCGCCAGCGTCAGCTTGGCCTCGCGCCCGAATCGTCGCTGGATCACCATCGAGATGACAGTTCCGAAAGGCCGTGCGATGAAGGCGAAGGAAAAGATCACGAAGGCGAACAGGGTGCCTTCCAGGCGCTGCTCGAACGGGAAGAAGACCGCCGGGAACACCAGCACCGAGGCGATGCCGTAGACGAAGAAGTCGAAATATTCGGAGGCGCGGCCGATGATCACGCCCACGGCGATTTCACCAGGCGCAATATGCGAATGGTCGTCGCCCTGGGCGGCGCCGGTTTCGGACGTGTTCGGCACAGGCTGTGCGCCTTGCGGACTGATGCTGGACGTCGTCGTCATTGCGTTTTGTAATTCGGGTGTCACCGACAGTGACAAAGGTAGACCATGAACAGAGGCTCCAAGCGTCTCACCGAACGAGAATTCCCGCCATAGGACAAAACGTCCAATAGGCGACGAGAACCTTTGGTCGTAGATTGTGGAGTCTTTGCGCAGCCCCCGCACTTCTTTCTTTCGGCATGCCCACCCTCAAATACCTTCGCCGATGGCTCCTGTTGCTCCCCCTTGCCTTGCTGGCAGGCTGCAACACGGTGCTGATGAACCCCTCCGGCGACATCGCCAATCAGCAGGGGCGCCTCATCGTCGTCTCCACCGTGCTGATGCTGATCATCATCATCCCGGTGATCGGACTGACTGTCTTCTTCGCCTGGCGCTATCGCCAGTCGAACAAGGAAGCCACCTACAGCCCCGACTGGGACCACTCCACCCAGCTCGAACTCGCGATCTGGGCCGCGCCGCTCCTGATCATCATCGCGCTCGGCGCGATCACCTGGATCAGCACCCACACCCTCGACCCCTACCAGCCGCTGCGCCGGATCGACGCCCAGCGCGCGGTACCCGCCGAGACCAAGCCCCTGGTCGTCGAAGTGGTGGCGCTCGACTGGAAGTGGCTCTTCATCTACCCCGAGCAGGGCATCGCCACGGTGAACGAACTGGCCGCGCCGGTGGACCGGCCGATCAGCTTCAAGATCACCGCCTCCTCGGTGATGAACTCCTTCTTCATTCCCGCGCTGGCCGGCCAGATCTATGCGATGCCGGGCATGGAGACCAAGCTGCACGCGGTCATCAACGCGCCCGGCGAGTTCGAAGGCTTCTCCGCCAACTACAGCGGCGCGGGCTTCTCGGGCATGCGCTTCAAGTTCCACGGCCTCAGCACCGGCGACTTCGACCAGTGGGTCCAGAAGGTCAAGGCCGGCAAGGAAGGCGAGCTGACCCGCGAGGGCTACCAGAAGCTCGAAGTGCCGAGCGAGCGCGAGCCCGTGCGCCACTACGCCAGCGTGCCCGCCGACCTGTATGACGCCATCCTCAACCGCTGCGTCGACCGCAGCAAGATGTGCATGAAGCAGATGATGGCCATCGATGCCGAAGGCGGCCTGGGCAAGCCCGGCGCCTTCAACGTCGCCACCATGCAGCAGCAGCCCTGGCAGCCCGACACCCTCAATTCGCCCAAGCGTAAATACGTCACGGCGATGTGCACCACCGAAGAATGACGATGCTCCAGAACCTTGACCTGACGAAGCTCGTCTTCGGCCGCCTCACCTGGGAGGCGCTTCCGCTTCACGAGCCCATCCTGCTCGTGACCTTCATCGCGGTCGCCCTCGGCGGCATCGCACTTCTGGGCGCCATCACCTACTTCAAGGTGTGGGGCACGCTGTGGCGCGACTGGATCACCAGCATCGACCACAAGAAGATCGGCATCATGTACATCATCCTCGGTCTGGTGATGCTGCTGCGCGGCTTCTCCGACGCGATCATGATGCGGGCCCAGCAGGCCTTCGCCTTCGGCGACAACGCCGGCTTCCTGCCGCCGCACCACTACGACCAGATCTTCACCGCCCACGGCGTGATCATGATCTTCTTCGTGGCGATGCCGCTGGTCACGGGCCTCATGAACTTCGTGGTGCCGCTGCAGATCGGCGCGCGCGACGTGGCCTTCCCGTTCCTGAACAACTTCAGCTTCTGGATGACCACCTTCGGCGCCGGCCTCGTGATGGCGTCGCTGTTCGTGGGCGAGTTCGCCAAGACCGGCTGGCTGGCCTACCCGCCGCTGTCGGGCATTCTCTTCAGCCCCGACGTGGGGGTCGACTACTACATCTGGTCCTTGCAGATAGCGGGGGTCGGAACCCTGCTCTCCGGCGTCAACCTGCTGGCCACCATCGTGAAGATGCGCGCCCCCGGCATGACGATGATGAAGATGCCGGTGTTCACCTGGACCGCCCTCTGCACCAACGTGCTGATCGTGGCTGCCTTCCCGGTGCTGACCGCCGTGCTGGCCCTGCTGTCGCTCGACCGCTACGTCGGCACCAACTTCTTCACGAACGACCTCGGCGGCAACGCCATGATGTACGTGAACCTGATCTGGATCTGGGGCCACCCCGAGGTGTACATCCTGATCCTGCCGGCCTTCGGCATCTTCTCGGAAGTGGTCTCCACCTTCTCGGGCAAGCGCCTCTTCGGCTACGCCTCGATGGTGTACGCCACGGTCGTGATCACCATCCTGTCGTACCTCGTCTGGCTGCATCACTTCTTCACCATGGGCTCCGGCGCCAGCGTGAACTCGTTCTTCGCCATCACGACGATGATCATCTCGATCCCGACGGGCGCGAAGATCTTCAACTGGCTCTTCACCATGTACCGCGGCCGCATCCGTTTCGAGCTGCCCATGATGTGGGCCATCGGCTTCATGATCACCTTCGTGATCGGCGGCATGACGGGCGTGCTGCTCGCGGTGCCCCCGGCCGACTTCGTGCTGCACAACAGCCTGTTCCTGATCGCCCACTTCCACAACGTGATCATCGGCGGCGTGCTGTTCGGCATGCTGGCGGGCATCACCTACTGGTTCCCGAAGGCCTTCGGCTACAAGCTCGATCCGTTCTGGGGCAAGTGCTCTTTCTGGTTCTGGATCGTCGGCTTCTGGTTCGCCTTCATGCCGCTGTACATCCTGGGCCTGATGGGCGTCACGCGCCGCATGAGCCACTTCCAGGACATGTCGCTGCAGATCTGGTTCCAGGTCGCCGCCTTCGGCGCCGTGCTGATCGCGCTGGGCATCGCATCGTTCATCATCCAGCTGGTGGTGAGCTACATCCGCCGCGAGTCGCTGCGCGACACCACGGGCGACCCGTGGAACGGCCGCACGCTCGAGTGGTCGACCTCGTCGCCGCCGCCGGCCTACAACTTCGCGTTCACGCCGCGCATCCATGACAACGACGCCTGGACCGACATGAAGAAGCTTGGCTACGAACGGCCGCTGGACGGCTTCACGCCGATCCACATGCCCAAGAACACCGCCGCCGGCTTCATCATCGCGGCACTGGCGGCCACCTGCGGCTTCGCGCTGATCTGGCAGATGTGGCTGGTGGCGGGCGCAGGCTTCGTCGCCATGCTGGCTGCGGTGATCATCCATACCTTCAACTACAAGCGCGACTATCACATCCCCGCGGATGAAGTGGTTCGCACCGAAGACGCCCGCACGCGACTCCTGGCGGCTGCCCATGTCTGATACCACTGCACTCTCCTCCAGCGCGGCCGGCAGCCTTGCCGGCAAGTCGCCCTCGTTCGACCTGTTCCACGTCGGCAACGACCACCACCCCGAAAACGGCACGCTGCTGGGGTTCTGGCTCTACCTGATGAGCGACTGCCTGGTCTTCGCCTGCCTGTTCGCGGTGTACGGCGTGCTGGGCCGCAGCTACGCGGCCGGCCCCTCGGGCGCCGACCTGTTCGACCTGCCGCTGGTGGCGATCAACACCTCGCTGCTGCTGCTGTCGTCGATCACCTACGGCTTCGCGGTGCTCGAGATGCAGAAGCGGCGCATGGGCAGCACGCTGGTCTGGCTGGTCATCACCGGCCTGCTGGGCGCGGGCTTCATCGGCCTCGAGCTGTATGAATTCGCGCACTTGATCCACGAAGGCGCGGGCCCGCAGCGCAGCGCGTTCCTGTCGTCGTTCTTCGCGCTGGTCGGCACCCACGGCCTGCACGTGAGCTTCGGCATCGTCTGGCTCATCGTGCTGATGGTCCAGCTGCCCAAGCACGGCTTCACCGCCGCGAACCGCCGCCGCCTGATGTGCCTGTCGATGTTCTGGCACTTCCTGGACGTGGTCTGGATCGGTGTCTTCACTTTCGTCTACCTGATGGGATCGATGCAATGAGCGCCCACACCGACACCGCCGCGCACGGTCATGGCGCGCACGACGACCATCACGACGATGGTCCCGTCAGCCACAGCACCTTCAAGGGCTACATGACCGGCTTCGTGCTGGCCGTGATCCTGACCGCGATTCCGTTCTGGCTCGTCATGGGCAAGGCATTCGCCAGCACGAACACCACGTCGCTCATCATCCTGGGCTTTGCCGCGGTGCAGATCGTGGTCCACATGATCTACTTCCTGCACATGGACGCCAAGTCCGAGAGCGGGTGGAACATGCTGGCGCTGATCTTCACGATCGTGCTCGTCGTCATCACGCTGGCCGGATCGCTCTGGGTCATGTACCACATGAACACCAACATGATGCCGATGTCGGTGCACGACATGAAGAACATGCCTTGACGACCCCGCCGCCGGACCACAGCGCCCACCACACACCGGCCGGCCGCCAGCGCTCCGCGGCCGCCCGGGTGGCGCTGGCGGTCTGCGCGGCCCTGGCCTTTGCCGGCTTCTTCGCGCTCGGCACCTGGCAGGTCGAGCGCAGGGCCTGGAAGCTCGATCTCATCGCCCGCGTCGACCAGCGCGTGCATGCCCCGGCCGCAGCGGCTCCCGGGCGCGACAACTGGCCGCAAGTGAACGCGGCCGATGACGAATACCGGCACCTGCGCATCGCAGGCACCTTCCTCCACGACAAGGAGACACTGGTCCAGGCCAGCACCCGGCTCGGTGCCGGCTTCTGGGTGCTGACGCCGCTGCAGGCCGCCGACGGCACCGTCGTGCTGGTCAACCGGGGCTTCGTCCCGCCCGAAGCGCGCGAGCGCGGGGCCCGCACCGCCATCGAGTCGAAGGGCGAGACCACCGTCACCGGCCTGCTGCGCATCACCGAGCCCCAAGGCGGCTTCCTGCGCAAGAACGACCCCGCAGCGGAGCGCTGGTTCTCGCGCGACGTGCAGGCCATCGCCACGGCACGGGGGTTGAACAATGTCGCGCCCTACTTCGTCGATGCCGAGGCCGACCCCTCGCTGTCCGCCGAAACATCCGACTGGCCCGCGCGCGGCCTGACGGTCATCGCCTTCCCCAACAGCCACCTCGTCTACGCCCTCACCTGGTACGGCCTCGCGCTGATGGTGCTGGGCGGCGCCTGGTACGTCTGGCGCGACGAGCGCGGGCGCGGACTGAAGGCCGCCGGCGGCAACGGCGAAAATGCAGCCGATGCCGACGACGCCCGCCCCTCCTCGCCAGATGCCCGCCGCGACTGAAGCCGCCGCGGTCGCGGGGGAGCTGCATGCCCCGCGCGCCGGAATCGCGAGCCTGGACAACGCCACCGGCCACAAGAACATGCAGCAGCTGATCCAGCTGCGCTGGTTCGCGGTGGTCGGGCAGGTCGTCACGATCCTGGTCGTGCACTTCGGCTTCGGCATCCGGCTGCCGCTGGACAACATGCTGCAGGTGCTGACCTGCCTGGCGCTCTTCAACGTGGTGAGCCTACTGCGCTCGCGCACCCTGCGCCGGGTGACCAACGGCGAGCTGTTCCTCGCGCTGCTGGTCGACGTGGCCACGCTCACGGCCCAGCTCTACCTGAGCGGCGGCGCCACCAACCCCTTCGTCTTTCTCTACCTGCTGCAGGTGATCCTGGGCGCGGTGCTGCTCAAGGCCTGGTCGACCTGGACCATCGTGGTCGTCACCAGCCTGTGCTTTGCGGGCCTGGCGCTGTTCTCGCGTCCGCTGGCGCTGCCGCTCGACCACCACCGCGGCCTGTGGAGCCCCTACATCCAGGGCATGCTGGTCTGCTTTGCGCTCAATGCGGCGCTGCTGGTGATCTTCATCACCCGCATCAGCCGCAACCTGCGCGCACGCGACGCACGGCTGGCCGACCTGCGCCAGCGCGCCTCGGAAGAAGAACACATCGTGCGCATGGGCCTGCTCGCCTCAGGCGCGGCGCACGAACTCGGCACGCCGCTCGCCACGCTGGCGGTGATCCTGGGCGACTGGCGCCGGCTGCCGCACTTCAGCTCCGACCCCGAGCTGCTGACCGAAGTGGCCGAGATAGAACTGCAGATCCAGCGCTGCAAGAGCATCGTGAGCGGCATCCTGCTGTCGGCCGGTGAGGCGCGCGGCGAATCGTCGGAAGAAACCACGGTGAGCACCTTCCTCGACGACCTGGTCGAGGAATGGCGCACCACCCGTCCCGTCGAAGAATTCGACTACGAGAACCGCTTCGGCCAGGACCTGCCCATGGTCTCCGACTCGGCCTTGAAGCAGATGATCTGCAACGTGCTCGACAATGCCCTGGAGGCCTCGTCGCACTGGCTGCGCCTCGAGGCGGCGCACGACGCCGACGCACTGACGATCACGGTCACCGACGCGGGCCCCGGTTTCCTGCCGGGCATCCTGAAGGAGTTCGGCAAGCCCTACCAGTCGAGCAAGGGCCGGCCCGGCGGCGGGCTCGGGCTGTTCCTCGTCGTCAACGTGGCGCGCACGATCGGCGGCCGCGTCGCGGCGCACAACCGGCCCGAAGGCGGCGCGGTCGTGACGGTCACCTTGCCGCTGGCGGCCATCGTGCTGGAAGAAGAGGAAGGCCATGACGGAAACCACGGAAGCTGAGCGCCAGTTGCTGATCGTCGAGGACGACGATGCCTTCGCGCGCACGCTCGGCCGTTCCTTCGAGCGCCGCGGCTATGCGGTGATGCTGGCAAGCAATGTCGAGGAGGTCGACACGCTGCTGCAGGCCCGCTCGCCCGGCTATGCGGTGGTCGACCTGAAGCTCAATGGCGAGGCCTCGGGCTTGGCCTGCGTGCAGATGCTGCACCGGCACAACCCCAAGATGCTGATCGTGGTACTGACGGGTTTTGCCAGCATTGCCACCGCCGTCGAGACCATCAAGCTCGGTGCCTGCCACTACTTGGCCAAGCCTTCGAACACCGACGACATCGAGGCCGCCTTCGGCCGCGCCACCGGCACCACCGAGGTGGAGCTGACCAACCGCTCGACCTCGATCAAGACGCTCGAATGGGAGCGCATCCACGAGATGCTGGCCGAAACCGGCTTCAATATTTCCGAGACCGCGCGCCGGCTCGGCATGCATCGGCGCACATTGGCGCGCAAGCTGGGCAAACAGCAGGTCAAGTAGCATGATCTGACTGTTCGCACGGCGGCCGTGGGACTAAACCCGATCCAGGAGGTTCTGTTCTTGATGACGACGATGAATCCGCAACCGATGCAGCTGCAGCAACCCGCTCCGGCCAGCCCGGAGAAACAGGCCACCGCGGTCCGCGACCAGACCGCGATGGAAGAACTCTTCAACGCCCTGAGCCATGGCGTCGGCTTGGTGCTGGCGATTGCCTCGCTGCCCATCCTGGTCTACAGCGCCTTGCAGAAGGGCCAGGCGGCCAACGTGGTCGGTGCCTGTCTTTTTGCCGGCACGGCGATCGTGCTGTACCTGATCTCCACGCTGTACCACGCGCTGCCCATGGGCCGGGCCAAGGCTTGGTTCAACCGGCTCGACCACGCGCCCATCTACCTGTTCATCGCGGGCAGCTACATGCCCTTCCTGTTCGGCGTGCTGCGCGGGCCGTGGGGCTGGACGCTGTTCGGGGCCATTTGCGCCGCGGCGGTTTGGGTGTGGGAGCCAAGCTGTTCAACCGGCTGCTGCATCCGCTGTGGTCGACGGGGCTTTATGTGGCGATGGGCTGGATGGCGCTGATGGCGGCGGTGCCGCTGTACGAGCGCATGTCACCGGCGGGGCGGGGCTGGCTCGTGGCGGGTGGACTGTTCTATACGGCTGGTGCCGTGGTCTTCCTGTTCGACAACAAGGTGCGCTTTGCGCATTCGGTGTGGCACCTGTTTGTGCTGGCCGGTAGCACCTGCCATTTCTTCGCCGTGCTCTGGCACTCGCACGGCTGATCATTCCTTCTTGGAGCCTGTTCGCGGCGCGGCGTGGTGCATGTGCGTTCGGGGCGCGTGCACAGGGCACGCTGCTGGTTTGCGGCCGATCAACCAGTGCGCTGAGCGATCACGCCGGCGGTGTGCTCTGCGCAGCGAAATAAAGGAGGAGGCATGCGGCCTTAGGCCGCGCCGGGGGACATTCGCGGAGCAAAGCACACCGTCGGCGTGATCGTGCCCCGAACAGCAGCGCCTTAACGTGGCCCCGAATAGATCGTAGGCCGGCTCTTAGTAATGCGGCGGCAGCTCGTCGCGAAGATTGCGCGTCGCCCCATCCTGCCCTGCGTTCTGGCTCTGTTGCCGGAGATGCGCCACCTGCTGGACCAGGCTGTCGATCTGCTGCTGTTGCCGGTAGATCGTCATGTTCAGTTGCTCCAGCAGGTCGTCGGCGTAGCTCGACTTGATCTCGAGTTCGGTCAACCGCTCTGAGAGCTCGTTCGGTGGATATTCCATGCCGCTATTGGACAGGAAGATCCACCGGTTTTTTATGACGCCCCGCTTAGCGCCTGATCTTCGCTTCGAGCAGGTCGGCCATGCCGATGCGTTGCGCGAAAGCTATGCGCACGCGCTCCGACACCTCGAACACTTCCTTCGCACCGTCGCCCACGAAGTCGATCAGCGAGCGCATCGGGCGCTGGCCGGCGGGCAAGCCCACGATGCGGACGATCTCGTCGGCCACGGCCTGCGGGTCGGCATCGTCGGGCATCAGCGCGGAGAGACGCGCGCCGATCTGGTCCATCACGCCGTCGTAGCGGCTGTAGGCGGCGGCCGTGGTGGCATCGGCCGGCTTGCCCGCGCTCGGGAAGTGGTCGGTGCCCTTGGTGAAGGCGCCGGGCACGACGATCGACGTCTCGATGCCGAAGCGGGCGATCTCGTAGGCCAGCGTGACGGCCAGCGAATCCATCGCCGCCTTGGCCGCGCCGTAGGGGCCCATGAACGGCGGGAAGCCGCCCTTGGTGGTCGTGCTGCTGATCCACAGCATCAACCCCGACTCCTGCTTGCGAAGGTACGGCAGCACCGCGCGGTTCACGCGCTGCGCGCCGAGCACGTTGGTGTCGAACACCTTGGTGATTTCTTCGGGCATGAAGGCCTCGGTCGGTCCGACCCCGAGGTGGCCGGCGTTCTGCATCACCACGTCGAGGTGGCCCTGCTCGCGAACGATGGTGGCCGCGGCGGCATCGGTCGATGCCTGCGAGAGCACGTCGAGTTCGAGCGGGTGCAGCTGCAGGCCCTTGGCTGCGGCGTAGCTGCGCATTTCGGCGGCGCGGCCACTGTTGCGGCCCGCGATGTCGCGCATCGATGCGTAGACCACATGACCGGCTTCGGCCAGGGATTGGGCGGTGAGCTTGCCGATGCCGGTGCCTGCACCGGTGACCAGGATGATTTGCTTTTGCATGGTGTTTCTCCGAAGGTATGAATGAATGAATGAATGAATGAACGGATGGGTTCAGGCCACGCCGCCATTGGCGCGCAGGATCTGGCCATTGACCCAGCCCGCATCGGGACCGGCGAGGAAGGCCACCACCGAGGCGATGTCTTCCGGCTGGCCGAGGCGCTGCAGCGGCGGCATCTTCGCGAAGGTCTGGATCTGCTCTTCGGTCTTGCCATCGAGGAACAGCGAGGTGGCGATCGGGCCCGGTGCCACGGCGTTCACCGTGATGTTGCGACCGCGCAGTTCCTTGGCGAACACGTGCGTGAAGGCCTCGACCGCCGCCTTGGTGGCGTTGTAGATCGCGTAGCCGGGCATGTTCAGCGCGAGCGTGGTGCTCGAGAAGTTGACGATGCGCCCGCCCGCGTTCAGGCGCGTTGCGGCTTCGCGCAGCGTGTTGAAGGTGCCGCGCACGTTGCTGTCGAAGGTCTGGTCGTAGAGCGCGTCGCTGTGGTTGGCCAGCGGCACGGTCTTCAGCACGCCGGCGTTGTTGACCAGCACGTCGACCTTGCCGAGCTGCGCTTCGACGGTATCGAACATGCGGCGCACTTCCTCGGCGTTGGCCACATCGGCCTGGACCGCGATGGCCTTGGTGCCAGCGGCCGTCAGCTCGGCGACCAGCGCCTCGGCCTGCGTCGAGCCCGATGCGTAGTTGATGGCGACGGCAAAACCGTCCTTGGCGAGGCGCTGCGCGACGGCGGCGCCGATGCCGCGCGATGCGCCGGTGACGATGGCGACCTGGGTGTTGCGGGGGGTGTTCATGGTGCGATTCCTTTCGGTGGTTGGTTGGTGAGACGAATCATCGATCGTTCCACTTGAAAGATAATTACCTCTTGATCGCCATAACAGTTCCATTTACTTAAACAATAGAACAAGAGATCGCCCTATGGACCGTTTTCAGGAAATGCAGGCCTTCGTGCGCATCGCCGAGCGGCAGAGCTTCACGCAGGCCTCCGAAGACCTGCAGATCCCGCGCGCCACCGTCACCACCCTCATCAAGCGAATGGAAGAGCGCATCGGCACGCGGCTCTTGGAGCGCACCACGCGCACCGTGCGCCTCACGCAGGACGGAGAGGCCTACTACCGCCGCTGCGTGCGGCTGCTGGCCGACATGGAAGAGGCCGAGGGATCGTTCAGGAACGAAGCGCCCAAGGGCCTGCTGCGCGTGAACCTGCAGGGCACGCTGGCGCGGCATTTCGTGGTGCCGGCGCTGCCCGGCTTCCTCGCGCGCTATCCCGAACTGCAACTGCACATCGGCGAGGACGACCGGCTGGTCGACCTGGTGCGCGAGGGCATCGACTGCGTGCTGCGCGCGGGCACCCTGCAGGACTCCTCGATGATCGGGCGGCGCGTCGCGCTGCTGCCGCAGGTCACGGTCGCGAGCCCCGGTTACCTGGCGCGGCACGGCGAGCCGGACAGCATGGAAGCGCTGGCTTCGCACCGCGCGGTCAACTACATCTCCAGCGGCACCGGCAAGGTGGTGCCGCTCGAATTCACAGTCGACGGCCGGGTGACGACCGTGAACCTGCCCGCCACCGTCTCGGTGACCGGCGCCGATCTCTACACGGGCTCGTCCGTTGCCGGGCTCGGGCTGGTGCAAGTGCCGCGCTACCGCGTGGCCAGCGAACTCGCGGATGGCCGACTGAAGGTGCTGCTGCCCGGCTTCGCGCCACCGCCGATGCCCGTGTCCGTGCTCTATTCGCAGAACCGCCAGTTGTCGTCGCGCGTGCGCGTGTTCACGCAGTGGCTGCGGGACATCTTCGAGGCGGCCGAGACCTGACCCTGTTGTTGTCTTGCCCCCTCCCCTCCCGGGGGAGGGCTGGGGTGGGGGCAAGCGGCGTATCAAGCACCAGCGGCGTTGCAAAGGCCGCATGCCCCCATCCCAGCCTTCCCCCGGAAGGGGAAGGAGCAAGACATCCCTTCAACAGGCCGGTGACTCCAACGCCACCGCACCCGCTTCGGCGTGCGTCTCCCCTCGCAAGAACACGAACACCACCAGCGCCGTCAACACGGTCACGCCGGCCAGCACGCATAGCAGCGTGCCGAACGCCGCGCCGTACGCATGCAGCAGCGCCGCGCGATCCACGCCCGGCAACAGCGCCAGCGCCTGCGACAAATCGCCCGTCGTCACCCGCTGCGCCGCCTGCGATGTCGCGGCCGGATGCGCCGGCAGACGCCCCAGCTGCAGCGCCACCAGCGCCGTCAACCCTGCCCCCACCAGCGCGAGCGCAATGCCCTCGCCCGCCACCCGCACCGTGTTGAAGATGCCCGACGCCATGCCCGCGCGCTCGCGCGGCACCACGCTCACCGCGAGCCCGTCCATCAAGCCCCAGGGCAGGCCGATGCCGGCGCCGATCAGCAGCAGCGACCACACGATCTCATGCAGCGGCGTCCCCGGTGCGCAGCGACTGAGCCAGAAGAGCCCCACCGCGCACACCAGCAGCCCCACGGCCGAGATCACGCCCGCCGAGAACCGGTGCGCGAGCGAGGCCGCCAGCGTCGGCACCACCAGGATCGGCCCCGAGAGCGCGAACATGAAGCTGCCCGCCTCCAGCGCGCTGCGCCCCTCCAGCCCGATGAAGCGGATCGGCAGAAGCACCAGCAGCACCACGAAGCCATAGGCCGGCGCCGCAGCCAGCAATTGCACGCCCACGAAGCGCGGGAAGCGGAACAGCGACAAGTCGAGCATCGGATGCGCCACGCGCCGCTCGATGGCGATGAAGGCCGCGCCCATCAGCGCCGCCCCCGCCAGCGCACCGATCACCCACGGGCTGCCCCAGCCGCTGTCCGGCGCCTGCAGCACGCCGAGCGTCAGCAGCGTCAGCGCGCCGGTGAAAGTGGCCGTGCCCGGCACATCGAGCCCCATCGCGTTCGGGTTGCTCGACTCGCGCATGCTCGGCGCGGCGATGCACAGCGCTACGAGGCTGATCGCCCCCGGGCTCAGCATCACGGACTGCCAGCCAAAGGCTTCGGCCAGCCAGCCCGAGAGGATCGCGCCGCACGACAGCCCCACGCCGAACGAGGTGCCGATGAAGCTGAACGCCCGCGTGCGCGCCGCGCCATCGAACACCTGCGCCAGCGCGGCAGTGCCCGAGGCAAAAGCCGCAGCCGAGCCCAACCCCTGCAGGGCGCGCGCGAGATCGAAGGCGACGATGCCGGGCGCGAGCGTCAGCAACGAACTGCTGAGCGCAACCACCGCCAGCCCCAACAGAAAGACCCGCTTGCGCCCATAGGCGTCAGCCAGCACTCCCGCCGCCATCAGCGTCGCGCCGAAGCTCAGCATGAAGGCGTTGGTCACCCAGTTGAGTTGTACCGGACTGCCGCCCAGCGCATCGCGGATCGCGGGCAGCACCACCGCCGGGCCGGTGAAGCTCAGCGGCATGCCCAGCGCCGCCAGGCAGACGGCGGCCAGCAGCCAGTTCTTGTGGGAGGACGAGGACATCGAAGACTTTCGCGCAGAAGGAAGGAACAGAAGATAGAAAGGAATCAATGGAATGAAAATGGCGCCATTGATCCTCACACTCCCAACCCAAGGTTGTTAATCCATGGACAGCTTCAGTGGACTCGAATCCTTCGTGCGGGCGGCCGACCTGCTGAGCTTTGCCAAGGCCGGCCGGCTCTTGGGCATCTCGGCCTCGGCCGTGGGCAAGAACGTCGCGCGGCTCGAGCAGCAGCTTGGCCTGCGGCTTTTCAACCGCACCACGCGGCATGTGCGGCTCACGCAGGAAGGCGCGATGTTCCACGAGCGCTGCCGCCGCATCCTCGACGAGCTGGACGATGCGCGCGCCATGATGCAGGACGCCGTCACCGCCCCGCGCGGCCAACTGCGCGTGAGCCTGCCGACCATCGGCTACCGCTTCCTGCTACCGATATTGCCGGCCTTCAAGGCGCGCTATCCCGAGGTCGAACTCGACCTCGACTTCAACGACCGCCTAGTCGACGTGATCGCCGAAGGCGTGGACGTGGCGATCCGCAGCGGCGAGCTGGGCGATTCGCAACTGGTCGCGCGCCGGCTCGGCCCGTTCTGCTGCGTGCTCGTGGCCTCGCCGGACTACCTCGCGCGCCACGGCGTGCCGCAGGTGCCAGCCGACCTCGCGCAGCACAGCTGCCTGCGCTACAAGTTCGTGACCGGCGGGAAGGGACTGGGACCTGCCGGGCCTGCCCACGCAGCTGCCGCCCGGCCTCTTGTGCAACAACATGGAAGCCATGCTCGGCGCGGCCGTGGCCGGCCTCGGCGTGGCCTACATGCCCGACTTCCTTGCGCGCGATTCGCTCTGCCGCGGCGAACTGCAGCGCGTGATGGCCACCCACCTGTCGCGCAAGGGGCAGTTTTCAGCGCTGTGGTCCTCGAGCCGGCAGCTGTCGCCGAAGGTGCGGGCCTTCGTCGACTTCGCGAGCGAGCACATGTTCAAGGAAGACTTGCTACCGGCTCACTGACCTCGCGGGACGGCGCCTCGGCGCGCGGTGCGCTCTCCTTGAGCAGTGGCTTCACGGGCTCGCTCGCGATGCGGCTCAGCGCGAGCGCAGCCTGCAGCGGATAGAGCGTGCGCGCGTCACCCTCTGCCTTGTTGCTCACGGTGGTGCCCGTGGCCTCGCTCATGCTCGCCGTGCGCACCGCATCGAGCCGGTGCGTCGGCACCATGAACGGCGAGTGCGTCGTGTAGATGATCTGGTTTCCGAAGTCCTGCTCGAAGTGCGCCAGCAGATCGGTCTGCGAGCGCGCATGCAGATGCAGGCCAGGCTCGTCCAGCAGCAGGATGGCATCGCCGGCGCCCTTCGTGTCCGCGAAGAAGGTGATGTAGAACGAGAAGAACCACTGGAAGCCGCGGCTTCGCTCGTCGAGGTTCACCTCCACTTCGTAAGCGCCGTTCGGGTCGGACACCAGCGTGTCCATGTACGGCCCGTCGAGGTTGAAGCGGACCTTGAGTTCGCGGTCCTTCCACACCCGGCGGATTTCGGAAGTGACGACGGAGCCGGCACGGTTCGCGAGCTGGTTGCGCGTGGCCTGGTCGTTCTTGTCCAAGAGGTCCTGGAGCTGTTGCGGATCGAGCCCCGCGACCTTGCACAGCTTCTCGAAGTTCTGCTGCTCGGGCGTCGTTTGCCCCCAGCCCTTGCGCACGAGGTAGTCGGCGATGTTCTGGGACCGGGCAGCGCGGGGTACTCGTCCACGTAGATGAACCGGGGCAGCTTCTCGATGACCCATTCCTTGGCCTTCGCGAGCGCCGGCGTGTCGTTGGCGATCGCGCGGGCCATGTCCTCGAGTTCGACCAGCATCTGTTCCTGCTTGTCGCTGAGCTCGGCATCCGCGGCGGCCAGCACCTTGACCGCACCTTCCGACCACTTGATGTAGTCGGGGCTCAGGATCATCGCAGCGTCGAAGGCGTCGGCCTCCTGCTCCAGCGTCGCGCGGGCTTGCTCGGCGACCTTCTCGGCCGCGGCCTTGACGGCGGGCACGAAGCAAAGCGCCGGCTGCACCGTGCGGAAGTAGCGCGTGAGACCGGTGATGGTGCCGCCGGAGCCGACGCCGGCCACGATGGCATCGAGCTCGTGGCCGCACTGCTGCCAGATCTCGGGGCCGGTGCTGGACGCGTGCGCGAGCGGGTTGTCGGGGTTGTTGAACTGGTCGACGAAGAAGGCGCCGGGAATCTCCTTCGCGAGCCTTGCCGCGTAGTCTTGGTAGTACGCGGGATGGCCCTTGCCCACGTCGGACCGCGTGATGTGGACTTCGGCGCCGAGCGCCTTGAGGTGCAGCACCTTCTCGGTCGACATCTTGTCCGGCACCACCAGCACCACGCGATGGCCCTTGGCGCGCGCCACCAGCGCCAGGCCCAGCCCGGTGTTGCCGGCCGTCGCCTCGACCACCGTGCCGCCGGGGCGAAGGCGCCCGTCGCGCTCGGCCGCCTCGATCATCGCGAGGCCGACACGGTCCTTGATGGAGCCGCCGGGGTTCTGCGATTCGAGCTTGAGGAACAGGGTGCAGAGGCTGGTGTCCAGCCGGGTGACCTGGACCAGCGGTGTGTTGCCGATCAGGTCCAGCACCGCAGGGCGCGTCTCGGTCGTCATCGTCATGTCACCCCTTGTTTGTGCTGTCGATGGGCATGCTTGCAACGCGGGTTTACTCTGCCGCCCGTCTCAGCGTATCCACCACCGGCCTGCGCAGCACATCGCGCAAGTCCCACCATCCCGCCCCCAGCGCCAGCACGGTACCGGCCAGTGCGCCCGCCACCCGCACGAGCGGCGATGCCGTCTAGGTGAACTCGAACACATAACGCGCGAGCGCCCAGCCGATCACCGAGGCCACGATGCTCGCGAGAAAGCCCGCGAGCAGCCCCACGCCGATCAGCTCGGCCCGCTGCACCTGCCGCAACAGGCTGGCACGCGCGCCCACGGCGCGCATCACCGCGAATTCGCGCGCCCGCTCTTCGCGCGTGGCCGTGACCGCGGCGAACAGCACCACCAGCCCCGCCGCAAGCGTGAAGCCGAACAGGAACTCGACCGCGCGGATCACCTGGTCGAGCACGCGCTGCACCTGGTTGATGGTCGCGCTCATGTCCACGTTGGTCACGTTCGGGTAGCTGCGCACCAGCGCGTTGTCGAAACCCCGGGTCTCGGGCGCGCGGAAGGCGCCCATGTAGGTCACGGGCACATCGGGCAACGAGGCCACCGTGTACATCACGAAGAAGTTGGCATGCAGCGAACCCCAGTCGACCTTGCGCAGCGAGGTGATGCGCGCATCGTTCTGCATGCCGCCGATGTCGAAGCGCAGGCGGTCGCCGAGCTTGAGGCCGAGCGTGTCGGCCAGGCCTTCTTCCACGCTGACCTCGCCCGCCGCGTCGGGCGTCCATTTGCCGGACGTGATGCTGTTGTGCGCGGGCGCCTGCACGGCGTTGCTGAGGTTGAACTCGCGGTCCACCAGCCGCTTGGCGCGGTCGTCGACGTAATCGTCGGGCGTTATCGGCTTGTCGTTGATCGCGATCAGGCGGCCGCGGATCATCGGGTACCAGTCGAACTTGCCCACGCCGGCATCGCGCAGCGACTTCTGGAACGCATCGCTCTGATCGGGCATCACGTTGATGACGAAGCGGTTCGGCGCATCGGGCGGCGTGGCCTTGCGCCAGCTCGCGACGAGGTCGGTGCGCAGCAGCACCAGCAGCACCAGGGCCAGCAGGCCCACCGCGAGCGCGCTGACCTGCACCACCGCATAGGCCGGCCGCGCCGAGATCTGCCGCGTGG